>JAGRLZ010000153.1 GCA_020441545.1 Xanthobacteraceae bacterium | reverse complement strand
GTGATTTGAATCCAGTTTTCGCGCGCTGTCGAGAGTCAACAAAACGTTAATGCGAAATAATTTCTATCCAACGCAAATTTTCGCCACGCGCCGGCGTCGGATGTGAGTCCGAAACAGGAACGGCGCTTTCCTGAATGCGCGGGCCGCGTCAGTCGGGGCGGTCGGGCTCGGCGTGGCTGATGACGCGCCTGACGACGGGATGGGCGGCCTTCAGCGCGCGCTCGATCTGGTCGACCTGTTCGTGAACGTGGATGACGCTTGCATCGGGCGCCGCGCGGCAGTGGAAATTGACGATCTCGCCGTCGTCGGTCTCGCGTACGCGGACGTTATGAACGTCGTGAATGTCGCTGTCGCCCGCGATGCGGACCAGCGCGTTCCTGATCTGCGCGACACGGGCTTCCGGGGCGTCGGTCCCCAGCGGCCGCTCCGGTTCGAGCGGCTCGATATGGGTGTCCACCTCGACATCGGCGCCGAAGTCGGCGCGGATGTGCTGTTCGAGGCCGTGCGCGATATCGTGGGCCTGGCTGAGATGCAGGTTGCCGTCGACCTCGAGGTCGATGCTGACGATCAACTTGCCGTCGATATCGTGGACGGTGACGTGATGAATGGCGAGGCCGGAATTGCGTGCGATCACCATCACCCGGTCGCGCACGGTTTCGTTGTCGCGCGCCACCGGGACGGCGGTGAAGCTCAGGTCCGCATCCCCCAGCGCCCTGGTGACGGCCGCCTGGGCCGTATGCTTGATGACGTCGATGCGGTCGATCGGATAGGTGCGGGGCACCATCACGTCGGCGTCGATGAAATGGGTCGAGCCGACCATCCGCACCCGCAGGCGGCCGACATCGACCACGCCGGGAACGGCCATGATGGCGGCGCGCGCCAGGTCCGAGGCCCCCTCGGGCGCGCGGTCCAGCAGCGTCTCGACGGTCTCGCGCGCCAGCCGCAGGCCGAGGACGGCGATGATGACGGCGACCGCGACCGCCGCCGCGGCGTCGCCCCACGCATAGCCGAGCGCCGAAAGGCCGAGGCCGGCGATGACCGCGAACGATCCCATCACGTCGGATGCGAAGTGCAGCGCGTCGGCCGCGAGCGCCTGGCTCCGGGTGTCGCGCGCCGCCTGGTGCAGGGCGCGGGCCCGCCACAGGTTGACGGCGATATCGATCACCAGCACGGCGAAGGGGACGACCGACAGCGTTGGCGGCACGGCGCCGTCGCGCAGGTGGCCATAGGCCGTGACCAGGACGCCGCCGGCGAGAATATAGAGCAGCGCGATGACACCGAGGGCCGAGAGGCTTTCGATCTTGCCGTGGCCGTAGTGGTGTTCGTCGTCGGCCGGCCGGTCGGATATCCGCACCACGACCCAGGTGATGATGGTCGCCACCAGGTCGATCGAACTGTGCAGCGCCTCCGAAATCAGCGCGAGGCTGCCGATCGCGATCCCGACCAGGAACTTGACCGCCGCCATCGTCGCGCTGGCGGCGACGGAAATGGCGGCGACCCGGGATTTGCTGCTGAGGACGGCCTTGGTCATGGCGGGGGTTTAGCAGCCGGCCTTGCCGCGGGAAAGCTGGCGCGAGGCTGCATGCCACAGCGATCTTTGCGATTGCGACTTATTCCGACTTGAAACGTGTACGGCGAAATCGAACGTTGCGAGTTGCGCGGGCGTTACAGCGTCACCACGATCTTGCCGAGATGCCGGTTGGCCTCCATCCGTGCGAACGCGGTCGCGATATCGTCGAAGGCGTAGGTGGAATCGATCGGCAGCCGCAGTTGTCCGGATTCGACCGCCGGCCAGATATCGGCCCGCACCTGCCGGAAGATCTCGCGGATCTCCTCGATCGACCGGGTCCGGAAGGTGACGCCGATATAGCTGATGCGGCGCGCCGCATGCAGGTCGAAGTTGAAATCGCCATGGGTGCCGCCGAGGCGGCCGACATTGACGATGCGGCCGAGCACCCGGGTCGCCGCGAGATTCTGGTTGGCGACCGGGCCGGATATCTGATCGACAATCAGGTCCACGCCCTGGCCGCCGGTGGCGGCCAGCACCTCGTCGACCCAGCCGCGATCGCCGGAGTCGATCGCGAGGTCGGCGCCGAACTCCTTCAGCCGCCCGCGGCGCGTGGCATCGGTCGACGATCCGATCACCGGCCGGGCGCCTTTCAGCCTGGCGATCTGCAGCGCCATCAAGCCGACCCCCGAGCTTGCGCCCTGGATCAGCACCGATTGACCGCGTTCCAGCCGGCCGTTGGTGACGAGCGCGTTGTGCATCGTCGTCAGCGCGACCGGCAGCGTGGCGGCGATCTCGAAGCTCATGCCTTGCGGAATCGGAAACAGCCGCTGGTGATCGGCGAGGGTGTATTCGGCAAACGCCGCGCCGCCCGATCCCATCATGCGATCGCCGATCTTGACGCCGCTGGCCTCCGGTCCCAGTTCGACGATCTCTCCCGCCCACTCCATGCCGAGCACGGTGCCGGCGCCACCCGCGCTGCCGTGGGCATGACCCTTGGTCATGCCCAGGTCGGCCCGGTTGAGGCCGCAGGCGCGAACCCGCACCAGCACCTGGGTGCCTTGCGGCGCGGGTTTGGCAACCTCGGTGACGGCAGCGCCGCCGGCGCCATAGACGAACGCTTTCATGGGATCGGCCTTGCGGGCTGGACGGCGCCTTATTCCGCCGCGGCGCGGCGGCTGGTGACGACCATCGATTCGAGGCGCCCCTCGATGATGGCTTCGGCTTCGCGGACGATGCGCGACACCAGTTCCTCGCAGCTCGGGATATCGTCGATCAGGCCCTGCACCTGGCCGGCCGACCAGATGCCCTGATCGGTATCGCCGGTGGCATAGACCATCTTGCCGCGGGCGCCGGCCACCAGGTCGCGCACCTGGTCGAAGGTCGCGCCCTCTTTCTCCATCGCCACCACCTGCCGGCTGACGGCATTCCTGGCGACGCGCGAGGTGTTGCGCATGGTGCGGAAGATCAGGTCGGTCTCGCGCTCGTCATTGGCGACGATGCGTTCCTTCACCGACTGGTGGATCGGGCTCTCCCTGGTGCACATGAAGCGGGTGCCCATGTTGATGCCGTCGGCGCCGAGCGCGAGCGCCGCCACCAGGCCGCGCGCATCGCCGAATCCGCCCGAGGCGATCATCGGAATCTTCACCCTGTTGGCGGCGGCCGGGATCAGGATCAGGCCGGGCGTATCGTCCTCGCCGGGATGGCCGGCGCATTCGAAGCCGTCGATCGAGATCGCGTCGACGCCCATCCGCTCGGCCGACAGCGCATGACGCACGCTGGTGCATTTATGCACGATGACGACGCCGTTCTTCTTGAACTCGTCGACATGCTCCTGCGGCTTGTTGCCGGCGGTCTCGACCACCTTGATGCCGCTCTCGATGATGGCGCGGCGATATTCGGCATAGGGCGGCGGCTTGATCGCCGGCAGGATCGTCAGGTTGACGCCGAACGGCTTGTCGGTCATGTCGCGGCAGCGCGCGATTTCCTTGACGAGATCCTCGGGCGTCGGCTGCGTCAGCGCCGTGATGAAGCCGAGCGCGCCCGCATTGGCGACGGCGGCGACGAGTTCGGCCCGTCCTACCCACTGCATTCCGCCCTGGACGATCGGATGTTCGACGCCGACAAGCTCGGTGAATCGCGTCTTCAACATGGGCTGCTTCCACTCCTTGGTCTTGATTGAGGTTTGCCTGATCGGGGTTTGCCTGATCGGGGCTTGTCTGATCGGGCTTGCACTGTTCGCGGCAACATTGCCGCCGGACCGCGCGAAAGTCCATCGCGGGGGCCGGCGTTTTTGCAGTGCGGGTTCCCGGCGATGGCGCTTGACCCGCGCCGCAAGCGGGGCCTGACGCCGTTCAGGTGCCGTGCCGCCTTCCGACAAACGAAATCCCCCGGAGCGCAGGATTCGGGGGATTTTTTGTTGTCCGGAATTCGGACGCGGCCTTCAGTAAAGTCCGGCGACCCTGGCGCGCTGCACCACCAGCGCCAGCACCGCATCGAGCGCCGGCGTCGGAATGCCGGTCAGCCGGCCCATCTCCTGCACCACCGTCACCAGCGGATCGATCTCCATCGGCCGGCCGCGCTCGAGGTCCTGCAGCATCGAGGTCTTGTGGGCGCCGACCTTGCGCGCGCCCTCGATGCGGCGCTCGACGTCGACGCGGAATTTGACGCCGAAGGTCTCCGCGATCGCCTGCGCCTCCAGCATCACCGCCTTCGACAGCGCGCGCGTCGCCGGATCGCTGCAGATCACGTCCAGCGTCGCATGGGTCAATGCGCTGATCGGATTGAAACAGACATTGCCCCACAGCTTCAGCCAGATTTCGTCGCGGATGCGATCGAGGACCGGCGCCTGCAATCCGGCCCTGGCGAAAACGGCGGACAGGTTCTCGACGTCCGCGGTCTTTTCGCCGGTCGGCTCGCCGATCGGAAAGCGGTCGCCATAGACGTGACGGATCACGCCCGGCGCCTCGATCTCGGTCGCCGGATAGACGATGCAGCCGATGCCGCGCTCGGGACCGAGTTCGCGCCATTGCCGGCCGCCGGGATCGATGCTTTCCAGCACGGCGCCTTCATGGGCGCCGCCGTGCTTGTAGAAATACCAGTAGGGAATGCCGTTCACCGCGGTGACGATGCGGGTGTGCGAGGCCAGCAGCGGCTTCATCGAGTCGATCACGCCCGGAATCGAATGCGCCTTGAGGCAGATGATGACGACATCCTGCGGGCCGAGCTCGGACGGGTTGTCGGTGCAGCGCGGCCGCACCACGCGCGCCTCGCCGCCGCTCAGCAGCTTCAATCCGTTCGCCGTCATCGCGGCGAGGTGAGGGCCGCGCGCGATCAGGCTGATATCGGCGCCCGACTGGTGCAGTTGCACGCCGAGATAGCCGCCGATGGCGCCGGCGCCGTAGATGCAGATTTTCATGGCTTGATCCGTTGCAGCATTCCGAGCGTGTTGAGTGGGCAGCCGCACCCGGCACGAGCGCGGTCGTGGCGGTGAAGCGTTATTCGGCGGCCTCCTTGCGTGGCGGATCGAGCGCGCCGGAGTCGCGGATATCAGTGACCTGGGCATCGCCCAGGCCCAGGACCTCGCGCAGGATCTCCTCGGTGTGTTCGCCGAGCAGCGGCGAGCGCGCCACGTCGCTGGGGCTTGCCGACAGCTTGATCGGGTTGCCGACCGACAGATATTTGCCGCGCGCCGGATGATCGACCTCGACGACGGTGCCGGTCGCGCGCAGCGATCGATCCTCGGCCAATTCCTTCATCGACAGGATCGGGCCGCAGGGGATGTCGTGTCCGTTGAGGATTTCCATCGCCTCGAACTTGGTCCGGGCCATGGTCCATTGCTCGATGCGCGCGAAGATATCGTTCAGCCGCGGCAGCCGCGCGGCCGGCTTGGCGTAGTCGGGATGGGTCTTCCAGTCGGGCTCGCCGATCACGTCGCAGATCTTGTCCCAGACCGGCGCTTGCGTAATGAAATAGATGTAGGCGTTGGGATCGCTCTCCCAGCCCTTGCATTTCAGGATGCGCCCCGGCTGGCCGCCGCCGGAATCGTTGCCGGCGCGGGGCGTGGCGTCGCCGAACGGGATGCCTTCGCCGAACTGGCTGTATTCCTTCAGCGGACCGTGGGCGAGCCGTTGCTGGTCGCGCAGCTTGACCCGGGCGAGGTTGAGCACGCCGTCCTGCATCGCCACCGTCACCCGCTGCCCGACGCCGGAATGGGTGCGGTGGTAGAGCGCGGTGACGATGCCGAGCGCCAGGTGCAGCCCGGTGCCGCTGTCGCCGATCTGGGCGCCGGTCACCAGCGGCACGCCGTCGCGGAAGCCGGTGGTGGAGGCCGCGCCGCCGGCACATTGCGCGATGTTCTCGTAGACCTTGCAATCCTCGTAAGGGCCGGGGCCGAAACCCTTGATCGAGGCCACGATCAGTTTCGGGTTGATGGCCTGGATCGCCTCCCAGGAAAAGCCCATGCGGTCGAGCACGCCGGGCGCGAAGTTCTCCACCAGCACGTCGCAGGCTTTCATCAGCGCGGTGAGGATTTCCTTGCCTTTCGGATTCTTGGTGTCGAGCGTGATCGAGCGCTTGTTGTGGTTCAGCATGGTGAAATACAGGCTGTCCACGTTCGGGATGTCCTGCAGTTGCCCGCGGGTGATGTCGCCGGCGCCGGGGCGCTCCACCTTGATGACGTCGGCGCCGAACCACGCCAGCAACTGGGTGCAGGTCGGCCCCGACTGCACATGGGTGAAATCGAGAATGCGAACGCCCTGAAGCGCCTTCGACATGGTTGTTCTCCCGTATGCGTGTCCCGAATGCGCTGCGCCCGCAAGGTTTCGACCAGGGCTTGGTCAAGGCTTGGATCAGGGCGGGGCGCGACCAAGGCAGGCTGAAACGGCGCGGTTGACGCCTCAGTCCGGCAGCTCCTGGCCGTGGGTCTCGACGAAGGTGGCGAGGCCGAGCGTGTGGTCGCGCGCCAGCTTTTCGGCGAGTTCGGTCTGGCGCTGCTCCAGCGCGTCGATGATCGCGAGATGCTCGGTCAGCGAAACGGCGAGGCGCTCCTCGTGTCCGATCGTCAACTGCCGATAGCCGCGCACATGCAGCAGGATATCGTTGGTCATGTTCACCAGCACCGGGGATTCGCTGAGCGAGATCAGCGCCTGGTGAAACGCGATATTGGCCCTCGAATATTCGGCGACGTGGTTCTGCGGGCAGCGCTGCTTGCCGAAATCCTTGAAGAAGTCGCGCAGCGCGGTGATATCGCGCTTGCGCGCGGTGGTGGTGATGAGGCGGGCGGCCATGCTTTCCAGCGCCGCCCAGGCGCGGATCATGTCGACGATCTCGGTCTTGCTCCGGCGCACCACTACGATGCCGCGGCGGGGAAGCGCCTTCACCAGGCCGTCCTGCTCCAGCATGGCGATGGCTTCGCGGATCGGCGTGCGGCTGACGCCGAGGCGTTCCGACAGCGCACGCTCGTCGAGCATCACCGGCTCCGGCGTGGCGTAGATGTCCATCTTCAGGATCGCATCCTTGAGCGCCTCGTAAGCCTTGGTCTTGAAGCTGGCTTCGGGCGCGATCGGAACGATCGTGAGGCTGGGCTCGGCCATGGGAGCGGTCCTGGAAATGGTTCCGGGAACGGTCTTGGAAACGGTCCCGGGAACGGTCCTGGCTGGCTTGGAGGCGGGCATGGCGGTCTCCGCAGAAAGAACCACTGATTTAGGTAATTCCGCACCAATCGGTGGCATCCCACATGCCAGGCCGTCAAGGTGAGGATTGACCATAAAAGGGGTCAATATTTGCCATCACCGCAGCTCGTGAAGGCGCGGCGCTGGTGCGGCGGGTACCAAAACATCCCATGATTTCAATGATGTATGGGGTATTGCCGGCGGCGGTGGCCGAAAAGGGCAAAAGCTGCCCGCCCGGCGCGGGCGGTGAAAGCGGCCGATCGGGGAAGCCGGGCGGGCGTTCAGACCCGGACCGGGGTGCGGACCCGTCCGGTGTCGCCGAACACGCGCAGGTAGCGTGCGATCTCGGCCGCATCGCCGGTGGCCTTCTCCGGATTGTCGGAGAGCTTGACGGCGGGTCGGCCATTGACCGACGTCACCTTGCAGACGATCGAGATCGGATCGAGGTCGGTGGTGGGGTCCGGCGCGCAGCCGACGAAATCGTTGGTCAGATTGGTGCCCCAGCCGAACGACAGCCGCACCCGCCCGGCGAAGTAGTAGTAGGTGCGCTCGATCGAATCCGCATCCATGCCGTCCGAGAACACCAGCAGCTTCTCGCGCGGGTCGCGGCCGTTCCGCTTCCACCAGCGGATGATTTCCTCGCCGGCCTCGATCGGCGGCGCGCTGTCGGGGCGGAAGCCGGTCCAGTCGGCCACCCATTCCGGCGCGTCGCGCAGGAACGCCTTGGTGCCGAAGGCATCCGGCAGCGCCACCAGCAGGTTGCCGCCGTAGGTGTGCCGCCACTGGTCGAGAATGCGGTAGGGCGCCCAGCGCAGCTCGTTGTCGTCGTTGGCGAGCGCGGCGGCGACCATCGGCAGTTCGTGCGCGTTGGTGCCGATCGCCTCGAGGTCGTTGTCCATCGCCAGCAGCACGTTGGAGGTGCCGGTGAAGGCCGGGCCCAGACCTTCCTTCACCGCTTCCACGCACCAGCGCTGCCACAGGAAGCCGTTGCGACGCCGGGTGCCGAAGTCCGACAGCCGCAGGTTCTCCAGCTTGCGCAAGCGCTCCACCTTGGTCCACAGCTTGGCCTTGGCGCGGGCATAGAGCACGTCGAGCGCGAAGCGGCCCTGGCCCTTCATCGCCTGCCGCGAGCGCAGCTCGTTGAGGATCGCGAGCGCCGGGATTTCCCACATCGTGGTATGGGTCCACGGCCCGTGGAAGTGCAGTTCGTACTGGCCGTCGACCTTGCGCAGTTCGTATTCGGGCAGCTGGAATTCGCCGAGCCAGCGGATGAAATCCGGCGAGAACATCTGGGTCTTGCCGTAGAAGGTGTTGCCGGCCAGCCAGATCAATTCCTTCTTGGTGAAGCGGATGCTGCGGGCGTGGTCGAGCTGGGCGCGCAACTCGCCCTCGTCGATCACCTCCGCGAGGCGGACATGGCGGCTGCGGTTGATGACCGAGAAGGTGACGTTCTCGTTCGGGTAGAATTCCCGGATCATCTGCAACATCAGCAGCTTGTAGAAATCCGTATCGAGCAGGCTGCGGATGATGGGGTCGAGCCGCCAGCCGTGGTCGTAGGTTCGCGTCGCGATGTCGGTCACAGGCATGGGCTGCTATATAGCCTGCCTGCGAAGAGCCGCATAGCCGGGGAACCATGTTACCGCCGTCATTGCGAGGCGCACCCGGATCAGTGCGCCGCACTGTCCGAGCACAGGCTCTCGCTCCGAAGCAATCCGGAATTCCTCCAATATGGCTGGCTAGCCGCCGGGATCAGCGCGCCGCGCGCGCCACCGCCTCGATATCCCGCCACGGCGCCTTGTCGGGGGCGAAGCGCCGCCGCAGGTATTTTGCCAGCTCGCCGACCTGCCGGTCGTCCAGGCTGTCGCGAAACGCCGGCATGGTGCCGAGGTCGGCATAGGCCGGCGTCATGATGCCCTCCAGGATCACCCGCACCAGGTTGTCCGGGGTCGCGGCGTGGACATTGCTGTTGAGCGCCAGCGACGGCCGCGAGCCGAACAGCGCCGGCCCGCCGACCTCGTGGCACACCGCGCAGGCGCCGTCATAGAGCCGTGCGCCTTCCGGCGAGGCCTCCAGCGGACGGCGCGCGGTGATGGTTTCCAGCTTCACCGCCAGCGCCTGCGCGCCGTCGGCCGCGGGCGCATCGGGATTGAACGAGGCGAGGTAGACCGCCATGGCGCGGATGTCGGCATCCGGCAGCGCCGCCAGTTCCTTCACCACCGGGCCCATCGGCCCCGCCGCGACGCCGTGGAAGCGTGACACGCCGGTGCGCAGGTAGGCGAACAATTCGTCCTCGTTCCACGGGATCGGCGCCTGCGACAGCGACGTGAGCGCCGGCGCCTCCCAGCCCTCGGCGGTGCCGCCGGCGAGCCGGGCCGATGCCTTTTCCGCCCCGAGCGCATTGCGCGGGGTGTGGCAGGCGCCGCAATGGCCGAGCCCCTCGACCAGGTAGGCGCCGCGATTCCAGGTGTCCGACTTCGCCGGATCGGCGGCGAAGCGCGCGGTGCCGTGAAACAGCAGGTTCCATCCCGCCACCACCGGGCGCAGGTTGAGCGGGAACGGCAGCGCGTTGGCGCGATTTTCCTGCCGCACCGGGGCCTGCGCCATCAGGTAGGCATAGAGCGCCTGCAGGTCGGCCCCGCTGGCCTTGGCGAAATGGTTGTAGGGAAACGCCGGATAGAGATGACGGCCGTCGCGGCCGATGCCCTGGCGCATGGCGCGCGCGAACGCGGGATAGGACCAGGCGCCGATGCCGGTCGCGACGTCGGGCGTGATGTTGGTGGCATGGATGGTGCCGAACGGCGTCTCCAGCGGCCGCCCGCCGGCATTGACCGCGCCGCCATCCGCGGTGTGGCACACCGCGCAATTGCCGAGCGCCGCGAGTTGCCGGCCGCGCGCGATGGTCGCGGCGGAATAGGTGCCGGCATCGATCGGTGTGGTCGGCGCGATCGCCGGCCGCCACGGCATGGCCGCGACCGCAAGCCCGGCGACCGCCGTGCACAGCGCCGCGAGGCCGGCGAGCACCCCGCGCCTGCGGGCCGGGGAGGGCGGCGGCCTGCTCTCCGCCGCGCGGAGACCCTCACGAATGCGCTCGGGCGTGAACGGCAGTTCGCGGAATCGCACCCCGGTGGCATCGAAGATCGCGTTGGCGATCGCGGCCGCGCTCGGCACCGACACGGACTCGCCGACGCCGAGCGGCGGCTGGTCCTGCCGCGGCACGATCACCACGTCGATGGTCGGCACCTCGGGGAAGGTGAGGATCGGATAGCCGCCCCATTCGCGGCTCGCCACCGCAGTGTCGGTGAAGCCGACCTCCTCCTTCAGCGCGCGGCTGGTGGACTGGATGACGTTGCCGTGGATCTGGTGGCGCACGCCGTCCGGGTTGATGACGAGGCCGGAATCCTGTCCCACCGTCACATGCGTCACCGCGACGTCGCCGGTCGCCTTGTTGACCGCGACATCCGCCACCCATGCCGAGGCGGCCGCCGCCGTGCCGGGAAACGTGCCATGCACATAGACCGCGTAGG
>JAGRLZ010000018.1 GCA_020441545.1 Xanthobacteraceae bacterium | reverse complement strand
TCGGCCGGCAGCGCGGTGACGGCGGGATCGACCACCTTGAGGCAGACCGAGGTGTTGGAGCGGATCGCCGGATCGGCGGCGAGGAAATCGATCCACGGCGTCTTCGCCACCCAGTCGCTCAGCGCCCTGGTGTTGGCGTCGGCGCGGCCGATCATGCCTTTGAGGCCGCCGACCGACTTCGCCCAGTTCAGCGCATCGAGATAATCCTCGACGCACAGCATCGACGGCGTGTTGATGGTCTCGCCGACGAAGATGCCGTCGATCAGCTTGCCGCCCTTGGTCATGCGGAAGATCTTCGGCAGCGGCCAGGCCGGGGTGTAGCTTTCCAGCCGCTGAACCGCGCGCGGCGACAGGATCAGCATGCCGTGGCCGCCCTCGCCGCCCAGCGCCTTCTGCCACGAGAAGGTGACGACATCGAGCTTGGCCCAGTCGAGGGCTTGCGCGAACGCCGCCGAGGTGGCGTCGCAGATGGTCAGGCCCTCGCGATCGGCCCTGATCCAGTCGGCGTTCGGCACCCGCACGCCGGAGGTGGTGCCGTTCCAGGTGAAGACGACATCGGTCGCGGGATCGACCCTGGAGAGATCGGGAATCTCGCCGTAGCCCGCTTTCAGCGTGGTGACGTCCTTCAGCTTCAGCTGCTTGACGACGTCGGTGACCCAGCCCTCGCCGAAGGATTCCCAGGCCAGCATGGTGACCGGACGCGCGCCCAAGAGCGACCACAGCGCCATCTCGACCGCGCCGGTGTCCGACGCCGGCACGATGCCGATCCTGTAGTCGGCCGGCACCTCCAGCACCTCGCGCGTCAGGTCGATGGCGAGCTTGAGCTTGGCCTTGCCGATCTTCGCGCGATGCGAACGGCCGAGGGCGGCGTCCTTGAGATTTTCGGGGGTCCAGCCGGGGCGCTTGGCGCAGGGGCCGGACGAAAAATGCGGCACGTTCGGCCGCGCAGCGGGCTTCGCTACGGTCATTGTCTATCCTTCCAGATAGTAAGCCTCCCGTTGGGGGGAGGTGTCCCGCCGCGGCTGATACGCGAAGCCGCTATGGCGGTCAAGTCATACGGAAGGCTTAAGCGGCAACATCGTGGTGAGCGACGCCGGAGGGCAAACGGCGCGTAAACCGGCAGCCCGGATCAAACGGCGATGCCCGGTTGTCGTTCGCAGGCATCGATCCAGCGCCGCACGGCGCGATAGCCGGCCAGATCGAAACCGCCCTCATGCGCGACCCGCGTATAGGCGAGCAGCGCAATATCGGCGAGCGTGAACGCCTCGCCGGTCAGGAACGGCGTCGCAGCCAGTTGCCGCTCCATCCGCGCCAGCGCCGCTTCGCCGCGCTTCACCTTGTCCGGATCGCGCGCCGATGCCGGCTTGCCGAGATAGACCATGACGAAGCGGCACACCGCGATATACGGCTCGTGGCTGTACTGCTCCCAGAACAGCCACTCGTCCATCTTCGCAGCGAGAAAAGGATCGGCGGGAACGAGGTCGCTGTCGCGGGCCAGATAGCGGATGATGGCGTTCGACTGCGCAAGCGCGCGGCCATCGTCGAACACGACAACCGGCACTTGCCCAGCGTCATTCAGTTTCAGGAAATCCGGCGTGCGGCTTTCGCCTTCGAGCGTATCGACAGCGATCCATTCATAGGGAACGCCGAGCCGATCGCATACCCATTTGACCTTCAGGCAATTGCCCGAATTGAGGTCGCCGTAGATCTTCATGCCAGCCCTGCCGTCAGAAACGTCGCGGCAGGGCAACAGGCCGCGCGCAGCCTGTCAATCGCGGCCCGTTTGCGGATCAGATCAGAACTTGTAGCCGAGGCCGGCGCGCACGGTATTGACCGAGGTATCGACCGCGCCGGTGAAGCGCGCGTATTCCCATTCGGCGCGCATGAACAACCCTGCCATCAGGGCGACATCGACGCCGACGCCGGCGCTGTAGCCGACCAGCAGGTGGTTATGCTGGGTGATGTCGGCGGACAGCGTCGCGGACATCGCGCCGGGCGCAACCGCGCCAGCCTGCGTCGCCGCCCAGGCATCGGTGACGGTGACCGCACGGACGATGTTCGCGTTCGCCAGCGCCACGCCGCCGAACATGTAAGGCAGGAAACTTCCGGTGGCATAGCCGGCGCGGAGCCGCAGCGAGCCCATGTCGGTGATTTCCTGCGACGCCAGGGTGGTTGCGGTCACCGCGTGAAAATTGCCGTCGCTGAGCGGCGCGCTCGAGATGCGGCCGACCGATGCCGACTGCATGCCGTAGAAGCGGCCGTGCATGAAGCTTCCCTCGACGCCGAGCACGACGTCGTCCCACTGGCCGTTGTAGCCGATGAAGCCGCCGAACGCCTCGTGGCGGATCGATTCCTTGCCGATGCCGATCGGCCATTGCGAGACGCTCATCCCGCTCTCGATCACGGTGTTGTCGAGAAGCCGCGCGATCTGCCCCGAATTCGAGCGGCTGAAATCCATGTCGGCCGATCCGTATCCGGCCTGCCCACCGATATAATAGCCCTGCCAGTTGACGACGCGCGGACCATAACTGTCCGACAATGCGCCACGAAGGATCGGAAGGTCGGCGGCTTGCGTACCCTGCACCGTGCCGAACACCAGGATCGCCGCCATCACCAACTTACGCATTGCAATATCCCCAAAAACCAACTCGTGTGATGCGCAATCATGGCCCGTTAACCTTAATCAATCGTTGTCGCCGGCCGCGCCGGCGCAACATCTTTGGCGAAAATCCGGCGATATCCGCGCGGGCATGGCCTGGCCTGGCGCGGACATACAAGCAGAACGGCGCGGACTTTCGTCCGCGCCGTTCCGGGCCTTCGAGGAGCAAAGCCGCGCAGTTCTTGGCGACTCAGCCCTTGGTGACGAGCGGTGGCGGGGGCGGCGGCGGCACCTCGCAGCAGGTCCAGCGCATGCCGACACGCACATCCTGCGAAGTCAGGTCGCGATACTGGAACGAGGACGGACCGGCATTGGTGCCGTCGAACGACTGTCCGAAGCCGTGCACCGCCTTGCCCATGTTGAGATAGCGATACGACAGTTCGACGGTGAAGTTGTTGGTCACCTTGTAGGCGAGACCGGCATGCAGCGCCCAGGCCAGGTTGGTCTTGGAGGCGCCTTCGGCGAAGTAGGACGCGCTGGTCTGACCGCCACCGATGTTGAACACGCCGCTGTCCTGCAGCCCGGTGGTCTTGACGTTGGCGAAGCCGACGCCGGCGCCGATGAACGGGGTCACGCACCACCAGGTGCCGAGATCCGCATAGACGTTGACCAGGCCGACCCAGCTCTTGTAGCCGCCGTCATACACATCCGAGCCGTTGAAGCCCCAGGCCGCCACGTTGATGAAATCGGTGCCCGAGAACCGGACGCGCGAACGATACTCACCCGTGATGTCGGCGCGGAACCAGTTGTTGAACTGATAGCCGATGCCCAGCCCGTAGGACATGCCGCTGTCGAAGCCGTGTCCATACTGGCCCAGCGAGTTGGCCGGCAGCGTGTCATAGGCATTCACGTGCAGCTTGCCGCTGGTGTTGGTCATGCCGATGTCGCCGCGCAGATACCAGCCACCGAAATCCTCGGCCGGCGGCGGGCCGTAATAGGCCGGCGGCGGCGGAGGCGGCGCCAGCCGCATGTCCGCGGCCGTGGCTGCCGTGGTGAACAGAGAGGCCGCTCCCGCCGCGGCCAGAAGAATTACGCTACGCATGGGCTTCGTCCTCTTGTGTGGTGAGGCAGCCGAAGCCTCACGTCGGAAATCCATGCGCGGACGATGCCAGCAAATGCTTAAGCGTCACTTAACCCTAATTTTTAAGGTTGATATTTGGTGGACGACGGTGTTGCGCGCGCAACGCGGCGACGGCGCGCGCGTATCGCCGCCGCAGGTCTTAACGATGCGTTGACATGATCTGTTGGCGGCGCGGGCCGCGCGCGGGCGCTACGCCGCGTGCAACCGCTTCATCCTGGGCAGGAACACCGCGAGCAGGCCGATCGCCGGCAGGAAAGCGCAGGCGTGGTAGACGAAGTCGATGCCCTTGTGGTCGGCCACGATGCCGAGCAGCGCCGCGCCCAGTCCCCCTGCCCCGAAGGCGAAGCCGAAGAACAGCCCGGAGATCATGCCGAAGCGATGCGGCATCAGTTCCTGCGCGTAGACGATGATCGCCGGCATCGCCGACGCCAGAATGAAGCCGATGACGAAGCTCAGGATCACCGTCCATGTCAGGCCGACATGGGGCAGCAGCAGCGTGAACGGCAACGTGCCGAGGATCGAGAACCAGATCACGTAGCGGCGGCCGAAACGGTCGCCGAGCGGCCCGCCGAAATAGACGCCGATCGCCACCGCGGCCAGGAACACGAACAGCAGGAGCTGCGCGTTCTGCGTGCTGACGCCGAACTTGTGCATCAGGTAGAAGGTGTAATAGCTCGAAAGGCTCGACAGGTAGATGTACTTGGAGAACACCAGCAGGATCAGGATCGCGATCGCCACCGCCGTGCGGCGCGCCGACGGCAGGCCCGCGGGCCGGGTCAGCGGCGCCTTGCGGTCGCGCACGACGATGCGCGGCTTGTACCAGCGGCCGATCCGCCACAGGATCATCACCGCGACGAACGCGATCGACGAGAACCAGGCGATGCTCGGCTGGCCGAACGGCACCACGATCAGCGCCGCCAGCACCGGCCCGATCGCCGAGCCGAAATTGCCGCCGACCTGGAACACCGACTGCGCGAAGCCGTAGCGTCCGCCGGACGCGAGCCGCGCGATCCGCGCCGACTCGGGGTGAAACACCGCCGAGCCGAGGCCGACCAGCGCGGCGGCGATCAGGATCAGCGGATAGGTGCCGGCGGCGCTGAGCAGCAGCAGGCCGACGAAGGTCGAACCCATGCCGATCGCCAGCGAGAACGGCATCGGCCGCCGGTCGGTGACCGAGCCCACCACCGGCTGCAGCATCGATGCGGTGACCTGGAACGCCAGCGTGATCATGCCGATCTGCGCGAAGCTCAGCGCATAGTTCTCCTTGAGGATCGGATAGACCGACGGGATCAGCGACTGCATGGTGTCGTTGAGGAAATGCGAGAAGCTGATGCTGCCCAGCACCACATAGGCCGGCCCGGCGGCCGATGCGGCGGGCTTCGCGGCCGCATCGATGCCGGCTGCGATCACCGGCGCGGCAAGAGCTTCTTCGGTCACGACGACAGGCTTGTTCACGGCAGGCTTCCGGCTCTTTCTCAATTCTCAAAACGGTGGGAACGAGCCCCCTCGCCCCGCTTGCGGGGAGCAGGGTTGGGTGAGGGGCGATGCAACGGCGCCCTCACCGTCTCAGGACAAAAGCCCCTCGCCCGCCGTGCTTCGCGCGTCGACCTCATCCCCCACACGGGGCAAGGGGACGCATCACCCGGATGTGGCAACCCGTTTCCAAAAACAGGGCGCGAATTTAGGGCCAGCGCCACAGCCGGACCACCGCCAATCCGCGATAGCTGCGATGCGGGTGTGTCCGTCCTATGCGGCGGCCGCGGCCTCGCCGAGCGCGCTGACGATGCCGTCGACGACCTCCTCGACCATGTCGCGGTCGTCGCCCTCGCCCATCACCCGGATCACCGGCTCGGTGCCGGAGGAGCGCACCAGCAGCCGGCCATGGCCGTTCAGCCGGCGCTCGGCATCCGAGATCGCGGTCTTGACGCCGACCGAATCCAGCGGCCTGCCGGTGCGGTAACGCACGTTCTTGAGGATCTGCGGCAGCGGATCGAAGCGGTGGCAGACCTCGGACACCGGCTTCTGATGCTTCTGCACCACCGCCAGCACCTGCAGCGCCGAGACGAAGCCGTCGCCGGTGGTGGCGTAATCGGACAGGATGATATGGCCCGACGGCTCGCCGCCGAGGTTGTAGCCGCCGGCCAGCATCTGCTCGAGCACGTAGCGGTCGCCGACCGCGGTGCGCACCAGCCCGATATCGAGCCCCTTCAGGAAACGCTCGAGGCCGAGATTCGACATCACGGTCGAGACGATGCCGGGATTGGACAGCCGGCCGTCCTCCTGCCAGCTCTCGGCGATCACCGCCAGCAGCTGGTCGCCATCGACCACGTGGCCGCGCTCGTCGACGATGATGAGGCGGTCAGCATCGCCGTCGAGCGCGACGCCGATGTCGGCGCGCATCTCGCGCACCTTGCGGCTCAGCGCCTCCGGCGCGGTCGAGCCGCATTCCTTGTTGATGTTGAAGCCGTCCGGATCGACGCCGATCGCGATCACGTCGGCGCCCAATTCCCATAACGCCTCCGGCACCACGCGATAGGCGGCGCCGTTGGCGCAATCGACCACCACGCGCAACCCATCCAGGCTGAGATCGCGCGGCAGCGTCCGCTTGGCGAATTCGATGTAACGGTCATGCACGCCGTCGATGCGCTTGGCGCGGCCGAGGCTGCGGCTGCCGGCGAGCTTCTTGTCGAGATTGCCGTCGAGCAGTTCCTCGATCTGCCGCTCGACATCGTCCGACAGCTTGAAGCCGGCCGGGCCGAACAGCTTGATGCCGTTGTCCTCGTAGAGATTGTGCGAGGCCGAGATCATCACGCCGAGATCGGCGCGCATCGACTTGGTCAGCATCGCGACCGCCGGCGTCGGCATCGGGCCGACCTGCAGCACGTCCATGCCGACCGAGGTGAAGCCGGCGATCAGCGCGGTCTCGATCATGTAGCCCGACAGCCGGGTATCCTTGCCGATCACCACCCGGTGACGATGCTCGCCGCGGTGGAAAACCAGTCCGGCCGCCTGGCCCACCTTCAGCGCCAGTTCCGGCGTGATGAGCCCATTGGCCCGTCCGCGGATACCATCGGTCCCGAAATATTTACGGCTCATCGTGCCCCCAAAGCTCTGGCTGCCCGGTCGTCGCGCGCGAAGCGCCACATGCGCGATTCCGACCCCGACTCTGCTGAGATGGGCTTATAAAGCCTTTATCGCCGCCGCACCTTCAAAAAGTATGATGAATTATTTCCGAAGCGTGAACGTGAACACCCCACAAGCCTTTGACGGTGCTGGCGAAAAGGCGGATTTCCGATCCACCGCCGGGCCGCTCAGCCCTTGCGCTTGATATCCTTGTCCTGTGGGGACGGCGCCGGCTGGGTGACGTTGACCGGGTCGGACGCGGGAAACGATTCCTCGAGCCCCTCCTCCAGGGCGTCGTCGAGCCGCTTCCTGGCCCTGGCCTCGTCTTCGGCTTTGGACGCGGTTCTGGACTTCTCCCGCGAATGACGCGCGGAGGCATTGCCGGCGTGGCTGCTGGTCATGTCGCTCTCCAATCCATGGTGACCGGGAACAACGCCCGGCCGCAGCGGCCGTTCCCGCGGCATTGCGGGCCGGACGGACATCCCGCCTTCTGGGTCTCGCCATGCCGGGTCTCGCCATATCGGGTCTCGCCATATCGGGACCGCTCCCCGCCCTCTCCAGCGAACGCGCCGCCGCGGCTCACCGCAAAGAGAATTTTGCGCCTGCCCGAGACATGCTAGTGGTCCAATTCCAACATTTGCATTCCGTTGCCGCGGGCATCCTTGCAAATGTTGGAATCAACGGACCACAGGCAATTATAATATCTCCGTGGAGTCCTGGATTTGACATCCGCTTGTCGGGCAAGCAGCGAAGCGGGTCGCGAATGTCAAATCCACGCCACTGAATCATTTTGAAGGCGAACGAAAACAAGCAAGGGGCTGGACGTGTCGCTCAAGCACATCACCTGCATCGAAGACCTGCGGCAAATGCACAAGCGCCGGGTGCCGAAGGCGTTCTTCGACTATTGCGACCGCGGCTCCTATTCGGAAGCCACCCTGCGCGCCAACCGCGACGACCTCGAAGCGATCAAATTCCGCCAGCGCATCCTGGTCGACGTGTCGAAGCGCGACACCTCCACCACCATTCTCGGCGAGCCGGCCGCGCTGCCGCTGATCCTGGCGCCGGTCGGCCTGACCGGGATGCAGCACGGCGACGGCGAAATCTACGCCTGCCGCGCCGCGCAGGCCGCCGGCATTCCCTACACGCTCTCGACCATGTCGATCTGCTCGATCGAGGATGTCGCGGGCAATGTCGAGAAGCCGTTCTGGTTCCAGCTCTACGTCATGAAGGATCGCGGCTTCATCAAGGCGCTGATCGAGCGCGCGATCGCCGCGAAGTGCAGCGCGCTGGTGCTCACCGTCGACCTGCAGGTGATCGGCCAGCGCCACCAGGACATCAAGAACGGCATGACGGTGCCGCCGGAATGGAGCCTGTCGAAGCTGTTCGACTTCGCCACCAAGCCGCGATGGGTGGCCGGCGTGCTGCGCGGCAAGCGCCGCACCTTCGGCAACCTCGCCGGCCACATCAAGGGCATGGAGAACGTCACCCAGCTCGGGCAGTGGACCAATTCGCAGTTCGACACCACGCTGAACTGGAAGGACGTCGACTGGATCCGTTCGATCTGGCCCGGCAAGCTCGTCATCAAGGGCATTCTCGACGTCGAGGACGCGCGCGAGGCGGTGAAGACCGGCGCGCAGGCAATGGTGGTGTCCAACCACGGCGGCCGCCAGCTCGACGGCGCGCCGTCCTCGATCGAGGTGCTGCCGGAGATCGTCACCGCGGTCGGCGACGAGATCGAGATCATGTTCGACGGCGGCATCCGCTCCGGACAGGATGTCGTCCGCGCGCTGGCGCTCGGCGCGAAGTCCTGCATGATCGGCCGCGCCTACGCCCATGGACTGGGCGCCGCCGGCCAGGCCGGGGTCGCCAAGGCGATCGACATCATCCGCAACGAGATGCTGGTGACCATGGGCCTGTGCGGCGTCAATACCGTCGCCGAGATCGACCACCGCATCCTGGCGATGTGAGCGCGGTCCGGGCGAGGCTCGCGGCTTCAGCAGGCTGTTGAAAAAGATGCGCCGATTTGAATGCCGCCGCCGTGTCCCGGGCGCGACGCGGCGTGCAACGCTGCGCCGCAGAACCGGGACCGCCGCATGCACCGCGGGTTGGAACGGCCCCCGCTTCGCTCGAAAACGCCCTAGCAGGTCCACACGGGAATGTGTGCGACAATCCGCGCAACCAATTCGGCTAAAAGGCGTATTCTCCCTCATCCGGTCGATTGAGGTATGAGGAGAGAGCGATGCGACGTCATTCGATTCTTGCATTGTGCGCGGCCGCCGTCCTGACCCTGGCCGCGCCCACCATGGCCTCCGCCCGCGGCGGGTTCCATGGCGGCGGGTTCCATGGCGGTGGTTTTCACGGCGGCGGCTTCCATGGCGGCGGATGGCACGGTGGTGGCTGGCACGGCGGCGGATGGCATCGGGGCGGCTGGGGCTGGGGCGCGGGCGCGCTCGGCATCGGGCTGGGCCTCGGCCTCGCCGGCGCCTATCCTTACGGCTACCCGTACGGCTATGCCGCCTCCCCTTACGACTCCTACGCCTATGACGGCTGCTACCTGACCCGGCAGCGGGTCAGGACGCCCTATGGCTGGCGCATCCGCCGTGTCGAGGTCTGCGACTGAGCGGGCAGAACAGCCCGAAGCGGAAACTTGGCGCACAACGCAGCGCGTGTCACCAACGTCGTCCCCGCACAGGCGAGGACGACAAACGTAACTTTCCTGCTTTCGCCCTTGCCTACCCCCAACCGAGCGCAAGCGCCGCGCGGTAGGTGACGAAGGCGGCGATATAGGCCAGCGCCAGCATGTAGAAGAAGGTGATCCACATCCAGCGCCAGCCGCCGGTCTCGCGCTTGATGACCGCGAGCGTGGAAGCGCATTGCGGCGCGAACACGTACCACGCCAGGAATGCCAGGGCGGTGGCGAGGCTCCATTTGGTCGCCAGCACATGGCCGATCTGATCGACCGCCTCCTTGCCGCCCTCGATCGCGTAGACGGTGCCGAGCGACGCCACCGCCACCTCGCGCGCCGCCATGCCGGGAATCAGCGCCACGCTGATCTGCCAGTTGAAGCCGACCGGCGCCAGCAGCGGCTCGATCCAGCGGCCGAGGATCGCCGCCAGGCTGAAATCGATTCCAGGCTCGGTGGCGCCTGCCGGCGGCTGCGGGAACGAGGCCAGGAACCAGATCAGCACCATCATCGAGAAGATCGTGGTGCCGGCACGTTTCAGGAACGCCATCGCGCGCTGGTAGAGGTTCATCAGCACGCTGCGAAGCTGCGGCAGCTTGTAGTCCGGCAGCTCCAGCATGAAGGGCGGCGTCGCGCTCTCGCGCCAGAAGAAACGGTTGGCGACGAACGATACCGCCAGCGCGCTGACGATGCCGGTCGCATAAAGCCCGAACATCACCAGCCCCTGCAAGCCGAGGACACCCAGCACCGGCCGGTCCGGCACGAAGGCGGCGATGATGAGCGTATAGACCGGAATGCGCGCCGAGCACGTCATCAGCGGCGCCACCATGATGGTGGTGAGCCGGTCGCGCTTGTTGTCGATCACCCGCGTCGCCATGATGCCCGGAATCGCGCAGGCGAAACTCGACAGCAGCGGAATGAAGGCGCGGCCGTGCAGGCCGGCGCCGCCCATGATGCGATCCATCAGGAACGCGGCGCGCGCCATGTAACCGAGATCTTCCAGCAGCAGGATGAACAGGAACAGGATCATGATTTGCGGCAGGAACACCAGGACGCTGCCGACGCCGGAGATCACGCCGTTCTGCACGAAGCTTTGCAATAGTCCTTCCGGCAGCACGGTCCGCGACCATGCGCCGAGCGCGTCGAAGCCCGCGGTAATCAGTTCCATCGCCGGCTGGGCCCAGGCGAACACCGCCTGGAACATCACGAACAACAGCAGCAGCAGCGCGATCATGCCCCACACCGGATGCAGCAGCACGGCATCGACGCGCGTGGTCCAGGTGTCGGGCTTGGCCGGCTCGCTCACCGCGGCGCGGATCACGCGATCGGCCTCGCGCTGCGCGGCGCGCAGGTCGGCGATGGCCGGCGTGGTCCACTCGCTGACGGCGATGGCGGCGGCGGGAGTCGCGACGATGCCGTCGATCCGGCGCAGTAGTTCGTCGATGCCGCCGCGTCGCACCGCGGTGGAGGTGACCACCGGCACGCCGAGTTCGTCCGACAGCCTGTCGAGGTCGATCTCGATGCCGCGCCGGCGCGCGATGTCAATCATGTTGAGCACCAGCAGCATCGGCCGGCGCACGCGCTTGAGCTCAATCACCAGCCGCAGCGCGACGCGCAGGTTGGTGGCATCGGCAACGCAGAGCAGGAAATCCGGCGGGGCCTCGCTGGCGAGCTTGCCGAGGATGACGTCGCGCGCGATCTCCTCGTCCGGGCTGCGGCCGCGCAGCGAATAGGTGCCGGGCAGGTCGACCAGGTCGATGCGGTGGCCGGACGCGGTCCGCAGCACGCCGGTCTTGCGCTCGACGGTGACGCCGGCGTAGTTCGCGACCTTCTGGCGGCTTCCGGTGAGCGCGTTGAACAGCGCGGTCTTGCCACTGTTCGGCGTGCCGACCAGCGCGAAGCGCCATCCATTGATTTCGGCGACGGTCATTTCGAATGGCTTCCGTCAGCCCACCATGACAGCCATGATGACTGCCATGGCCTCGCGACGGCGCAGTGCGATGGTGGTGCCGTTGACTCGCACCGCGATCGGATCACGGCCGATCGGGCCTTCGTGCAGGACCTGCACGTCCGCGCCCTCGACGATGCCGAGTTCGAGCAGCCGCCGCTCGATCTCCGCCGCCGACACGCCGAGGTGAGTGCCATTCACCACGATGGCGCTGACCCGGCCGCGGAAGCCGCGGCGCGCAAGGCCGAGCGGCGCGCCGCCCGTGGTGGCGGCGGCGCCGATGTCGATGCCTGTCATGGTCGCGGTCGAAATGGACATGATGTGTATTGAAGTGGATCAAGCACCCTTTGCGGTCAAGGCAAAGCCCTTTGAAGACCACCAGATTAGAATGCCTAAAAAGAGCGGCGCACGCAGTCAGCCGGCAGGATGCGCGGCGCGCAGGTCGGCCTCGACCAGCGCCCGCAATTCCGGCGTCACCTCGGGCCTGCGGCCGAACCACAATTCGAAGCCGCGCACCGCCTGGTGCAGCAACATGCCGAGCCCGTCGGCGGCCTTAAGATCGCGGCACCGTGCCGCAGCCAGCAATTCCGTCTCCAGCGGCACATAGACCAGGTCGGCGACGGTGGCGCCGGCCGGCAGCGCGCCGATCTCGAGCCCGAGCGGCGGCTGGCCCTTCATGCCGAGCGAGGTGGTGTTCACCAGCAGCCCGGCGCGCGGCATCACCTCGGCGATGCGCGGCCAGTGCAGCGGCACCACCTTGTCGCCGAACTGCCCGGCAAGCGCCTCGGCGCGCG
This sequence comes from Xanthobacteraceae bacterium, assembly GCA_020441545.1. Taxonomy (GTDB): domain Bacteria; phylum Pseudomonadota; class Alphaproteobacteria; order Rhizobiales; family Xanthobacteraceae; genus 62-47. Next base: position 25,226 of record JAGRLZ010000018.1, on the reverse strand, counting down.
TGATGGTGCGGTTGGCGAGATGGATGCGCCCGATGCCGCGCTCCAGCAGGCCGAACACCACCGCGCGCGACGAGCCGCCGGCGCCGAGCACCAGCGCTTCCGCCGCGGCATCCCAACCCGGCGCGCAGGCGTCGAGATTGTTGATGAAGCCTTCGATGTCGGTGTTGGTCGAGCGCAGGCGGTCGCCGTCGTACCACAGCGTGTTCGCCGCCCCGACCGCGCGCGCGCGATCGTCCGGTTCGGTCAGCGCCAGCACGCGCTCCTTGTGCGGAATGGTGACGTTGGCGCCGACAAAACCGTGATGCGCGAGATGCAGAACGAATTCGGCGAATTCCTCCGGCGGCACCGCCTCGATGCTGTAGCCGCCCTCGATACCGAAATGGCGCAGCCAGTGGTGATGGATCAGCGGCGAGCGCGAATGCGCCGCCGGCCAGCCGATCAGACAGGATGCGCGCGCCTTGGTCATGATGCTCCGATCGTCCGCGATTGAGGCGTTCAGGTTCGACGGGCCCTTATCGTCATGCCCGGCAATGACGATCGGAAGCGCCTCCATTGCCTTCACGCGGCCGGCGGCGGATGTCAATGCCGCACGGCAATTCAGGGGAGCGATGCCGGGCGCAGCGGGATCACGCTCGGCGACGGCGGCGTCCGGATGTCGGCCAGCGCCCGCGCGATGGTCTCGCGGTATTTCGCCAGCGGCGGCCGCACCCCGTGCATCAGCAGGCTGCGGCGCACCGAAGGCGACGCGCCGGTGATGAACAGCCGCACGCCCTGGCGCTTCGCCTTCACCGCCATGCGGTGGATCGCGTTGGCGGCGGTCGAATCGAGAAACGGCACCGCCGCGAAATCGACCACGAACGCCTTGAACGGGCCGGTATTGCCATCGAGCACCGCGCCGACCGTCGAGGCCGCGCCGAAGAAGAACGCACCGCTGATCCGGTAGACGGCGATATCGGGATCGGTGGCGAGATCGGAATCGTAAGGCACCCGCGCATCATTGGCGTCGTCGGCCCTGTCCTCGACCGCAAGCGGCAGATCCGCCTCGATGCCGGTCGCCTGCGCCATGCGGTTGATGAACAGCACCGCGCCGAGCGCGAAGCCGACCACGATGCCCTCGGTGAGGTCGCGGAACACGGTCAGGCCGAAGGTCGCGAGCAGCACGGTGGCATCGCCCCACGACGAGCGCAGCAGCGTCCAGAATTCCTGCTTCTCCGCCATGGTCCAGGCCACCACCACCAGCACCGCCGCCAGCGCCGACAGCGGCACGTAGCGCGCCAGCGGCGCGGCGATCAGCAGGAACAGCAGCACGAAGGCCGAATGCATGATGCCGGCGACGGGGCCGCGCGCGCCGGCGCGGATATTGGTGGCGGTGCGCGCGATCAGGCCGGTGACGCAGATGCCGCCGAACAGGGGCGAGGCGACGTTGGCGACGCCCTGCGCCACCAGCTCGCAGTTCGAGCGGTGCCGCCGCCCGGTCATGCCGTCGGCCACCACGGCGGACAGCAGCGACTCGATCGCCGCCAGCAGCGCGAACGCGACCGCGTCCGGCAGCACCGCCTGCATCTTCGCCAGCGAGAACGCCGGCAGCATCGGCGCGGGAAGCGTGTCGGGCAGATCGCCGAAGCGCGAGCCGATGGTTTCCACCGGCAGCGCCAGCGCCCAGGCCAGCACGCTCGCCGCGACGACGCCAATCAGGATGCCGGGCCAGGCGGGACGCAGCCGCCTGAGCACCACGATCAGCACGACCGTCAGCGCCGCGAGCCCGACGGCGGCGGGATTGACGGTGTTTGCGGCGCCCGCCAGCGCCGTCAGCTTGGGCAGGAACGCGCTCGGCTCATGGCCGGCGAGCCGCAGGCCGAGCAGGTCGTGCAGCTGGCTGGCGAAGATGATGACGGCGATGCCGGCGGTGAAGCCGACCGTCACCGGATAGGGAATGAACTTGATGTAGGTGCCGAGCCGCAGCAGGCCGGCGGCGATCAGCAGCAGCCCGGCCATCATGGTGGCGAGGATGACGCCGTCGACGCCATGGCGCTCGACCGTGAGCGCCACCAGCACGATGAAGGCGCCGGCCGGTCCGCCGACCTGGAAGCGGCTGCCGCCGAGCAGCGAGACGAAGAAGCCGCCGACGATGGCGGTGGTGAGGCCGCGGGCGGGGGTGACGCCGGAGGCGATCGCGATCGCCATCGACAGCGGCAGCGCGACGATCGCGACCGTCAGCCCGGCGACGACGTCGGCGCGGAAATCGCCGAGGCCATAGCCTTCGCGCAGCACCGTGAGCAGTTTCGGCGTGAACAATTCGGCGAACGTCGCCGTGCGCCGCGGCGCGTCCCTGCCCGTCCCGACCATCCGCATCGTCCCGGCCTCGCCTCGCAGATCGGCGCGGCGGAGCCGGAAGGTGCGGCGATTCAGAGGCGCGGCGGCGGCCCCGGCTGCTTGAGGCGCACGCCGCGCCCGCCGTCGTCGCTCCGCGCATGTTCGCCGATCAGGTCCACGCCCGCGCGATTGAACGCATCGACCACCTTGGTCAGCGACTCGACGACGCCGCGCACATTGCCATCGCTGGCCTCCATGCGCTGGATCGTCGGCAGCGAAACCCCAGCGAGTTCCGCCAGTGTCTTCTGATCTATGCCGAGCAGCGCCCGCGCCGCCCGCATCTGGAATGAGGTGATCAACGCCAGAATTCCATGCTGTTATGGTATAATTGATGTATCATATCATGACAATGATGTATAATACATCATCATAGGCGGTCATGCTCCCGGCTTCCCCACAGGGCTCCGGGCCACCCACCCATAAAGAGAATTCCGTCGAGGGGCGAGGCACGATTCCAGGTCCGGAAGCAAACCGGATTCATGCGTTTTCTTCGCGCCGACCGGGTATCCACTCCGCTTGAAAATGTTAGAATCGGACCACCAAGACTGAACGGGTCACGCCGCCCGCGCAACGGCGCAACCCGCTGCCGTCAGGAGACGCTCATCGTGCTGAACAAATTCGGGCCATCGCACCACGGCGAAGCCAAGCTGCAGTACCTGGACGGCGATTTCCGCGTCGTCTCGCCGGGCGCCTATGTTCGATGCGCGATCACCGGCACGCAGATTCCGCTCGAGGAGCTGAAATACTGGAGCGTCGACCTGCAGGAAGCCTACCTGACGCCGGACGCGGTGCTGCAGCGGCACTTTCCCGACGCCCTGAAAAGCCTCGGCAAGTAAAAGCCTCGGCAAGTAAGAATCCCGGCAGGCAGTCGCACCGCAAGCGGCCCGCGCCGCGGACTTCAACGAGCGCTCCTCACAGGATGCTGAAAAGCATCTCGCCGTCATTCCGGGGCGCGAGCGAAACGAGCGAACCCGGAATCCATGTTCCGGGTTTCAATCGTGGTGATTTCGCGGAAGCCGGGCTTCGCTGGCCGCGCGCAGGCGGGCGGCGATGAAGTCGCACAATCCCGGCTCATCCTCGAACCTCAGGGTGACGGGAAAACCGGAAATATCCGTGGCCATCGCTTTCAGCGCGGGATCGCTGCGCAGCCGCGACAGGTCCTTCTCGGTCGTCACCAGCCGGAGCTGCTGCTCACCGGCCGCCGCGATCAGTTCGGTCAGCTCCGCCTGGGTGTAGGGATGGTGGTCGGGGAACGTCCGCTCCGCCACCACCGCGACGCCGCTCGCCTTCAGCGTGCGGACAAACCGCGCCGGATCGCCGATACCGGCGAAAGCCAGCACGCGCTGACCGTGCAACGCCTCGGCCGCCAGCCGATCCGGCACGATCCGCGCGCGGAACACCGGACGGCCGCGCGCGGCGACCGCGGCGATCACCGGGTCGGCCGCCGTGCCGTCGCCCACCACGACCAGCGCGTCGGTGCGCGCCAACTGCACGCTGAGCGGCGCGCGCAACGGCCCCGCCGGCAGCACCCGGCCGTTGCCGAGGCCGCGATGGCCATCGACCACCGCCAGCGCGATATCCTTGGCCAGCGCCGGATTCTGGAAACCGTCGTCCATCACGATCACGCTGGCGCGGTCGCTGCGCGCCAGGGCGGCGCCGGCGACCCGGTCGCGCGCCACCACCACCGGCACGTGGCGCGCCATCATCAGCGGCTCGTCGCCGACCTCCGAGGCGCGATAGCGATGGGCATCGACCTCGAGCGGCCCCGACAGCGTGCCGCCATAGCCACGGCTGAGCACCGCGGGCCGCTCGCCGAGCCCGCGCAGCAGGCTCGCGAGCGCCAGTACGCTCGGCGTCTTGCCGGCCCCGCCGACGTGATAGTTGCCGACGCAGATCACCGGAACGCGCGCGCGGGTGCCCGGCCGCCGCATCCGCCGGCCCGCAACGAAGCCGTAAAGCGCGGCAAGCGGCGCGAGCAGGCGCGACAGCGCAGACGATGGCCGGTACCAGAACGCAGGCTCACGCATCGGATGCCCCGATCTCCAGGCGCAATTGCAGAAGATAGGGCTGCAACGCGCGAAGCGTTCGCTCGAGCGCGCCGCCGAGTTGGGCGACGACGTGTTCGGCGGTGACGATGGTGGTCTGGCGCAGTTCGGGATCGAGCAGCAACTGGCCGAGCTGCCGGGTCAACGCATCCGCGCCGCCGGCCATGCGCGCGCCGCCGGCCCGGTCCAGCGCCTCGTAGACATCGGTGAAGTTGAACACGTGCGGTCCGTGGACCACCGCGGCGCCGAGCTTGGCCGCCTCGATCGGGTTCTGCCCGCCGTGACGCACCAGCGAGCCGCCCATCACCGCCACCGGCGCCAGCCGATAGAACAGGCCGAGTTCGCCCATGGTGTCCGCGACATAGATGCCGATCCGGGCGACCGGCAGATCGCCGTGCGAGCGCAACGCCACCGCGACGCCGGACGCCGCGATCATGCCGGCGATCGCCTCGCCGCGATCCGGATGCCGCGGCACGATCACCGTCAGCAGCCCCGGAATCGATGTCGCCAGCGCGCGATGGCTTTCGAGGATGATCTCCTCCTCGCCCGGATGGGTCGAGGCCGCGACCACCACCGGGCGGCCGCGGGTCAGCGCCATCAGCCGGTCGAGCTTGGCGCTGTCCGCCGGCAGCGCCGGAACGTCGAACTTCAGGTTGCCGGTAACGGCGACGCTGTCGCAGCCGAGCGCGGCAAGGCGTTCGGCGTCCTGCCGCGATTGCGTCAGGCAGATATCGAAACGGCCGAGCAGCGCCGCGATGGTGCGCGAGGCCCGCTGCCAGCGCGGAAACGAGCGTTCCGACATCCGGCCGTTGACGAGCACCATCGGCAGCCGCCGCACTGAAGCTTCCAGGATCAGGTTGGGCCAGAGGTCGGATTCGATGAACAGCGCCAGGCTCGGCCGCCAGTGATCGAGAAAGCGCGCGACGAATTTCGGCGCGTCATAGGGGATGTACTGGTGAATGACATCCGCCGGAAACCGCCTGGCGACGATGGCGGCCGACGTCACCGTGCCGGACGTCACCAGCACGCGGAGATTCAAGGCCCGCAGGCGCTCGACCAGCCCCGCCGCCGCCAGCACCTCGCCGACGCTGGCGCCATGGATCCAGACCAGCGGCCCGGCGGGACGCGGCCGGCGGCTGATGCCACGCCGTTCCTCGATCCGGGCCGGATCTTCCTTGCCCTGCTTCAGCCGCCGCTTTGCGAATGTTCCGGCAAGAGGCGCCAGGCCCGACGACACTGCGCGATAGAACCGCAAGGTCGACGGCAGCGGATCAGCCATGATCGTCCTCGCCGGGGCAGCCATCCTCGCCGGGGCGGCCCACGGCTGCGTAGGCGCGGCGCGTGACATCGTTGAGGGTTGCCTCCAGTTGCGCACGCAAGGTTTCCATCATCGCGGCATCCGCATCCGGCGGGACGCGAATGATATCGCCCCCTACCAGCGCACCGCGCCCGAAGGGCAGGTTGATGGTGGTGCGATCCCAATTGTTCAGTCGCACGAACCGGCTGGTCGCCATGGCGAACGGCATGATCGGCCGGCCCGACTCGCGCGCCAGCATGATAATCCCGAGTCCGGCGACACGCGACCGCTTCGGCACGTCGGCGGTCAGCGCCATGTTGTAACCGTCCTCCAGCGCCCGGACCATCTCCTTGAAGGCACCGACGCCGCCCTTGCGATGGAAGGCCGAGCCGTGGTCGCCGGAACCGCGCACCGCGCCGATCCCCAGCCGCGCGGCGGCGATCGCGTTGATCTCGCCGTCGCGATGGCGCGAGATCAGCACCTTGCCGCGATGATGCGCCCTCTTGATGAAGGGCGTCATGAAATGCTGGCCGTGCCAGAACGCCAGGATGAACGGCATGTCCGGCTCGACGATCTCGTAGACGTCGACGGGCTCGAAGGTGAAGCGGTTGGTCCACCAGACCAGGCGCAGATAGGCGGCCGCCAGCACACCAACGGTGCGCTGCAGCCAGGCAGAGCGCAGGAGTTGACGGGATCGGGTTCTCAACGGGCGGGCTTCGCGGCTTGGCCGGTTTTCTGGCCGGCTTCTTGGCCTGTCTCCTGGCCGGGATCGAGCAGCCGATGCAGATGCACGATGAAATAGCGCATATGCGCGTTGTCGACCGTCTGCTGCGCCCTGGCCTTCCAGGCCGCATAGGCGGTCGCGTAGTTCGGATAGACGCCGACGACATCCAGCTTGTCGATATCCCTGAAGGTGACGCGATCGAGGTCCGTCAACTCACCCCCGAACACGAGATGGAGCAACTGCTCGCCGGTTTCGTTCATCGATCCTGATTCCCGCCCGACCGCGGGCCCGCAACAGAACCGGACCGCAGTCTTTCTCAATTCGACCTGGCATGGTCTTGGTATTAGCGTCTTGGTATCAGCGTCTTGGTATCAGCGCGGAGGTCATCACCATAGCCGTCATGGCCGGGCTTGTCCCGGTCATCCACGTCTTTGATGCTGGCCTGCCGTTAGACATGGATACCCGGCATGAAGCCGGGCACGACGGCGCAATGATCTCAACCTCGGCTCATCACGCCCGACGTTTATTTCGTGCCCAGCCGCGCGATGATCGCGCGATGGCGCTCGTTGCCGGCCGCCACCAGCGCGTCGTGCTTTGCATCGCGATGGTTGTAGCCGACCGGATCGCCGGAAAGGGCGGTCATGTTACCACCCGCCTCGTGCACGATCAAATCCGCCGCCGCGATATCCCAATCGTGGCTATTGCCGCCGGCGAAGGCGACATCGAGCGCGCCATCGCCGATCCGGCACAGCCGCAGCGCCAGCGAGCCGATGCGCGGATGCAGCGCCGTGCCCCAGGGCAGCCGCCCCAGCCGCTCGACCAGCGGCTTCGGCCCGGCGACGCGGGCATAGTCGATCGCGGTGCCGGGCGCGGCCTGGATCGGCCGGCCGTTGAGCGTCGCCCCGCCGCCCCTCGCCGCGAGGTAGAACTCGTCGCGGGCGGGCGCGAACACCGCCGCCAGCAGCGGCCGCGCGTCCTCCACCAGCGCGAGGCTGACGCACCAGTCGTCGCGGCCCGCGAGATAGCTGCGGGTGCCGTCGATCGGATCGACGATCCAGACCCGCCGCCGCGCCAGCCGCGCCGCGTCGTCGGCGCTTTCCTCGGACAGCCAGCCATAATCCGGCGTCACCGCGCGCAGCCGCTGCTCGATCAGCGCGTTGACCGCGATGTCGGCTTCCGAGACCGGCGACGACATGCCCTTGGTCCAGGTCTTCAGCGATGTGCGAAACATCCGGAACGCCAGTTCGCCGGCGGCCTGCGTCGTGGCCGCAAGCAGGTCGCGCTCGCGCGACAGGCCGGCCGCGGAATCGGAAGCGTCAACGTCCCGCAATCGTCAATCCCTCGATACGCACCGTCGGCGCATTGACGCCGTAACGGAATTCGAGATCGTTGGCCGCGCGCAGCGACTTGAACATCGCCAGCAGGTGGCCGGCGATGGTGATCTCGCTCACCGGATAAGCCGGCTTGCCGTTCTCGATCCAGAACCCGGACGCGCCGCGGCTGTAGTCGCCGGTGACGCCGTTGACGCCGGCGCCAATCAGGTCGGTGACATAGAAGCCCGATTTGATATCCGCCATCAGGTCGTCGGGGGTCACCTCGCCCGCCGCCATGTGCAGGTTGTAGGCGCCGGGCGACGGCGACGACGACACCCCGCGATGGGCGTGGCCGGTGGTGGCCATGCCGAGTTCGCGCGCGGTGGCGCAATCGAGCAGCCAGGTGCGCAGCACGCCCTGATCGACGATCGCCTGCCGCCGTGTCGCGACGCCTTCGGCATCGAAGGCTTGCGAGCGCAATCCGCGCATCCGCAGCGGATCGTCGATGATGCTGACGCCGGCGTCGAACAACTGCTCGCCGAGGCGATCCTTCAGGAAGCTGGTCTTACGCGCGACCGACGCGCCGTTGGCCGCACCGACCAGATGCCCGACCAGCGAGCCCGAGACGCGCGGATCGAACACCACCGGCGCGGTGCAGGTCGACACCTTGCGCGGATTGGCGCGCGCGACGGTGCGCTCCCCGGCGCGCCGCCCCACCACCTCGGGCGATTCGAGATCGGCGCCGTGCAGCGCCGAGGAAAAATCATAGTCGCGCTCCATGCCGGTGCCGTCGCCAACGATCGCCATCGCCGAGACGCTCTGGCTCGAACGCAGATACGCGCCATGGAATCCGGTCGAGGTGACGAGCACCATGCCGCCGACGCCGGACGAGGCCGAGGCGCCGCCGGACTTGCTGACGCCCTTCACCGCAAGGGCCGCGGCTTCGGCCGCGAGCGCGCGCCGCTCCAGCTCCGACGTGGCCGGCATGTCGGCATCGAGCAGGTCGAGCTCGGGAAAGTCGCGCGCCAGCAGCGCCGGATCGGCCAGGCCGACATAGGCGTCGTCGGGCGCGACCCGCGCCATCGCCACCGCGCGCTCGGCGAGCCTGGCGATCCCGTCGCCGCTGACATCATTGGTCGAGACCACCGCCTGGCGCTTGCCGACGAACACGCGCAGGCCGACGTCGTCGCCTTCGGAGCGCTCCGATTCCTCGACCCGGCCGTCGCGCACCTCGACGCCTTGCGACACGCCGCGCACGGCCACCGCGTCGGCGGCGTCGGCACCGGCGCGCCGCGCGGCATCGACCAGCGCCTGCGCGAGATCACCCAGCCCGGACTGGTCGAGCAGATCGGAATTGGCGGCAGCGGCGGACGACGATGCGAGTGGTGAAGAATTCACGAACACTATCCCGAAGCTTGGACACAACCCTGGACCGGACACGAATGGACCGAATACAGATGTGCCTGCGGCGCGCGGACTTCAAGCAGTCCGGCAAGGCCGGAACGGCAAATTGTGGCGGGTCCGGCAACGACTCGTCAATCATCCGCACCAAGCACTTGTCAATCATGCCGGCAGGTGCAGGGCAAGTGACTTTCGATTAACCAGCCTTCTTAAGCGAATCCGGACCGCGCTCTGGCAAGCTCTCGCCCATAGACCGGGAACATAATCCCGGCGGGGAGATAAAGTCTTGAGGCGTCAAACAGCAACAGGCGGGGTCAACCCCGTCGGGTCGAGCCGGGCTATGCGGCTCGACCCCCACTCCTTGCCCGTCAGCTTCGAAGCGCAGGACATGCGCGCCGACGGCGGCATCCGACACATCGAACTCGATCGCGAGCGCGTCACCCTGCGGCGCGCGGTCCGCGGCATGCGGATGGCGATCAACGTTCACGTCCGGGATTTTCTCGGCATCGCGATCCGCGACGGCCGCGACAGCCAGATGCTGGTGCTGATGCACCGCGATCCGTCGCTGTCGATTCCACTGTGCGAGATCAGCGATCCCGAAGCCATCGATGCGACATGGCAGTTGTGGAGCGACACCTTCGCGCTGCCGCAACTGGTCGACCTGATGCGCGCGCCGACGCCGCGGCGGCGGCGGCACAATGCGGTGCGCACGCGCCGGCCGAAATTCCTGACGCGACGCCGTGGCGGCGGCCCGATCGCGGACGCCGCCGTGCATCGCGACGAATACGAGATCATCGCGCGCGATTGAGAGCGAGGCCACGTTACAGGAGTCGTCCCCGTGTTCGCAGGGACGACGACAACGAGCGCAGTGCGTCAGCCGACCGCCCGCACCACCGCATCGACGAGTAGGCCAGCGAACAGCAACAGCCCCGCATCGCGGTTCGACTTGAAGATGCGCAGGCACAGCGCGGGGCTTGAAATATCGAGCCGACGAATCTGCCGGACGAGATGCGCGGCGAAGGCCGCGAGCCCGGCGAAGGCGAACCAGCCGGCGCCGGCGAGCCACAGCGCCGTACCGATCAGCACCACCGCGATGCCGTAGAAGATCCACAGCGCGCGATGGGTCCGCTCGCCGAACAGCAGCGCGGTCGACTTGATGCCGACCAGCGCATCGTCCTCGGCATCCTGATGGGCATAGATGGTGTCGTATCCGATCACCCAGGCGATCGACCCGGCATAGAGCACGAGGGCCGCAGGCTCGAGCCGGCCGAGCAGCGCCGCGAAGCCCATCAGCGCGCCCCACGAGAAGGCGAGGCCGAGGAATATCTGCGGCCAGTAGGTCACGCGCTTCATGAAGGGATAGATCGCGACCACGCCGAGCGAGGCGATGCCGAGCAGCACCGCGAAGCGGTTGAACTGCAACAGCACGACAAGGCCGACCAGCGCCTGCAATACGAGAAAACCCGCCGCCCGCGCGACGCTGACCTGGCCCGACGGAATCGGCCGCGAGCGCGTGCGCTCGACCTGCCCGTCGAGATGACGGTCGGTGATGTCGTTCCAGGTGCAGCCCGCGCCACGCATCACGAAGGCGCCGACCAAGAACAGCACGACGGTCAGCGGCAGGTGGCGCAGGTCATGCGCGACGCCGGCGGCGAGCGCCGCCGACCACCAGCACGGCATCAGCAGCAGCCACGAGCCGATCGGCCGGTCGAAGCGCGACAGGCGGAGATAGGGCCGCGCCCACAGCGGGGCGCGCGTATCGACCCAGTTTCCGGTCGCATCGGCGACGCGGGCCGCGGCGTTGCTCATGACGGCATGGCTCATGACAACGGCATCGCGGACACGGGCTGTCCGGGCAGCCTCATCGCGTCAGCACGTTGCCGTTGAGGGTATCGAACGTACTGCCGCCGCGCCTGGTTTCGCGGGCCTGCGGCAAGGTCGCGGTCGATCCCAGCACGTCGCTCAGGCTCGGGCCGGCCGGCCCGCGCGGCTGTTGCGCCTGCTGCTGGGCGACACGGCACACCTGCCGCTGCAGCTTCGTGGTGTTCTTGTGGCCGGCCACGAGCTGCTGATGAATCTGGTCCGGGATGCCGCAGCGCTTTGCGTTGGCCTCGACATATTTGATCATCTTCACTTCGGCATGGGAGAAATTGCCGATCAGCTTGCACGCCTCCGACGGCGGCGCGCGCCGGTCGCTGGCCTTCTTGATGAGGTTGCCGCGCCGCTCCGCTTCCTTGCGCAGCGGCAGGAAGCCCTTCATGCATTCGTCGTTGCCCGCCTGCTGCGGCGGGCCGAAGGCGCCGCCGCCACCGGCGACGGGCGGCGCGCCGTTCGAGGGAAATACGCTCTTCGGGGCACCGATCGACGCCCGCGGCGCGCTGCCGTTCACCGGCGGAAAGGCGGGATCGCTCCGCGCGGCGCTGTTGACCGGCGGGAACGGCGAACTGCGGCCGGTTGCGCCATTCACGGGCGGAAAGGCGGGATCGTTCCTGATGACGCCGCCATTTACCGGCGGAAACGGAGACTCGCTCTTCGGCTGCGAAACGCCGGCCGGCAGCGGCGCCGGAAACGCGCCCTGCGCCAGGGCCGGGCCGGCCTGCAGGCCGAGCGCGGCGATCGCCAGCGGAACGATCAGGCGACGACGGATCATGTCAGACTTCCCTCCGGCAGCTCCGAGGTTCCCAAGGTTCTCGAAATGTAAGACGATGTGCGGTTTGATCGCTTTGTACGATTCCCGTCCCGGCTTAACAACCCACCGATTGGGGCGGGAGCGCGGCGCCGGTTTGCGTCAAATCGAAGCCGGAACTCCATGCCGTTGTTTTAGACCGGCTTTCCGGGCCGTAACCGGCTCCCTTCGGCGGAAGGCCGGGAGGACACGCCCGGCGCGACACGATATAGAGGCGGTCGCCGCACCTCATCGCAAAACCGCATCGCAAAACGGACAATACAATGCCGCTTGCCGACTTCCGCAGCCCGCGCCTGTTCGTGGATGCGCCGCTCGCCACCGGGGCCGGCGTGGCGCTGGACCGGGCGCAGGCCAACTATCTCGGCAATGTGCTGCGGCTGGGCGCCGGCGACACCGTCCTGGTGTTCAACGGCCGCGACGGCGAATGGCGGGCGGCGATCGAGGGCGGCAAGCGGCCGGACCGCCTGGCCGTGCGCGAGCAGACCCGGATACAGGACCGCCTGCCCGATCTCGCTTGCGTCTTCGCGCCGCTGAAACACGCCCGGCTCGACTACATGGTGCAGAAGGCGGTCGAAATGGGCGCGGCGGTGCTGCAGCCCGTCATCACCCGGCATACCCAGGTGGCGCGGGTCAATGGCGAGCGGATGCGCGCCAATGCCATCGAGGCAGCCGAACAATGCGGCATCCTCAGCCTGGCCGAGGTGCACGAGCCGCTGCCGCTGGCGCGCTATCTCGACCGGCGGGCGCCGCAGCGGCTGCTGGTGTTCTGCGACGAGGCGGCCGATGCGGCATCGCCGCTTGCCACGCTGGCCGGCGCCTCGGCGGCCACCGGCATCGACGTGCTGATCGGCGCCGAGGGCGGGTTCGCCGGCGAGGAGCGGTCCGCCCTGCTCGACCAGCCCCACATCCTGAGGCTGTCGCTCGGCCCCCGGATCCTGCGCGCCGACACCGCGGCGGTCGCGGCCCTCGCCCTGGTGCAGGCCAGCCTCGGGGATTGGCGCGGCTGACGACCTGCGGCGCAACGACGTCCGGCATTCCTTAGTCCCGGGCGATGAGGGACGAGAAAGCCGCCGCTCCCTTGTCGTGGAATGACCGGCCCGCGCCTCCCCCCCTTGGCTACACCTCGCTTGGCCGCGCCTTCCTTGGCCGCGCCTCCCTTGGCCGCGCCCCTTGGCCGCGCCAAATTGCCACAAGTCCGTTCATTTTCCGCAACTACAATTGCAAATCATTCGCAGTTGCATTCTAGATGCAAATGAGAGCGACTTGCATGGATTGCGTAATGAACCGATATTCCGGGAGCCGATACCTTGGGTTGGCCGGCTGCGCCTGCCTGGCCGTCGCGGCGCCCGAGCCGGCGCGCGCGCAGGCGGAACTTCCCGAAATCACCGTCACCGCGCCGAGGGCGGCCCCGAAACGGACCCGCAGCGCCCGGCGGCCGGCAGCCGCGTCCAGGACAGTACCAAGGACCGCGCCCGGCCCGGCGCCTGTCCCGGAGCCTGTCCCGGTCGAAGCTCCGTCCGATATCGCCGCCGCCCCTGGTTTTTCCTCGCAGACGCTGCTGACGGCGCGGCAGGTGCTCGGCCGCGGCGCGGCCTCGCTGGGCGACACCCTCGGGACCACGCCCGGCGTCTCGGCGACCTCGTTTTCTCCCGTCGCCAGCCGGCCGGTGATCCGGGGGCTCGGCGGCTTCCGGGTCCGCACCCAGGAGGACGGTATCGGCTCGGCGGACATGGCGAACCTCGGCGAGGATCATGCCGTCACCATCGACCCGCTGGTCGCCGGTCAGGTCGAGGTCGTTCGCGGGCCCGGCACGCTGCGCTACGGATCGCAGGCGATCGGCGGCGTGGTGAATGCGAGCAACGGGCGGATCCCGACATCCGTTCCCCGCAACGGCATCGCCTTCGAAGCGCGCGGCGGCCTGACCAGCGTCAATCGCGGCGCCGACGGCGCGGTGCTGCTCGACGCCGGCGGAAACGGCATCGCGATCCATGCCGACGCCCTCAAGCGGCAGGCCGGCGACTATCGCGTTCCGGGCGGCGTGCAGACCAATTCGCGCTACGCCGCGGAAGGCCATGCGCTCGGCGGCTCCTACATCTTCGACAGCGGCTTCATCGGCATGTCGGTCCAGCAGACCGCGATGACCTATTTCATTCCGGGAATCGCATCCGCGCAGGTCGACAATCACATCGACCTGCAACAGACCAAGTGGGCCAGTCGCGGCGAATGGCGGATCGGCGAAAGCGGCATCGATGCCGTGCGCTACTGGTTCGGCCATACCGACTACCGGCATGACGAGATTAACGGCGTCGGCGCCAATTCGCAGATCGGCTCGCGCTTCCGCAGCCGGCAATACGAATCCCGCATTGAGCTGGCGCACCTGCCGTTCGCAACACCGATCGGCGAATTGCGCGGCACCGCCGGCCTGCAATGGGGACGGCGCGATCTGTCGGTACAGGGCGCGGCCGACCCGCTGCTCGCGCCCGCGCAGGCGCAGAACGTCGCGGCCTTCGTGTTCGAGGAATTGCAGGTCACGCCGGCGATGCGCCTCCAGGCCGCGGCCCGGATCGAACGCACCGACATCGAGGGGACCGGCGCCCGTTTCCCGGCGACGTTCCTGCCGCCGCCCGATGCGCCGACGGTGTTCGCCGTCGACCGCCGGTTTGCTCCGATCAGCGTGAGCGGCGGCCTGCTGCACGACCTGCCCTACGGCATGGTGGCGCGCATCACGGCTCAGCATGTCGAACGCTCGCCCGATCCGGTCGAGCTGTTCTACAAGGGGCCGCACGACACGCCGCGCACCTTCGAGATCGGCAACCCCGCGATGACGATCGAGAAAGCCGATACGCTCGAACTCGGCATCAAGCGCGCGCGCGGCGACACCCGCTTCGAAGCATCGGTCTACTATTCGAAATTCCGGAACTTCATCTTCAAGAATTTCACGGGGATCCGCTGCAACGAAAGCTTCGCCTCGTGCGGCGCGCCGGGCGCCAGCTACGACCAGATCGTCTATTCGCAGCGCGACGCCCGGTTCATCGGCGGCGAAATCAAGATCGAACACGATGTCGGCCGGCTCCGGAACGGCGTGTGGGGATTCGAGGCGCAATACGACATCGTGCGCGCGACCTTCGACGACGGCAGCTTCGTGCCGAAGATCCCGCCGCAGCGGCTCGGCGGCGGCTGGTACTATCGCAACCCGAACTGGACCGCGCGAATCCATCTGCTGCACGCCTTCGCCCAGACCCGTCTCGGCGCCTTCGAGACCCCGACGCCGGCCTTCAACCTGCTGAACGCGGAGCTGAGCCATACCGCGCGGCTCCCAACCGCCGGCTGGCCCGGCGATTGGCCCATCACCGTCACCGTGGGGCTGAAGGGCGAGAACCTGCTCGACGCCGATATCCGGCTGCATCAGTCCTACAAGAAGGACGAGGTGCTTCAGCCGGGCCGCAACGTCCGCCTGTTCGCCTCGGTGAAGTTCTGAGCCGCGACCGGAGTGCTCCTGCCCCGCAGCCGCATCCGTTAAGCCACTTGCGGGAACGAGGTCGAAACTCCCGCGGCGACATGCTAAGGGGCTGCGGCAACCGACGCACTTGCGGGGACGGAGCCATGGCCGCCAAGGTGGAGCCGTGGGCCACCCCCTCGAATCGCGTTTGATTTCAATATCCTGGACGATTTTTTGCGAGACCGCGCAAATCGGCGCCGCCCGCAGGAAGCCGTCTCGCCAGACCGGACCCGCATCCATGAGCGACACCGCCGCCCCTCGTTCGACCGGAGCCGCCGGCTGGGCGGCCCTGCTGTCGTCGTTCGCGGACGCCGGCTATGTCCGCGCCGAGCCGGCGATCCTGCAGCCGGCCGAGCCGTTCCTCGACCTCTCGGGCGAGGATATCCGCAAGAGCCTTTATCTTACCTCGGACGCCGGCGGTGAAGAGCTGTGCCTGCGGCCCGACCTCACCATTCCGGTGGCGCGCGACTATCTCGCCTCCGGACGCGGCGGCCAGCCGGCCGGGTTCTGCTATCTCGGGCCGGTGTTCCGCTATCGCGACGGCAAGCCGAGCGAGTTCCTGCAGGCCGGCGTCGAATCCTACGGCCGGCCCGACCGCGCCGCGGCCGATGCCGAGATGCTGGCGCTGGCGGTGAAGGCCGCCACGACCTTCGGCATCGACGATATCGAGATCCGCACCGGCGACGTCGCGCTGTTCATCGCCCTGATCGATGCGCTGGACCTGTATCCGGTATGGCGGCGCCGGCTCATCAAGGATTTCAACCGCAAGGTGAGCCTTGCCCAGGACATCGCCCGGCTGACGCTCGAGACCGAGCCGAAGCGCAATGAGTATCAGGGCGTGCTGGCGGCACTCGCCGGCTCCGACCGCAAGGCCGCGCTGGCGCTGGTCACCGACCTGATGTCGATCGCCGGCGCCGTCAATGTCGGCGGCCGCACCGTGGCCGAGATCGCCGACCGCTTCCTCGAGCAGTCGACCCTGCAGGGCGGCGCGCTGCCCCGCGATGCCCTGCAGCTCATCAACCGCTTCCTCGCCATCGCCGGCACGCCGGACCGGGCGTTGCGCGAGCTTCGGGCGCTGGCCGCCGACGCCGGGCTCGACCTCGGCGCCGCGATCGACCAGTTCGAAAGCCGGATCGGCCTGATGGCGGCGCACGGCATCGATATCGGCGCGACCCGGTTCTCCACCTCGTTCGGCCGCGGCCTCGACTACTACACCGGCTTCGAATTCGAACTGCATCGCAAGGGCAACGGCGACGACCCGCTGGTCGGCGGCGGCCGCTATGACGGCCTGATGACCCAGCTCGGATCGCGCGCGCCAATTCCGGCGGTCGGCTTCTCGATCTGGGTCGAAGCGCTGACGCAAAACGGACACGGCGCCGCCCCGTCGACATCGCAAGCGAGCGCATCATGACCGCACCCTTTGTTCTCGCCGTTCCGTCCAAGGGCCGGCTTCAGGAAAATGCCGAGGCGTTCTTCACCCGCGCCGGCCTCAGCTTGAGCAAGCCGGGCGGCGCGCGCGACTATCGCGGCACCATCGCCGGGCTCGACAATGTCGAGATCGCCTACCTGTCCGCGAGCGAGATCGCCGCGAACCTCGCGCGCGGCGCGGTGCATCTCGGCATCACCGGCGAAGACCTGATCCGCGAGAACATTCCGGATGCCGACAGGCGCGTGGCGCTGATCCAGCCGCTCGGCTTCGGCTATGCCAATGTGGTGGTCGCGGTGCCGCAAGCCTGGATCGATGTCCGCACCATGGCCGACCTCGACGATGTCGCCACCGAGTTTCGCACCCAGCATAACCGGCGTATGCGGGTCGCCACCAAATACATCAACCTGACGCGCAACTTCTTCGCCCAGCACGGCATCCTCGATTACCGGATCGTCGAAAGCGCCGGCGCCACCGAAGGCGCGCCCGCGGCCGGCACCGCCGAGATGATCGTCGACATCACCACCACCGGCGCGACCCTGGTCGCGAACGGCCTCAAGGTGCTCGACGACGGGGTGATGCTGCGCAGCCAGGCCAACCTGGTCGCGGCGCGCGGCGCCGACTGGTCGTCGTCGGCCCGCGAGACCGCCCGCGTGATCCTCGATCACATCGCGGCCAGCGCCCGCGCCAGCAAGTACAAGGAAGTCCGCACCCGCTTCAAAGGCTGCGACGAGAAGCTTCTCGCGGAAGCCCACAACCGTTTCGGCGTGGTCGCGCCGTTCGGCGGACCGACCTCGTCCGGCATGCTGACGCTGCACTGCCCGCCGGCCCAGATCTATGCGCTCGGCAGCTTCCTGCGCGATCACGGCGCCGACACCGTCTCGGTCGCCTCGCTCGACTACGTGCTGGACAGAGAGAACCCGCTGTTCGCCCGGCTCGCGGCCTTCCTTCCCTGATCCCGGTCCTGGTTCCGACGGATTGCCGAAACGCGATGTGCCATCATATGAATAGCATCGCGCGATCCCCGATTGCACGGGACGCTGACCGAAGAAGCTGAACGATGGCGCCGAACAGGGAACCAACCGGCCTGCCGACCGAACCGGGCGCACACGCCGCCAGCCTGTCGATCGTGGTGCCGCTCTACAACGAAGCCGCCGGCCTCGACCGGCTGCACGCGCGGCTGGCCGAACTCGCCGGTCAGCTCCGGCAACGTTTCGGCCTGCCGTCGGAAGTCGTCTATGTCGACGACGGCAGTACCGACGCGACCCTGCGCATCGCACGCGACCTGCCCGCGACCAACCTCGACGTCCAGGTCGTGTCGCTGTCGCGCAACTTCGGCAAGGAAGCTGCGCTGATGGCCGGCCTCGACCATGCCGGCGACGGCGCGGTCCTGTTCATGGATGGCGACGGCCAGCATTCTCCCGATCTGGTCGAAAAGCTGGTCGGCTACTGGATCGACGACGGCTATGACGTGATCTACACCGCCAAGGCCAATCGCAGGAACGAGTCGGCGCTGCGCCGCCTGGCGGTGCATGCGTTCTACGGACTGGTCAACTGGGGCGCGCGGCAGAAAATCCCCGAGGACGCCGGCGACTTCCGCCTGCTCTCGCCGCGCGCGGCGGCGGCCTTGCGGCAGCTTCCGGAGCGCAACCGTTTCTTCAAGGGCCTTACGAGCTGGATCGGCTTCCGCCAGCTCCGGGTCGACTACGAGCCTGCGCCGCGCGCCTATGGCGTCACGTCGTTCAGCACGAAACGCCTGGTCGGCCTGTCGATCGAGGGACTGACATCGTTCTCGGTGGCGCCGCTGCGCTTTGCCAGCCTGCTCGGCCTGCTGCTCGCATTGGGTGCGTTCCTGTTCGGCCTGTCGATCCTGTGGGAGACCTGGGTCAAGGGCGAAACCGTGCCGGGCTATCCGTCGATCATCGTCGGCATGATGACCATCGGCGGCGTCCAGCTGCTGATGATCGGCGTGATGGGCGAGTATATCGGCAAGATCCTGTCCGAACTGAAAGCGCGTCCGATCTATTTCGTCGCCGAGCACAGCCGGCGTCGTGCCGAAGCGACGGCGGACGACCACGAGCAGTCGGCCGCCGAATGAGCGATGCAGGCCCGCAACGCCGCATCTGGCTCTGCGCCGACGACTACGGACTGAGCCCGGGCGTCAATCGCGGCATCCGCGACCTGATCGCGCGGCGCAGGCTCAACGCGACCTCGCTGATGGTGGTCGGCCCTGCCGTCGACCATGACGAGATCGAGGCCCTCAAGGCCGTTGCAGCCGGCAATCCGGCCTGCGCGATCGGGCTTCACGCGGTGATGACGGCGCCGTTTCATCCGCTGACGATGCCGTTCAAGCCGCTCGAGGGCAGCCTGTTTCCGCCGCTGGCGGGGATGCTGCGCAGGAGCATCGCAAGCAAGCTCGACGGAGAGATGATCGCGGCGGAATTCGCCGCCCAGATTGCCGCCTTCAGGACATTGATGGGGCGCGCGCCGGACTATGTCGACGGCCACCAGCATGTGCATATTTTCCCGCAGGTCCGGACCGCTTTCCTCGCCGCCGTCGCACATCACGCGCCGGGTGCGTGGGTTCGGCAATGCGGCCGCGCGCATGGACGCCGGCCGGGATCGCCGAAAGCGCTGCTGCTCGATGTCCTGAGCCGGAAGTTTCGCCGCAAGGCCGCGCAAGCGGGCGTGAGCTTCAACCCCGGATTCGCCGGCGCCTATGACTTCACCCGGCAGCCGGAGTTCGGACCGTTGATGGAATCCTTCCTCGACGATCTTCCCGACGGCGGGCTGGTGATGTGCCATCCCGGCTTCGTGGACGACGTCCTGATCTCGCTCGATCCGCTGGCCGGTCAGCGCGAACGCGAATACGCCTATCTCGCCGGCGACGAATTCATCGCGATGCTGTTGCGCAACGGGGTGGCGCTGCGCTGATCGCCACCGGCGCGGCGCCCGCAAAAAATATTCGCGGCCAGCACTTATTGCGACACAAAGCGCGCCTACATCTTTGCGCGGTCTCGCATTGGGAGAACGTCATGACCCCGCAAGAACGTCAGATGATCGAACAGCTCTTCGACCGGCTGGCCAGCGTCGAATCCGCCGCCCGCGATCCGGATGCCGAAGCCGCGATCGCGCAGGAATGGCAGCGCGCGCCCAACGCCGCCTACGCGCTGGTGCAGACGGTGCTGGTTCAGGACGAGGCGCTCAAGCGGGCCAATGCGCGCATTCAGGAGCTCGAGGACACCGCGACGCCCGCGCCTGGGCCGCAAGGAGGCTTTCTCGATTCGATGCGGGATTCGATGTTCGGCCAGAACACGGGCCGCGGCTCCGTTCCGAACGTGCCGCCTCCGTCTGCATCGGGCTCGGCATCGGGGCGACCGGCCTGGAATACCGGGCAGGTTCTCGGATCGGCCGGCGGGCCCCAGGAGCAGTATGCGTCCCCGCCGCCCCTCCCGCAGGGAAGCCCCGCCGCCGCCGGCGGGTCGTTCCTCGGCACGGCGGCGGCGGCCGCCGCCGGTGTGGTCGGCGGATCGCTTTTGCTCGGCAGCATCCGCTCGATGATGGGCGGCGGCCATCAGAGCCCCGGCGATGGCGGAAGCCGCGGCGGCGGCACGCCATGGGGATCGGACCAGCCCGGCGGCAGCCTTGCGCGCGACGCCGGCCTCAACGACATCGGCTCGAGCGGACGGCAGGCGGAGGCCAGCCGTGCCGGCCAGTTCGACCAGGCACAGACCCAGCAGACCCAAGCCCAAACCCAGGCCCAGGCCGATGCCGATCAGGACCAGGATCAAGACCAGGACGACGAGGACGATTTCGCCGACATGGACGACGACGGCTTCGACGATGACGGCTTCGACGACGACAGCGACTACGCCTGACCCGGCCGATCGGCTGCCATGGAAAAAGGCTGCCATGAAAAACGAAACGGCCGCCCCTTTCGGCGGCCGTTCCCGTTTCCGGCTGGAGCCATTTCCGTTCCGATGGAATCGGAACGGGGCTCCATATCCTTGTTTTAACGCGTTTTCTTTACGCGAACCGGCACCCACTTCGCTCGAAAACGCTCTATCCCTCCGCCGTCAGATCACGACGACCCGTGCGCCGACGCCGACCCGGCCATAAAGATCGATCACGTCCTCGTTGCGCATCCGGATGCAGCCCGAGGAGACATTGGTGCCGATGGTCCACGGTTCGTTGGAGCCGTGGATGCGATAGAGCGACGAGCCGAGATACATCGCCCGCGCGCCCAGCGGATTCGCCGGTCCGCCTTCCATATGGCGCGGCAGGTCGGGGCGACGCTTCAGCATCTCGGCGGGCGGCGTCCAGTCCGGCCATTCGCGCTTGGCGGTGATGGTCTTGACCCCCGACCAGGCGAAACCGGGACGGCCGACGCCCACGCCGTAGCGCAGCGCGGTGCCGTCGCCCTGCACGAGATACAGAAACTTGTTCGGCGTATCGATGACGATGGTGCCGACCTTTTCCCTGCCCTGATAGGCGACCACCTGCTTCTCGTATTTCGGATCGATGGCGCGGCTGGACGGCTGCATGGCGCGGGGGCCGGTCACGCCGCGCCGCCAGGAGGCGTCGGGCTCGGCCTGGCGCGGATATCCGGCATAGCGCGGCTGCTGGCCCTCGATCTGCTGAACCTGATAGCGCTGGCGCGGCGGCTGGTCGCCGCTGAACAGGAATTCGATGAACCCGCCGCCGAGGTCCGGGCGCCCGGCATAGGCCGCCCGCACCGGCCGGGTGCCGTGGTAGGTATAGACCGGACGCGACTGACGGGCGCCGAGCCCATCGCGCGCGAGCGCCGGCGACAATCCGAGGGCGAGGCCGGACATGCCGGCCAGGGCAAGAAGCAAGGACTTTCTGAACATCGACGTACTCTGCACTGTTTCGTCTTTGACATGCTGCGCCGGCCGCGCGCGATCGCACGCCGTGCCAGGCGATGGCGCGGCGACGGTCGCAACGGAAGCGGTCTGCACCACCCGACTAAAGGACAAACCTGCGTCGGTTTGGTAAACGGACGCGGGATGCGGATTCACCATGTCCGCCAGCGAACCCGGTTCTTGCCGGTAGCGTTTATTTTCAGTGAACGGCGCACCAGTACGCCCGCACGGACGGGCCAATATATGCGGCCGCAGGTTGCGCTTGTGAACCCGACGTTAAACGCCATCGCCTAAAACCCTCGACAACCGACGGAATGGGGGAATTCGATGGTCGTCCAGCGCAAGCGTTTTCGCATTGAAGAAGTGGTCTTCGGCAGTGCGCCGCCGATCGACCAGCCGGACACGGAAATCATCCCGATGCATGACGAGATCATGACCGAACTGCGCGCGATCCGCGAGCAGATGGGCCGCGCCCCGCACGAGCAGCCATCCGCCGGCGCGCCCGCCGCCGCTCTTTCGCAACAGGAAGCCGACACCCACGCCCTGCTGCAGACCTATCGCGCCCAGATCGAACAGTGCGAGAAGCTGAAGATCGAGCTCGACCTGATCCACAACGCGATCACCCGCACCAAGCAGGAGATCGCCGTGCTGCACGGCAAGTCCTTCAACGGCGCCGAGATGGCCAAGGTCACCGGCGAGCTCGGCGCGGTGGTCGGCGGCACCGAGGAAGCGACCCAGCATATTCTCGAGGCCGCCGAAGCGATCGATAACGCGGCGAGCGCCATGGCCAAGGTGACGTCGCCGGACCAGCACCGGCTCCTGAGCGAGGAGATCCAGGAGCGCGTCGTCGCGATCTTCGAAGCCTGCAACTTCCAGGACCTGACCGGCCAGCGCATCAGCAAGGTGATGAGCACGATGAAGTTCATCGAGCACCATATCAACGCCATGATGGAAATCTGGGGCGGCGTGGATGCCATCAAGGCCCATGCCCCGGCCGTGATCGACGATCGCGTCGGCGACGATCGCCTGCTCAACGGCCCCAGGAGCGAGGGCGACGCCGGCCATGCCTCCCAGGACGACATCGACGCCCTGTTCGGCTGACCCTGACCGTCCCTAAGCTTCCGCAATCCGCGGCGCGCGGATCATGGCGAAGCATATCAGCCCGAGCAACGCGCCGAGGGCCCCAAGCTCGAGCACGGCGCCGACCGACAGCCGCTCCAGCGCCGCGGCAACGGTGAAAGGCGCCAGTGCCTGCAGGGTCAATGCGGGCCGCGCGACGCGCCCGATCACCCGGCCGTAGCCGACCGGGCCGAACAATGTCAGCGGCAATGCGCCGCGCGCGATGGTCATCACGCCGTTGGCCGCCCCGAACATCATCGCGAACACCGCCGCAACCGGCGTCGAGACCCCGGCGAGCGCCATCAGGACGAAGGCCGCCAGCATGACGGTGATCGCGGTCCGGGCGACCCATAGCGGCGTGGTGCGTCCGGCCAGCGCGAAATCGCCAAGCCGGGCCAGAACCTGCGAAGGACCGAACAGGGCGCCGATGGTGACCACCGTGGCCGCCGGAATGCCGCTTCGTTCCAGCATGGCCAAGAGGTTCGACGTCACGCCCGACAGGAGAAAGGCATGGACCGCGAAGGCGGCCGCCAGCAGCAGGAAGGGCGCGCCGCTGGGCGTGAGATAGGTTGCCGCGTTCGCGGCGACCTGCGATGACGCGGCCGGCTTGTCCGCAGCGAAGCCGCCACGGGGCAGTGCGAAGGCATGCAGCGGGGCGACGACCAGCGCCAGCACCGCCGCGAACACCAGGTAGGTGCCGCGCCAGCCGACATGTTCGAGCAGCAGGTGCGTCGCCGGCCAGCCGACCGTCGAGGCAAAGCCGCCGGCGAAGGTGACGAACGTGATCTGCCGGCGCGATCCGGCGCCGAAGATGCGCGTGAGCGTTGCGAAGGCCGGATCGTAGAGCGTCGTCGACATGCCGGCGCCGATCAGGATCCAGCACGCCAGGTAGAGCGCGGGATGATCGGCAACGGCGATGCCGACCAGCCCCAGGGCGCCGGCCAGCGCCCCCAGCGACATCACCGGATTGCCGCCATGGCGGTCGATCAGCCCGCAGGCTGTCGGGGACAGCAGGCCGGAGACGATCAGCGCGACCGACAGGCCCGCCATGCAGAAGGCGACGGACCAGCCATGGGCGGCGGCGATGTGTGGCGCCGTCAGCACCGGGGGATAGATCAGGATGCCCCAGGCCAGGATTTCGGTGAGCGACAGAACCGCGACCGCGCGCGCCGGACCACGGAGACCATCGCGCAGCCTGTGCATCGGATCAGGGCTTCACGGCACCGGGCGCCCGGCAGGTCATGCGCGCGGCGCGCACCGGACATAGACCATGTTGCCGTATCGCGTTCCGGCGTCCTTGTCGACGAAGCGCGTCACCAGCGTCTTGCCGTCGAACGACAGGATCTCCCGGTCCTTTTCGCCGCCGGGAGGCCCTTCGGGACCGATGTAGTTCTTGCCGCTCTGGCTGCCTTTCAGGCGCAGTTCCTGCGGCGTGGCCTCGTCCGCCAGATGCATGATGACGCCGCCATTGGCGCCGGCGCCGATCACGTAAGGATTTTTGCACTGGCTGCGGGCCGCGGCCTCGGTCCGGGCGCGGTCGTTCGGGTTCTGGTAGGAGGCAAGGCCCCAGCGGCCGACCAGTTCGCTCGGGCGGATGGTGGACGGGATCTCGGGCGCCGGCGGCGGCTCCTGCGGCGGCGGCGGCTGGGAGGTTCCCAGCGTCTCGCAGCCCGCAAGGCAGATCGCCAGGATTGAAGCCGCCCCGGCATTGAACAGCGCGCGTCCGTGACGCGAAGTGGCGCGTCGAAGACGCGGTCGTGTCTCAATCATTGGAATCCCCCGAAGCGAAGATTGCTTCCGCGCGTCCCATACATGTTCGAGTCCTGCCGGACCCCGCACAGACAGTCAATAACGGCCAGTCAATAACGGCCGGTCAACAACGGCCGGTCAATAACGGCCGGGCAATAACGGCGTTCCCCGCCCGATACCCGGCAATCCTATACCCGTTTCGCCAACATCTTAAGCTCGCTTGACAGGATCGGTAGCAGCCCATATTTCCGGCGCAAGGTTGGCACTCCGACCTCGCGACTGCCAAAGATATCCGCCGGCCCGATGGCCCGATCCTGAGCGAGAAGCGCCGCAATCGGCTTTCGCCGGCGATTCAGACCGTAACCGAACCTCAAAGGAACGTCATGGCTAAAACCAAATTTCGTCCACTGCATGACCGTGTCGTGGTGAAGCGTATCGATGCCGAGGAAAAAACCAAGGGCGGCATCATCATTCCCGACAGCGCCAAGGAAAAGCCGTCCGAGGGCCAGGTCGTGGCGGTCGGCCCCGGTGGCCGCGACGAAACCGGCAAGCTGGTCCCGATGGACATCAAGGCCGGCGACCGCGTGCTGTTCGGCAAGTGGTCGGGCACCGAGATCAAGCTCGACGGCGAGGAACTCCTCATCATGAAGGAGTCGGACATCATGGGCGTGGTGGGCTGAACGCGCCTATTCAATCCGTGCCTATTCAATC
>JAGRLZ010000152.1 GCA_020441545.1 Xanthobacteraceae bacterium | reverse complement strand
CGATGGCGTCGGCCGGATGATCCGCGTCATCGACGGCGAGCCGCTGCCGCCGCCGCAGCAGCGCGCGCGCTCGTCGTCCGGCATGTTCGACAATCTCGAATCGATCCTGCCGTTTGCGTTCTTCGCCGTGCTGATTTTCGGCGGCATCCTGCGCGCGGTGTTCGGCCGGCTGTTCGGCGCGCTCATCACCGGCGCGCTGATCGGCGGCGCGGCATGGCTGTTGTTCGGCACGCTGGTGGTCGGGATCGTCGCGGGCGTCGTCGCGTTTCTGTTCACGCTGATCGGCGACAACGTGGTGCCTTCCGGCGGCGGCGGGCGCGGCGGATGGTCCGGCGGGGGCGGCGGCTTTTCCGGCGGATCGAGCGGCGGCTTCAGCGGCGGCGGCGGCAGCTTCGGCGGCGGCGGTGCATCGGGGAGGTGGTGAGGTGAAGATCGCGCGCATCGGCAAGCACCTCATCGCCAACCGCTCGCGGGTGCGCCGGGCGTTCCCGGCCCCCGCGCTCGCCAATATCGAGCGCGCCATCGAGGCCAGCGAAACCCGCCATGCCGGGCAATTGCGCTTCGTGGTGGAAGGCGCGCTGGACGGTGCGCCGCTGTTCAAGGACCAGCCGTCGCGCGCGCGGGCGCTGGACGTGTTCTCGCAGCTTCGGATCTGGGATACCGCGCGCAACAGCGGCGTGCTGATCTATGTGCTGCTCGCCGACCACAAGGTCGAGATCGTCGCCGACCGCGGCATCGATGCCGCCGTCGGCGAGCCGGCGTGGCGGCATATCTGCGTCGAAATGGAAACCGCGTTCAAGCGCGGCGAATTCGAGCGCGGCGTGATCGCCGGGATCGCGGCGGTCACGCGCCATCTCGTCACCCACTTCCCGCGTGAGGGCGGCGGCGTCAACGAATTGCCGGACACGCCCGTAGTGCTGTGAGCGAAGGGTTGGCGGGAACGGGTACCGCGCGGTGAGCCTCACGCTTTGGTCGAAGGCCGCTCGGCGATGCGCTTGTGCCAGGCCGCGAGGTTGGTGTTGGCCGGATCCATCGGCTGCGCGATGGTGTTGCCGAACTCGAGCCAGACGAAAAGCATCATGTCGGCCAGCGTGAAGCGCGCGCCGCAGACATATTCCCTGTCCTGCATCTGCCCGTTCATCCAGCGGATGCGGTCGGCAGCGATCTTCTTCAGGCCGGGGGCGGCTTCCGGGGCGCAGACGATGCGGTTCTGGAACAGCTTCAGCCCTTCGGAGAAGCGAAAGCCGTTGGCCATCGGCTCGCAGATGTTGAGGTCGATCCGCCGCGTCCACATCCGGCACTCGGCGCGTTCTTCCGGCGTCGTGCCGATCAGCGGCGGCGTCGGCTTGATCTCCTCGAGATATTCGCAGATCGCCGTGATCTCCGAGAGATACGCGCCGTTGTCCAGTTCGAGCGTCGGCATCTGGCCGTGCGGGTTGCGGGCGAGATGCGCCTCCTGCCGGTTTTCGCCGCCGCGCAGGTCGACGGTCTGCTTCGGGATATCGATGCCCTTCTCGGCCATGAACATGCGGACCAGGCGTGGGTTCGGTCCAATCGAGTCGTAGAATTTCATGAGTCTTGTTTTCCCCGTGATTGGGGGCGTCGCGTTCATGCGCGGCCCCCTGTGACCGGGTGCGCCGTGTCAAATCCGAACGAATCCGGCCGGGGCCGGTTTGTTTGGCGTTCTGGCGTCGCTCCCCGAGAGGTCATGTTAACGGCGAAATCAGGATGGGCAAAGCGGGCCTCCCGGATGGGTTGCGGTCAACGCGCGAGGCGACCGTGGCGTTGTTTCCCGTTCAGCTTCCGCTCAGCCAGGCCCCGCCATAATCCCGGCCCATCCCTAATGGTAACCATTTGGCAAGCAATAATGGTTACCAAATTGTCAATACAGATCAGGAATTTCAGCCGTGAGCGAACCCATGTCGGACCAGCACAACGACAACTCCCGCGCCGAAGACGGCAACATGGCGGGCCCGCAGCAGCAGGCACATGAAGCCGCGGATGCTTCGGGCACCGACCGTTCCGGGACGTCGCTGCCGGTGTCGCAGTCGCGCGCGCCCGGCCATCGTGGTGGGGCGGAAGCCGACGGCGCTGCCAGGCCGCGCCCGGGCCAGGTGACGGTGATCGCACCGACGGCGCAAGGATCGTCGTATCAAGGGTCTTCGCACCAGTCGTCGTCGCATCAGTCGTGGAGCGGCCACACCATCGACGACGAACGAAGCGGGATGCGTGCCGGCGCGCAGGATGATGGCCGCGGCAAGTGGCGGCTGTCGGCCTATGCCGCAATCTTCGTGCTTGCCGCCATCGCCGGCGTGGTCGGCGGATCGCTGGCGACGGCCGGCCTGTCGCGCATGATGGCGGCGGCGCCGCCGAAGCCGGACGACAGCCAGACGGCGGCGATGCAGCAGTCGATCGGCAAGATCGGCAGCGATCTTGCCGCGCTGAAGAGCAGCCTCGAACGCGCGTCGAAAACCGATGCCGCGCAATTCTCGAAGATCAACGATCGCATCGAGAAGATCGAGAAGGCGCAGGCCGAGCCCGCCGCGAAGCTCGCGAAGATCAGCGAAACGCTGGAGAAGCTGCGCGTTGCCGCTGCGGCCGCGCCGGCCGCCGCGAAGGAAACGACGGCATCGATTCCGGCAACGCCTGTCGCCAGCAAGCCGGGGATCAAGCGCCTGCCCACGATCCCGGGCTGGCGAATCCGCGATGTCGCCAATGGCAGCGCGCTACTGGAAGGGCGCGGCGGACTCTACGAAGTCTATGCCGGCGATCCGCTGCCGGGCGTCGGCCGTGTCGATGCCATCCGCCGCCAGGACGGCCGCTGGGTGGTCGTCACCAGCCGCGGATTGATCGTCGCCCGCTAGCGCCATTTCCGTTCCAATAGAATCGGCACGGGGCTCCATATCCTTGCTTCGACGCGCTTTCTTGACGCGAACCGGAACCCACTTCGCCCGAAAACGCTCTAACGCCTCAGAGGAAGCCGATGCTGCCGTTGCCGACCTGGGATCATCTCGTCATCAACGCCCGGGACCGGCTCGATGACGCGGCCGAGACTTACCGGGGTCTCGGCTTCACGCTGACGCCGCGCGGTCATCACAGCATGGGATCGGCCAACAATCTGGCGATCTTCGGCACCGACTATCTCGAACTGGTCGGCGTGCCGCCGAGCGGGCGCGAGACGCAGAAGGCGCTGCTGGACAGTCCGATCGGGTTGAACGGCCTGGTGTTCGGCACCGACGTGTCGCGCGATGTCGCCACCGCCGCGCAGGCGGCCGGCGCCGGACTGCTGCCGCCGCGCGAGTTCACTCG
>JAGRLZ010000151.1 GCA_020441545.1 Xanthobacteraceae bacterium | reverse complement strand
CTAGAACGCCGTATAGCCGCCGTCGATCACGAAGCAGTCGGCGGTGTGATAGGACGAGGCGTTGCTCATCAGATAGACCGCGATGCCGCCGAAATCCGATGGCTCGCCGAAGCGGCGCATTGGAATGCGCGGCATCACGTTGCCGACGAATTTGTCGTTGGCCATGATGCCGGCGGTCATGTCGCTCTTGATCCAGCCGGGCAGGATGGCATTGGCGGTGATGCCGTTGCGCGCCATCTCGACGCCCAATGCGCGCACCAGCGCATTGATGGCCGATTTGGTCGCGGCGTAGTGCTCGTTGCGCGCGGTGCCGAACAGCGAGGCCATGCTCGACGTCGCGACCAGCCGGCCGAAGGCGTCGCCGTTCGCCGCGCGCTCCGTCATGTGGCGCGCAACGGCCTGGAAGACATGGAAAACGCCGTCGAGGTTGGTGTCGAACATGGTGCGCCACTCCTCGGCGGTGCGCTCGATGAACGACCGGCGGCCGCTGCCGCCGATGCCGGCATTGGCGAAGCAGCCGTCGACGCGGCCGAAGGTCGCAAGCGTCGCCTCCATCGCCGCCTTGACCGAGGCGACATCGGTGACGTCGCAGACCTGCGTGTGAACCTTCCCCCTGGCGTCCGCCAGGCTGTCGGCGGCGGCCTTGTTCTTTTCGGCATTGCGGCCCCAGATCGAGACCGCGCAGCCTTCGGCGGCCAGCGCCTGCGCCATCCCCAGGCCGATACCGCCATTGCCGCCGGTGATGACGGCCACGCGGCCGGAAAGGTCGAAGATGCTCATGTCGTTTCCGTTGTTTCGCCGAAAGGGGAGCCATGCGCGGCAAGGCCGGCATTTTGCGCGCGGGAGCATGGACAACCGCGCGTGAAAAATCAAATATGCGGGCGAACGCCAATCATGAAACCGGCGCGCCCGCACGAGGCGGGGCGCGCGCTTTGACGAGGAAACCATGCAGTTCAAGCACGTGACGCTCGATATCGATGGCTCGGTGGCCGTCCTCAAATTCGATCATCAGGAGGTGATGAACGCCATCTCGATGGATCTGCTCGGCGGCCTGTCGGAGGCGCTCGACGCCATCGAGGACAGGCGCGACGAGGTGCGTTGCGTGGTGCTGACCGGCGCGGGCCGCGCGTTCTGCGCCGGCGCCAACCTGCAGGGCCGCAACAAGAGCGCAAAGCCCGGCGCCCGCACCAATGCCGGCGCGTCGCTGGAGATCGGCTATCACCCGATCCTGCGGCGGCTGCGCTACCTGCATTGCCCGATCGTCACCGCGGTCAACGGTGTCGCCGCCGGCGCCGGCATGAGCTTCGCGCTGATGGGCGACATGATCCTGTGCGCGCGCTCGTCGTACTTTCTTCAGGCGTTCCGTCGCATCGGGCTGGTGCCGGATTGCGGCTCGAGCTGGCTGCTGCCGCGGCTGGTCGGCAAGGCGCGCGCGGTCGAACTGTCGCTGATGGGCGAGAAGCTTCCGGCGGAGAAGGCGCTGGAGTGGGGCCTCGTCAACCGCGTCCATGACGACGCCGTGCTGATGGACGAAACCATGAAGCTCGCGCGCGATCTCGCCGCCGGGCCGACCATCGCGTTGTCGCTGATCCGCAAGCTCTACTGGGACAGCCCGGAGAATTCCTTCGAGGAGCAGCTCAACCTCGAGGTGCAGTCGCAGCGTATCGCCGGCGCCGCCGACGACTTCAAGGAAGGCGTCTCCGCGTTTCTCGAGAAGCGGCCGGCGAAGTTCAAGGGCAAGTAAAGCTTGGCCGCGACCACCGAGGACCGGCTCGGGCGCTCCGTTCCGGCGTGGTGCCCGGGCGCGACCGGCATCGCCGGCGCCGCCCGCCTGTCCGGCGGCGCCAGCCAGGAAACCTGGTCGTTCGACATCGTCCATCCCGATGGCAATATCGGTGCGATCCTGCGGCGCGCGCCGCCAGGCTATGGCGCCGCGCCGGAGCGTGCCGCCGGCCTCGATGCCGAGGCCGTGCTGATGCGGGAGGCTTATGAAGCGGGGATACCGTCGCCGCGCGTCCTGCACGTTCTGACCGCGGCGGATGAACTCGGCACCGGCTTCATCATGGCGCGCGTGGCCGGCGAGACCATCCCGCGCAAAATTCTGCGGGACGCCCAGTTCGCGGCGGCGCGCCCGATGCTGGCGCGTCAACTCGGCGGAGTGCTGGCGAAAATCCACAGGCTGGACCCTGCGCGGCTGCCGAAGCTGCGGCGGATGACGGCCGCGAAGGAAATCGCGGAGCTAGCGCAGGACTACCGCGACTATCAGTGGCCGCGTCCGGTGTTCGAGCTGGCGTTGCGCTGGCTGCGCGACAACGACCCCGGCCCCTCGGCGGAAACCACGCTGGTGCATGGCGATTTCCGCCACGGCAACCTCATCGTCGGTCCCGATGGCGCGCGGGCCGTGCTCGACTGGGAGCTGGCGCATTTCGGCGATCCGATGGAGGACCTCGGCTGGATCTGCGTCAATTCATGGCGCTTCGGCGAGATCGACAAGCCGGTCGGCGGGTTGGGACGCCGCGAGGAGCTGTTCGCGGGCTACGAGGCGGAAGGCGGCCACGTCGATCCCGCGCGCGTCGCGTTCTGGGAAGTGATGGGCACGCTGCGCTGGGGCGTCATGTGCTGCGGCATGATGCACCGCTTCCGCACCGGCGACCGCTCCATGGAACGCGCCATGATCGGACGCCGCACCTCGGAAACCGAAATCGACCTGTTGCGCCTTCTGGCGCCGCGCGGGTGAGGGATCAATGCAGGACGAACCGACGCCGATCGAACTCGTAACCGCCGTGGCCGATTTTCTGCGCGACGACATCGCGCCGGCCCTGAAGGGGCACAGCGCCTTCAAGCTGCGGGTCGCGATCAACGCGCTCGATCTCGTGGCGCGGCAACTGACGCTGGCCGGGCCGGGCGAGGACGCGGAGCGCGCGCGGCTGTCGCATCTCCTGGGCGAGGAGGGTGACCTGCTCGACCTCAACCGCAAGCTGGCCGAGGCCATCGGCCGCGGCACGCTCGATCTCGCCACGCCCGGCGTCGCCGAACATCTGTGGCGCACCACCATGGACAAGCTGGCGGTCGACCAGCCCAACTATGCGAGCTACAGGCGGGAGCTGGCGCGCGAACCCAAGCCGTCGTGAGGGTATCGTCCTGAACCTTTGATGGACCATCTTTTTCCGAACGGACCTTCAACACGAAAATCGTCATACTCCGCGAAGGCGGAGTATCCAGTACCCGTATTTGATTCTGATTTTACTTACGCCCGTCTCGAATACTGGATCGTCCGCCGGAGCCTGTCATCGGGCCGCGAAGGCGGGGACCCGTTGGCGGACGATGACGTCGCGTTTCGGTCGCCTGCAAAGACGTCGATGCCCGGCACGAGGCCGGGCACCGCGATCCCGTCGAATGGGTCCCCTTACTTCCCCAGCCACTTCGGCGGGCGCTTCTCCGAAAACGCCTTCGGGCCTTCGATATAGTCCTGCGATGCCGCCATCGCCTTGACGGCCGGATACTCGCGCTGCTCGGCGATCGCCTGTTCGAGCGAGGTCTCGAGCCCGCGCTGGAGCGTCTGCTTCGAGGCGCGGATCGACATCGGGCTGTTCTGGCAGATCGTCTCGGCCCAGCGTTCGGCCGCCGCCACCACCTCGCCCTGCGGCACCACCTCGTTGACGAAGCCGAGCTCGAGTCCCTCGCGCGCGGAGACGTGCCGGGCGGTGAGGATCATGCCCATCGCCTGCTTCAGGCCGATCTGGCGCGGCAGCCGGTGCAGGCCACCCGCCAGCGCGGCGAGGCCGACACGCGGCTCGGGCAGGGCGAACTTGGCGTTCTCGGCGGCGATGATGAGGTCGCAGGCCAGCGCGATCTCGAAGCCGCCGCCCATCGCGACGCCGTTGACGGCGGCGATGATCGGCTTGTCGCAATCGAAGCGCGAGGTCAGTCCGCCGAAGCCGCTCGACGCCCAGCCGCGCTTGCCGCCGGCGGCCTGCCACTTGAGGTCGTTGCCGGCGCAGAACGCCTTGTCGCCCGCGCCGGTGACGATCGCGACCCACTGGTCGGGATCGGCGGCGAAGGCGTTGAACACCTCATGCAGCTCGAAATGCGCGTCGGTGTGCAGGGCGTTGTAAACCTCCGGCCGCGACAGCGTCACGATGGTGATCGGTCCCTTGCGGGTGACTTTCGAGAACTTCAGATCCATGTTCACTCCCGTGACTGCTGTTCATCGCGAGGAATATTCCCCGGTGCGGCGATGCCGCCGATCCACGCTGGTGATGGCCCATGATGTTGGTGGCCCATGATGTCGGTGGCCCATGATGGCTACCCGATACCATGCATCGAAGCCGGCGCTTGCTTGACTTGATATGCATATCCCACCTTAATCGCCGCGACAAACCACATCGCATGATCGCGCGAACACCTGCCGCGCCCGTCCGCGGCAGGGCTTGCGGACCGCAAACCGGGAGAGAGAACTTGGATTTCGCGTTGCCTTCCGACCTCGTGGCCTACCTCGCGGAACTCGATCGCTTCATCGCCGACAAGATCAGGCCGCTCGAACAGCGCGACGACAATATCCGCTTCTTCGATCATCGCCGCGAATGGGCGCGCACCGATTTCGAGAACGGCGGCCTGCCGCGCCACGAATGGGAAGCGCTGTTGCGGCAGGCCAAGGACGCGGCGGACGCCGCCGGACATTTGCGTTTCGCGATTCCGAAACGCTATGGCGGCAGGGACGGCTCCAACCTCTGGATGGCGGTGATCCGCGAGCATTTCGCCTCGCAGGGATTGGGCCTGCACAACGACCTGCAGAACGAGCACTCCATCGTCGGCAATTTCCCGATCGTGAAGATGCTCGACCTTTATGGCCGCGACGACCAGAAGGCGATGATCGAAGGTTCGATCACCGGCAAGTATCGCATCACCTTCGGGTTGACGGAGCCCGACCACGGCTCGGACGCGACCCACATGGAAACCCGCGCCGTGCAGGGCACGCGCGACGGCAGGTCGGGCTGGATCATCAATGGCGAGAAGATGTGGACGACGGGAATGCACGTCGCCACCCATTGCGCGCTGTTCGCCCGCACCTCGGGCAACGACGGCGACGCGCGCGGCATCACCTGCTTCCTGGTGCCGGCGGATGCCGAAGGCGTGAAGGTCGAGGAATATCTGTGGACCTTCAACATGCCGACCGATCATCCGCGCGTCAGCTTCACCGATGTGTTCGTGCCGGACGACGCGCTGTTCGGCGAGGTCGGGCGCGGGCTGTCGCTGGCGCAGTGCTTCGTCCACGAGAACCGTATCCGGCAGGCGGCGAGTTCGCTCGGCGCCGCGGTCTACTGCATCAACGAGAGCGTGAAATATGCGCGCGAGCGCAAGCCGTTTGGTGAAGAACTGGCGCGCAACCAGGCGATCCAGTTTCCGCTCGTCGAGCTTGCGACCCAGGCCGAGATGCTGCGCCTCCTGATCCGCAAGACCGCCTGGGAGATGGACCGACTGACGCAGGCGCAGGTCGAGCACACGCTGTCGGACAAGGTGTCGATGTGCAACTACTGGGCGAACCGGCTGTGCGGGCAGGCGGCGGACCGCGCCATCCAGGTCCATGGCGGCATCGGCTATTCGCGGCACAAGCCGTTCGAGCACATCTACCGGCACCATCGCCGCTACCGCATTACCGAAGGCAGCGAGGAGATTCAGATGCGCAAGGTCGCCGGCTTCCTGTTCGGCTACATGGGAGCGAACAAGAGGTGAGGGGCGTTTCCCTCACGTCCTAGTTGCGATGAATGCAATTGTCCCGGTCGTTCCCGCCTGCGCGGGGACGACGCCGAGGATGGATCGCGCGTCGTCATGGCAACCGCGGATGTTTCTCATCGTCCCTCGATGCGTCGTCCCTTGATGCGCGTCAGCGCATGTCGGGACGACGAGATAAATCAATAAGACGATCCCCGGATCGCGCGCGCGATCGCGTCAGTTCACCTGCCGCTCCTTGCCTTCCCAGAACGGGGCGCGCAACTCGCGCCGCAGGATCTTGCCGGACGGATTGCGCGGCAGCGCCGGCAGGAAGTCCACGGTTTTCGGCGTCTTGTAGCCGGCGATCCGGGTGCGGGTGAAGTTGATGATGTCGGTCGCGGTGGCGGTCTTGCCGGGCTTGAGCGCCACGATCGCCTTGACCGCCTCGCCCCACTTGTCGTCGGGCACGCCGACCACGGCGGCTTCCGCGACGTCGGGGTGGTCGCAGATCGCGCTTTCCACCTCCGCCGGATAGACGTTCTCGCCGCCGGAGATAATCATGTCCTTGATGCGGTCCTGGATATAGAGGTAGCCGTCTTCGTCGAGATATCCGGCGTCGCCGGTCAACAGCCAGCCGTCCTTGGTGATGGTCTTGGAGGTGGCTTCCGGCAGGTTCCAGTAGCCGACCATGTTGGCGCCGGAGCGGGTGGCGATTTCGCCGACCTGCCGCGGCGGCAGCGGCTTGCCGTCCGGACCGAGGATCGCCAGTTCGACGCCGGGCAGGGCCTTGCCGGCGGAGCGCATCCGTTCCGCGTCGGGGATGTGATCCTCGGGCGGCAGCGCGACGATGGTGCCGGTGGTTTCGGTCATGCCGTACATCTGCACGAAGCCGCACTTGAAGACGTCGATGCATTCCTTGAGCAGGGCGGCCGGAATCGGCGAGGCGCCATAGGCGATGTGGCGCAGGCGCGAGAAGTCGGTGTCCTTTGCCTGCGGCAGCCGCACGACGAACTGCATCGCGGCCGGCACCATGAACATCTTGCTGACCTTCGAGTGCTCGATGAAGTCCAGCACCTTGGTCGGGTCGAAGTCGCGGGCCACCACGCCCTTGGCACCGAAGTAGAGGCCGAGCGCGCCCCAGCCGGTGCCGCCGATGTGGAACACCGGCATCGCGACCAGCGAGACGTCCTGATCGTCCCACTTGTTCCAGTCCGGAATCTCGCCGTTGCCGGAGCGGATCATCGCCAGCATGTTGCCGTGCGACAGCATCGCGCCCTTCGGCTTGCCGGTGGTGCCGGACGTATAGAGCTGGATGGCGACTTCGCCCGCATCGATCGGCCGGTCGGGATCGGCGCTGCTTTGGGCGTCGCGCCACGGGGCCGCGTCCTTCCACTCGGGAGCGCCGCCTTCGGTGGTCATGATGAAGCGGACGCTCGGGATCTGGTCCTTGATGCCTCGCGCCTGATCGACGAATTCAGGGCCGACGAACAGGATCGCCGCCTTGCAGTCCTCGACGATGAAGGCGATCTCGGGGCCCGCGAGACGCCAGTTCACCGGCGTCATCACCACGCCCGCCTTCATGGCGCCGATCAGCAGTTCGAAATAAATGTCGCTGTTCTTGCCGAGATAGGCGACGCGCTCGCCGGGCTTGACGCCGAGCGCGGCAAGGCCGTTGGCAACCTGATTGGTGTGCGCATCGAAATCGGCGAAGGTCGAGATACGATCCTCGAAATCAAAGATCACCGAATTGCCGCGGCTCCTGCTGTGAAGGCGCACGGCATCAGCCAGATTGGTGACATCCTCGAGTTTGGTCATTTCGTTCCCTCATGTGATTTCTTTTGTTTGGGGCAATAGTGACGCCGTTCTTTTCGGCGCACAATATCCGTGTGGCAAGGTGCGGCCCGGCCGGCTGTGGCAAAATGCGACGGACCCGGCGGCGTCTGTATCCCGGTAGGGTGCGTCGGGGTGCGTGGCCGCACGACCGGAGCTGCGTGTCGGTCGTTGCACCATCAGTCGTTACACCACCAGTCGTTGCACCACCAGTCATTGCATCGCCGGCGAAACCGCCGGCCGGCCAATACCGCGCGGCGCGCGGGGAGAGAATAAATGCCCGCGCGGCGCGCGCAGACAAAATGTCCGCGCCGGGAGGCCGGGGCGTGCGGCGTCAGCCGCGGCCGGCGCGATCCTTGGTGTTCTGGGCCATGATGGTTTCGCGCGCCTTCTGCCAGTCGGCGTCGGACCAGTCGCGAAGCTGGTAGAAGTTGCCGCCCATGGCGAGGCCCTGGCCGCCGTCCATCGCAATGGTTTCGCCGTTGATCCAGTCGCAGCCGCCGGAGATCAGGAACACCGCGAGGTTCTGCAGTTCCTCCATCCGGCCGACCCGGCCCATCGGATTCATCTTGATGGTGCGGGCGCCGGCCTGGTCGCCGGGCTTGATGCGGTTGCTCATGCCTTCGGTCGGGATTTCGCCCGGCGCGATGGTGTTGAGGCGGATGCCGTAATGGCCCCATTCGGTGGCGAGCGACATCGTCATGGCGTGGATCGCCGATTTGCTCATCGCCGAGGGCACCACATAGGGGCTGCCGTTGCGCACCCATGTCGTGGTGATCGACACCACGTTGCCGCGATGCTTGCCGGCGATCCAGCGTTTGCCGACCGACTGGGTGACATAGAAGGTGCCGCGCATCACGATGTTGGTGATGGCATCGAAGCCGCGCGGCGACAATTCCTCGGTGCGGGAAATGAAGTTGCCGGCCGCGTTGTTGATGAGATCGGTGAGGGGCCCTTCGGCGAAGATGGTCTCGATCATGTGATCGACCGCCGCGATGTCGCGGATATCGACCCCGTGGGTCATCACCTTGCCGCCGAACTGGTCCATCAGCTCGGTGGCGGTTTCGTCGCAGACGCCCTTGCGGCGGCCGCAGATGTGAACCTCGGCGCCAAGCTCGAGGAAGCGCGCGGCCATCGATTTGCCGAGCCCGGTTCCGCCCCCGGTCACCAGAATACGACGGCCGGCGAGAAGCTGTTCACTGAACATGACGCACCCGTTCTGAAATATGAGGGATGTTAATTAGTTGATTGACTAAAGCCTGCCGACACTTTTCTGTAAAGCGCGAAACGAAGATTTTTGAGGAGAACCATCCATGGAAGACCGCGTCTCCGTCTCGATCACGGACGGTGTGGCCGATGTCCGTCTGGTGCGGGCCGACAAGATGAATGCGCTCGACTTCGCGATGTTCGATGCGCTGACCACGACCTGTGACCGGCTGAAGACCGAGAAGGGCCTGCGCGCGGTGGTGCTCTCCGGCGAGGGGCGCGCCTTCTGTGCCGGCCTCGACACCGGCCGCTTCGAGACGATGAAGGCCGGCAAGGGCTCGGGGCGGCTCGGCAGCCTGGTCGACCGCACCCGCGGCATCGTCAACGATCCGCAATACGCGGTGTGGGGTTGGCGCGAACTGCCGGTGCCGGTGATCGCGGCGGTCCATGGCGTGGCGTTCGGCGGCGGCTTCCAGCTCACGCTGGGTGCCGACATGCGCTTCCTCGCGCCCGACGCGCGGATGTCGATCATGGAGATCAAGTGGGGCCTGGTCCCCGACATGGCCGGCACGCCGATCCTGTCAAAGCTGGTGCGCGACGATATCCTGCGCGAGCTGACCTACACCGGGCGCATCTTCTCGGCGCAGGAGGCGTTGAGCTATGGCCTCGTCACGCAGATCTGCGACGACCCGCGCGGCGTGGCGCTGGCGCTCGCCCGCGAGATCGCCAACAAGAGCCCGGATGCGGTCCGCGCCGCCAAGCGGCTCCTGAACAACCTCGCCATCGATCCGGCGCCGGCGCTGCTGGCGGAATCGGTCGAGCAGCAGAAGTTGATGGGGTCGCCGAACCAGACCGAAGCGGTCCGGGCCAATATCGAAAAGCGCGCGCCGCGCTTCGCGGATGTATGACGAGATTCTTACCCTCCCCTTGAGGGGGAGGGTCGGCGCGCATCGCGAAACGATGTGCGACGGGGTGGGGTGACAGTCCGACAGCGCGCTTTCACCCCACCCCGACATTCGCTTCGCTCATGTCGGCCCGTTCCCTCAAGGGAAGGGAAACGGCTCGATGATCGTTCCGCAAAATCAAGAAGAACACCATGACCTCCGCATCCTCTCTCTTCAACGGCATCGTCAGCGGTGCGCGCCGGCGCACGCATCCCGAGGTCGCCGCGCGATCGGCGCGGATCGCCGGCGGCCTGCAGAAGCTCGGCGTCAAGCCGGGCGATTGCGTCTGCATCCTGATGCGCAACGACCTCGCCTTTATCGAGGCGGCCTATGCCGTGATGACGCTCGGCGCCTACGCCGTGCCGGTGAACTGGCATTTCAGGCCGGACGAGATCGCCTACATCCTCGGCGACTCCGGCGCCCGGGTGCTGATCGGCCATGCCGACCTGCTGCATCCGCTGGAGGGGCACATCCCGTCTGGCGTCACGGTGTTGAGCGTACCGACGCCGCCGGAGATTCTCGCCACCTACAGGATCGATCCGGATCACCTGCCGGCGCCGAAGGGCGCGCGCGACCTCGATCGATGGCTCCGCGACCAGCCGCCCTATGAAGGGCCGGCGCTGCCGCAGCCGCAGAACATGATCTATACTTCCGGCACCACGGGGCATCCGAAGGGCGTGCGCCGCAACGCGCCGACGCCGGAGGAGGCAGCGGCGTCCGAACGGATGCGGGCGCTGATCTACGGCCTCAAGCCGAACGCGCGCGCATTGCTGCCGGGGCCGCTCTATCACTCCGCGCCCAATTCGTTCGGCCTGCGGGCCGGCCGGCTCGGCGGCGCGCTGGTGCTGATGCCGCGCTTCGATCCCGAGGCGTTCCTCAAGCTGGTACAGGACTATCGGATCGATACCATCTTCATGGTGCCGACGATGTTCGTGCGGCTGATGAAGCTGCCCGAGGAGGTGCGCAAGTCCTACGACGTATCGTCGCTGCGCCACGTCATTCACGCCGCCGCGCCGTGCCCGGCCGACGTCAAGCGCGCGATGATCGACTGGTGGGGGCCGGTGATCCACGAATTCTACGGCAGCACCGAATCCGGCGCGGTGACCTTCGCGACCCCGGAGGATGCGCTCAGGAAGCCGGGCACCGTGGGGCGCATCGCGCCCGGCGCCGAGTTGCGCTTCATCGGCGATGACGGCCGCGAGCTGCCGCCCGGCGAGATCGGCGAGATCTATTCGCGCATCGCGAGCAATCCCGATTTCACCTATCACAATAAGTCCGGGAAGCGCGCCGAGATCGACCGCGGCGGCTTCATCACCTCGGGCGATGTCGGCTACATCGATGCCGATGGCTATGTCTTCATCTGCGACCGCAAGCGCGACATGGTCATCTCCGGCGGCGTCAACATCTACCCGGCCGAGATCGAGGCGGCGCTGCTGGCGATCCCCGGCGTCCACGATTGCGCTGTGTTCGGCATTCCCGACGCGGAGTTCGGCGAGGCGCTGATGGGGATCGTCGAGCCGCAGCCCGGCGTCACGCTGGACGTGGCGTCGATCCGCGCCGACCTCGGCAAGGTGCTGGCCGGCTACAAGGTGCCCAGGCACATCGAGATCGGCGGCAACCTGCCGCGCGAGGATTCCGGCAAGATCTTCAAGCGCAAGCTGCGCGATCCGTACTGGCACCAGGCCGGGCGGCGTATCTGAGCCGGCGGCCCGCGCGACGAGGAGCGACCGATGACCGTCTATATCCTGGCGCAACTGCGCTTCACCGACGAGGCGGCCTATCGCCGCTATCAGTCGCGCTTTTTCGACGTCTTCCGTCGGTTCGACGGGCGATTTCTGGTTGCGGACGAACGTCCGGAAGTGCTGGAAGGCGACTGGGATCGCGACAAGGTGGTGCTGATGTCGTTCCCGGACGCCGAGGCGGCGCGCCGCTTCCACGAGTCGCCTGAATATCAGGCCATCGCGGTGGACCGGAAGGCCGGTGCGGACGCCATCGTGCTTCAGGTGCGCGGTTTTGAGGGCGGCGGGTCCGATTCGGCGTAAGCGGATCGGACCCTGGCGGAACACGGATGCGGCAGGCACACCTCGTCACGAGGCGCGCCCGTCATCTGAACTTGCGCGCGCGGCGGAAAATTGCGAGGGGAGTCGGTGACGTCAACCTTCGAACCGCGCGTTGTCTCCATGCCCGAGAGCACCTCCACGTCATTCGCCGACCGGCCGGTCGATCCCGGCGGGGACAATGCCGCCAAGGATGCCCGGCTGCGCGATGATATCCGGCTGCTCGGGCGCATCCTCGGCGATACCGTACGCGACCAGGAAGGCGAGGCGGTCTTCGATCTGGTGGAGCGGATCCGTCGCACCTCGCTGCGCTTCCATCGCGACAATGACGAGCCCGCGCGCCGCGAGTTGGAAGACATCCTCGACGGCATGTCGGAGCGGGAGACGGTGCTGATCGTCCGCGCCTTCAGCTATTTCTCGCATCTCGCCAACATCGCCGAGGACCAGAACCAGATCCGCCAGCGGCGGCTGGAGCAGGCGGCGGGCGGCTCGCCGCGGCGCGGCACGCTGGCGCGGGCGGTGGAGGACGCGCGCAAGGCCGGATTCAGCGCGGCCGATCTGCGGGGCTTCTTCGACCGCGCCCTGGTCCGGCCGGTGCTGACCGCGCACCCGACCGAGGTGCGCCGCAAGAGCACGATGGACCGCGAACTGGAAGTGGCGCGGCTATTGGCGCGCCGCGAGCGCGTGCAGATGACCGAGGCCGAGGCACGGTCCTGCGAGGAACAGTTGCGCCGCGCGGTGCTGACGCTGTGGGAAACCACCATGCTGCGCCGGACCAAGCTGACGGTGCTCGACGAGGTCGCCAACGGCCTGTCGTTCTATGAGGATACGTTCCTGCCGGAACTGCCGCGGCTGCTGTGCGACCTCGAGGATCGCCTTCAGGACGACGCCGGCGGCGACCGCAACCCCGAGCGGGTCGCCTCGTTCCTGCGCATGGGAAGCTGGATCGGCGGCGACCGCGACGGCAACCCGTTCGTCACCGCCGACGTGATGCGCGGGACGCTGCGGATGCAGAGCACGCTGATCCTGCGCCACTATCTCGACGAGCTGCACGCGCTGGGCGCCGAACTGTCGCTCGCCACCGACCTGACGCAAGTCACCGACGAGCTTGCGGCGCTGGCCGGCCGCTCGCCCGACACCTCGCCGCATCGGGCCGGCGAGCCCTATCGGCTGGCGGTCTCCGGCATCTATGCGCGGCTTGCCGCGACGGCCCGGGAACGCAACATCGAGACCAACCGCCGCCCGGTCGGCGCTGCAATGCCCTATGCCAGCGTCAGGGAGTTCGCGGACGATCTCGACATCATCGACCGCTCGCTGCGTGCCGGCCGCCTGGAGGTGATCGCACGCGGGCGGCTGCGCCGGCTGCGCCGCGCGCTGGATTGCTTCGGCTTCCATCTGGCAAGCCTCGACATGCGGCAGAACTCGGCGGTTCACGAGCGCACCGTCGCCGAGCTGCTGGAAGCGGTGGCGCCGGGGACGGACTATGCCAGCCTGATGGAGGACGCGCGCAACGCGCTGCTGATCGGCGAGTTGCGCACCAGCCGGCCGCTGATATCGCCCTATCTCGGCTACAGCGAGGAAACGGTCGGCGAGCTTGCGGTGTTTCGCGCCGCCGCCGAGGCGCACGGCATCTTCGGCGCACTGGTGATCCCTCAATGCATCATCTCGATGACGCGCGGCGTCTCCGACCTGCTCGAGGTCGCGCTGCTGCTGAAGGAGGCCGGCCTGGTCGATGCGCAGGGTACCAGCCGCATCAACATCGTGCCGCTGTTCGAGACCATCGACGACCTGCGCAACTGCGCCTCGATCATGGACCGATTGCTGTCGCTGCCGGAATATCGGCGGCTGGTCGACAGCCGCGGCGGCGTGCAGGAGGTGATGCTCGGCTATTCCGACAGCAACAAGGATGGCGGCTTCGTCACCTCCGGCTGGGAGCTCTACAAGGCCGAGATCGGACTGATCGAGGTGTTCGAGCGCCACGGCGTGCGGCTGCGCCTGTTCCATGGCCGCGGCGGGTCGGTCGGCCGCGGCGGCGGTCCGAGCTTCGATGCGATCCTGGCGCAGCCCGACGGCGCGGTGAACGGACAGATCCGCATCACCGAGCAGGGCGAAATCATCTCCAGCAAATATTCCAACGCCGAGGTCGGCCGCAACAGCCTCGAACTGCTGGCCTCCGCCACGCTGGAGGCCAGCCTGCTGCAACCCCGCCGCAGTTCGCCGCCGCCGGACTATCTCGAAGCCATGGAGGAACTGTCCGGCTTCGCCTATGCCGCCTATCGCGGCCTGGTCTACGAGACCGAGGGGTTCGAGGATTATTTCTGGGCTTCCACGGTCATCACCGAAATCTCGACGCTGAATATCGGCAGCCGGCCGGCCTCGCGCAAGAAGACCCGCAGCATCGAAGACCTGCGCGCCATCCCCTGGGTGTTCAGCTGGGCGCAATGCCGGCTGATGCTGCCGGGCTGGTACGGCTTCGGCAGCGCGGTGGAGGCTTGGGTCGCGCTGCATCCCGGGAAGGGCATCGCGTTTCTGCGCACGCTGTACCGCGAATGGCCGTTCTTCCGCATGCTGCTGTCGAACATGGACATGGTGCTGTCCAAGAGCAGTATCGCCATCGCCTCGCGCTATGCCGAGCTGGTGCCGGACAGGGCGCTGCGCGAGGCGATCTTCGGGCGCATCCGCCAGGAATATCAGGCCTCGATCGATGCGTTGCTGAGCATCATGGCGCACGACCGCCTGCTGCAGGACAACCCGCTGCTGGAACGCTCGATCCGCAACCGCTTTCCCTATCTCGATCCGCTCAACCACGTGCAGGTCGAGTTGCTGAAGGTGTATCGCGCCGAGGCCGGCGACGACGACACGTTGCGCGGCATCCAGCTCACCATCAACGGCATCTCGGCGGGCCTGCGCAACAGCGGGTGAGGGGCTGTTGAAACATGCTCTGTCGTTATTCCGGACGCCGCGCAAGCGGCGATCGGGAATCCGGAAAATGCGAAGAAAAGAAAATCAGTGCGGCTGGATCTTCGGCTTCGCACCTTCGATGCGCCCTGGAATGAGGGCACGGGGCGCGGCCTTCGGGTGGGATCACGGTTCGTCGTGCCCGGATCAGGTCGGCGCACGACGAACCGATATTCCTTCGGGGCCATCGATCCTGTGACTTCGTTCGATCGGGTTTTCGGCGAATTTTCAGAAAATTCCTCACGCTAACAATTCAGTCACCCTAACGCGGCGGTGAGGAATCTTGCGCGAATATTTCGAATTTGAGCGAGCTGTCCGCAAATGCGACACCTGGGACAGACGAAGCGTGAACAGGGGAGTTCCGGAGTCAACGGAACGTTACAAAAAGCCCTTTATTGACGGGCTTAATCCGCGATTCACTGTCTTAAATTCATGATCTCTTTATTGTCTTATTTAAGCTGATCTTCAAACGCCGCCCCTATGGTTTGGCTATCAGGCGGGACACAAGTTTCGTCGCATAAGTCGAAAAACGACAACAGGGGTAAGTGTCATGATCAAAGCCGCCGCAACGGCCGTCGAAACCGCGGATCGGGCTCAGGACCAGGCAACGGTGCAGCCGCTTTATCTCGAGGCGCTGACTTTGGTGGAGCGTCTGCACCGCCGCCTGCTCGATGTCATCAAGGACGAGTTCGATCGCCGCGGCCGCGCCGACATCAATTCGGTGCAGGCGCTGCTGCTCT
Source organism: Xanthobacteraceae bacterium (assembly GCA_020441545.1). Lineage (GTDB taxonomy): Bacteria > Pseudomonadota > Alphaproteobacteria > Rhizobiales > Xanthobacteraceae > 62-47. The sequence continues at coordinate 30,108 of JAGRLZ010000151.1, read as the reverse complement.
ACAACATCGGCGACAAGGAGCTGACCGCGGGCGAGTTGCGCACGCGCGGTTATTATCTCGGCTCCAACGTCTCCTACAACCTGAAGAAGCTGGTCGAACTCGGCTTCCTCGATCATCAGCGCTCGCGCGTCGATCGCCGCTCGGTCCGCATTCGCCTCACCGCGAAGGGACAGGAAATCCGCCATATCGTCGATGCGCTGTATCAGAAGCACGTCAGGACGGTGGAACAGGTCGGCGGCATCTCCAACGAGGAATTCGCAACCCTCAACAAGTCGCTGCATCGGCTCGAGCGCTTCTGGACCGACCAGATTCTCTATCGCCTCTGAGCCCTCGTTATCTTCAAGGGACGTCGAACGACAAAAACAAAAAGAACAACGTAAAGCTCGGGCAAGCCGGCACAAACAAGACCGGCAGCCTCACTCAATCAAAAAAGCACGATCAAGAACACTTGCCCGACTTTTCGCGCTGGTCCCGAGTTGCCCCGGGGCCGGCGCGTCTTCTTTTGCGTGCGTGGAGCGGGATGATCTCAAGCTGTTGCCGCGGCGTCATCCCAAAACGAACGGCCATCACACTCAGGCCGTGGCCGCCTTCCTGCGCAGCAGGTAGCGCTGGCGGCCCTCCAGCACCAGCACGCGGTTCTGGTTGTGGACAGTGGTACGCATCCCGACGACGCCGGTGGTGCGGCCGGGCGTCACTTCGTCGATCGTCAATGCCGGATACAGCGTGTCGCCGACATAGACGGGCGCGAGAAATTTCGACGACTGGTCGAGGAAGCCGATCAGGCTGTCCTCGGTCATGAACGGGAAGGTGCCGGCGCCGGCCGCGGTCTGGATCAGCACCTGGTAGCCGTGCGCCAGCATGTGCGGCATGCCGCGCGCGCGGCAGAATTCCACGTCGTAGTGGATCGGGTGATTGTCGCCGCTGGCCGCCTGGAACGCCAGGAACAGGGCGTCGGTCATGGTCCGGCTGGGCAGGATGAACTTCTCGCCGACAGCGAAATCCTCGAACCACCGGGTTTCGTAACGCCGGTGCCGTGCCGGATCGAAAGCCTCGTCCATCCTGAACTCCATCTGGTCTGCGGCCTTGCGGCCATTGCTGTTTGGGCAGGTCGATACCGTTGCCAGGTGGGCAGCCCGGCCCACCGGCTGACAAAACCGATCGTCCCACCATATATTGCCCAAAATCGTCCGAGGGTCGCAAAACCTTGGCGATTCCGGCCGGGATGTGATAATTCGCTGACGAACTACCCGACCGCCACATAAAGCCGTCCGTGCCTCTTTCACAAGGCAGCGGCGGTGGAGATTTTCCCGATGACCTCGTCTGCCGAAACCGCCTCCGCTCCCGACAGCTTCTTCTCGGCCTCGCTCGATCAGGCCGATCCCGAGATCGCCGCGGCGATCAAGGGCGAACTTGGCCGCCAGCGTCACGAGATCGAGCTGATCGCATCGGAAAACATCGTCAGCCGCGCCGTGCTGGAAGCGCAGGGCTCGGTGATGACGAACAAATATGCCGAAGGCTATCCGGGCCGGCGCTACTATGGCGGCTGCGAATGGGTCGACGTTGCCGAGAACCTCGCGATCGACCGGGCGAAGAAACTGTTCGGCGCGCAGTTCGCCAACGTGCAGCCGAATTCCGGCAGCCAGATGAACCAGGCGGTGTTCCTGGCGCTGCTGCAACCCGGCGATACCTTCATGGGTCTCGACCTTGCCGCCGGCGGCCATCTCACCCATGGCTCGCCGGTCAACATGTCGGGCAAGTGGTTCAAGGCATCGCACTACACCGTGCGCCGCGAGGACCAGATCATCGATATGGATGCGGTGGCCAAGCAGGCCGAGGAGGTGAAGCCGAAGCTTATCATCGCCGGCGGCTCGGCCTATTCACGCGCCTGGGACTTCAAGCGCTTCCGCGAGATCGCCGACAGTGTCGGGGCTTACCTGATGGTCGATATGGCGCACTTCGCCGGCCTCGTCGCCGGCGGCGTCCATGCCAGTCCGGTGCCTTACGCGCATGCCACCACCACCACCACCCACAAGTCGCTGCGCGGCCCGCGCGGCGGACTGATCCTGTGCAACGACGAAGCGATCGCCAAGAAGATCGACTCGGCGATCTTCCCGGGCCTGCAGGGCGGGCCGCTGATGCACGTGATCGCCGCCAAGGCGGTGGCGTTCAGGGAAGCGCTGCAGCCGGATTTCAAGATCTACGCGAAGAACGTGGTCGAGAACGCCAAGGCGCTGGCGGAGACGCTGCGCGGCCATGGCTTCGAGATCGTCTCCGGCGGCACCGACAATCACCTGATGCTGGTCGACCTGCGGCCGAAGGGCCTGAAGGGCAACGTCTCGGAGAAGGCGCTGGTGCGGGCCGGGCTGACCTGCAACAAGAACGGCATTCCGTTCGATCCCGAAAAGCCGTTCGTCACCTCCGGCCTGCGGCTCGGCACGCCGGCGACCACCACGCGCGGCTTTGGCGTTGGCGAATTCAAACAGGTCGGTGCGATGATCGCCGAGGTGCTCAATGCGGTGTCGCAGTCGTCCGACGGCCAGGCGCCGCTGGTCGAGGCGGCCGTGAAGGAGAAGGTCAAGGACCTGACCGGCCGCTTCCCGATCTATGCGTGAAGAGGCGAGTCTTGCAGGAACGTCGTCGTTTTCCGGTAAGACGCTCGATTTCCGTCATGGCCGAGACAAGCGCGGGCATGACGACTTCGCCTGATCCGTCGAGCTTGCATTTCTGGTTAGCTCTCAAGGATACGGCCACATAGGACGAAGCGATGCGCTGCCCGACGTGCAACAGTCTCGATACGCAGGTGAAGGACTCCCGCCCTGCGGAGGATTCGACGGTGATCCGGCGCCGGCGTGTCTGCATGGCGTGCAGCTTCCGCTTCACCACGTTCGAGCGCGTGCAGTTGCGTGAACTGACCGTCATCAAGCGCAATGGCCGGCGCGTGCCGTTCGATCGCGACAAGCTGATGCGCTCGATCCAGATCAGCCTGCGCAAGCGCAATGTCGATGCCGAGCGGGTCGAGACGATGGTGTCGGCCATCGTGCGCGAACTGGAAAGCGTCGGGGAATCGGAGATTTCGTCGGAGGCGATCGGCGAGATCGTGATGGAGCATCTGCGCCAGCTCGACGACGTCGCTTATGTCCGCTTTGCGTCCGTCTATCGCAACTTCCGCGAGGCGCGCGATTTCAGGGCCGTGCTCGGCGAGTTGTCCGGCGACGAGGATGCGCCGGAAATGGTGACGCCGAAATGATCTTCCGCATTCTGGAGGATCAATACGCCGACAAAATCCGGCACGCGAAACAGGCCGATCTCCGCTTCATGCAACTGGCGCTGGCGCTCGGGCGGCGCGGCCGGGGACGGACATGGCCGAACCCGGCCGTCGGCGCCGTGATCGTCAAGGACGGCGTCATCGTCGGACGGGGCTGGACGCAGGACGGCGGACGTCCGCATGCCGAGCCCGAGGCGTTGCGCCGCGCCGGCGAGGCGGCCCGCGGCGCGACGCTCTACGTGACGCTGGAGCCGTGTTCGCATGTCGGCAAGTCGCCGCCCTGCGCCGATGCCATCATCGCGGCAGGTCTCGCGCGCGTCGTCTCGGCGATCGAGGATCCCAACCCGCAAGTCGCCGGGCAGGGGCACGCGCGGTTGCGCGCCGCCGGGATCGCCGTTGATGTCGGGCTGTGCGCGGAGGAGGCCGCGCGCGATCACGCCGGACATTTCATGCGCGTGCGCGAAGGCCGTCCCCATGTTGTCCTGAAACTGGCGGTGTCGTCCGACGACAGGATCGCCGCCGCGGGCAACCGGCCGGTCGCCATCACAGGCGAGGCGGCGCGCGGCCGCGTGCATCTGCTGCGTGCCCAATCGGATGCGGTGCTGACCGGCATCGGCACGGTGCTGGCGGACGATCCGCTGTTGACCTGCCGGTTGCCGGGCATGGCCGGCCGCTCGCCGGTGCGCGTGGTGCTGGACCGCGCCTTGCGGCTGCCGGGAGACAGCCGGCTCGTCCACAGCGCTCGTGAAGCGCCGCTCTGGGTCATGTGCTCGGAGCTTGCCGAGGCGCCGGCCGCGGCCAAGCTCGGCGGCGCCGGCGCGCAGGTGATCCGCGTCAGGGACACGGCCGCGGGCCTCGATCCGCGCGCCGTCCTGCACGCCCTCGCGGAGCGGGGGATTTCGCGGCTGATGGTGGAGGCGGGCGCCAGGGTCGCCGCGTCCTTCGTGGCCGAAGGGCTTGCCGACGAGGTCTGGCTGCTGCGCGGGCCGCGGCCGATCGGCGCGGACGGTGTCGCTGCGCTCGGCGCAATGCCGCTCACCGCAATCACGCGGTCGCCGTCGCTCCGGCTTCGTGCTAGCGAGATGCTGGGACAGGACAGCCTGGAAATTTACGAGCGGATTTGAATGTTCACCGGAATCATCACCGACGTCGGCGAGATCGCCAGCCTCAAGCCGGTTGCGCAGGGTCAGTTGCATCGCATGCGGATCATGTGCCGCTACGACCGGGCGACCATCGCCGACGGCGCGTCGATCGCCTGCAACGGCGTCTGCCTCACCGTGGTCGAATCCGGCGTCGATGGCGACCGCACCTGGTTCGACGTCGATGCCGCCGCCGAAACGCTGCGGCTGACCACCGCGAAGACCTGGGCCGCCGGCACCCGGCTCGATCTGGAGCGCGCGCTCAAGATCGGCGACGAACTCGGCGGCCATATCGTTGCCGGTCATGTCGACGGCATCGCCCGTATTGTGGCGCGCGACGATCTGCCGGACATGGCGCGGTTCGAACTCGATGCCCCCCGCGACCTGGCGCGGTTCATCGCGCCGAAGGGATCGGTGACGCTGGACGGCGTCTCGCTGACGGTCAATACGGTAGCGGACACGACCTTTTCGGTGCTGATTATTCCGCACACGCTTTCGGTGACCATCCTGGACGGCTGGCGCGCGGGTTCCGAGGTGAACCTTGAAGTGGACCTCATGGCGCGCTATGCCGCGCGGCTGACGGAAACCAAACCATAAACCCGTCATGCGCGGGCCTGACCCGCGCATCCATCGCTTAAAGGGATGGATGGCCGGATCAAGTCCGGCCATGACTTCAGGCATACGGACTTTGACCATGGCCGACGCGCGCCGCGCACCGCTGAAAGACCAGACCGACATCCGCGGCGCACGCGCGCTGGTTGTCGAAGCGCGTTTCTACGACGATATCCAGGATGCCCTGCTGGACGGCGCGGTGGCCGAGTTGCAGGCCGCCGGTGTCATCCATGATGTGGTCACCGTGCCGGGGGCACTGGAAATCCCGGCGGCGATCGCGATCGCGCTCGATGCCGCGGAACAGGCCGGGCGGCCCTACGACGCGGTGGTCGCCCTCGGCTGCATCGTTCGCGGCGATACCTTCCATTTCGAGATCGTCGCGGTGGAATCCTCCCGGGCGCTGATGGACCTTGCGGTGGCGCGGCGCGTTGCGCTCGGCAACGGCATCCTCACCGTGAATACCGACGAACAGGCATGGCAGCGCGCCCGTGCCGGCGAGCTGAACAAGGGTGGCGATGCCGCGCGCGCGGCGCTCGCCGTGCTGCGGCTCAAACGCCGTCTGGCGCAAGCGTGAGCGGAATCATGGCTGACAGAAAAGCCCCGCCCAAAGGCCAGGAGAAGAAGGCCAACCGGCGCGGGGCCGCGCGCCTGGCCGCGGTGCAGGCGCTCTACCAGATGGACATGGCGGGCTCGGGCATCAACGATGTGTTCGCCGAGTTCGAAAGCCACTGGATCGGCAACGAGGTCGAGGGCGAGCAGTATCTGCCGGCGGAGGCCGCGTTCTTCCGCGATATCGTCTCGGGCGTGGTGCGCGATCAGACGCGGCTCGATCCGCTGATCGACGAGGCGCTGTCGAAGGGCTGGCCGCTGAAGCGGATCGACGCCATCCTGCGTGCGGTGCTGCGCGCCGGAGCCTACGAGCTTGAGCACCGCAAGGACGTGCCGGCGCGTGTCGTGGTGTCGGAATATGTCGATGTCGCGAACGCCTTCGTCGAGCGCGACGAGACCGGCATGGTCAATGCCGTGCTCGACCAGATCGCGCGGCAGTTTCGCGGCGACGAGTTCGCGCGGGGGTAGGCGCTCGATTTCACCTCTCCCATGGGGGAGAGGTCGCGAACGAAGTGAGCGGGTGAGGGGTTCTTGCCTCTCGATGAGTTGCAATCCCTCACCCCAGCCCTCTCCCCATGGGAGAGGGAGCGCGCCGGCTGCGCGGAGACGAGGCGGGTCAACTGATGAACATGGCTGTGCTGTGATATGCCCTCCGGTGAAGACGATCTGATCGCGCGTTATTTCCGACCCCTCGCGACCGCGCCGGGCGCGCTCGGCTTGGTCGACGACGCCGCCATCCTGCAAGGGCAGGGCGACGACATCGTCGTCACCACCGACGCGGTGGTGGAAGGCGTGCATTTCCTTGCCGGCGATCCGCCCGGCACCGTTGCCCGCAAGGCATTGCGCGTGAACCTCTCCGATCTCGCCGCCAAGGGCGCGACGCCCGCCGGCTTCGTGCTGACGCTGGCATTGCGCGAGGCGCGCGAGGCGTGGCTGGCGCCGTTCGCGCAAGCCCTGGGCGAGGATGCCAGTGCGTTCCGCTGTCTATTGCTGGGCGGCGATACGGTTTCGACGCCGGGGCCGCTGGTGATCTCCATCACCGCCTTCGGCCGCGTGCCGGCGGGGCGCATGGTGACGCGCACCGGCGCGCGGGCGGGTGACCGCGTGGTGGTGACCGGCACCATCGGCGATGCGGCGCTGGGGCTGGATGTGCTGAAAGGCGGCGCGGCGGCGCGGGCGCTCGGCGGCGAGGCCGAGGCGGGCGCTTTTCTTTCGGGCCGTTATCGGGTGCCGGAACCGCGCGTGGCGCTGGCCGAGGCGGTCCGCGACCATGCCAGCGCGGCGATGGATATCTCCGACGGCCTGATGGGGGATCTCGCCAAGCTGTGCGCGGCGTCCGGCGTGGGGGCGCGCATCGAAGCCGTTTCGCTGCCGCTCTCGGGGCCCGTCAGATATCTGCGCGACCGCGGGGTCGTCGGCTTTGAGACCATCGTATCGGGTGGCGACGATTACGAGATTCTCTGCACGATTCCCGGGAATCGGCTGGATTCCTTTCGGAAGGCCGCCGCGCGCACCGGCGTTCCCGTCGCCACGATCGGGGAGATCGCCGCCGGCGCAGCAGTGCCCAGCTTGATGGACCAGGGACGCGAACTGATGCTTTCGCGCCTGTCCTACAGCCACTTCTGAGTTTTTCCCCGATTGTGCCCAATAAGGCACGGCTCCGGAATCCTTCGAAAAACCGCCGTTTCTCGCCTTTGGCAAGATTGCGTGGCTGTCGCGATTTTGGCATGGTCCCGCCGATTTAAGGCCGGCCCTTTGGGGAGAGGGCCTTTTCGCGCGTCCTGGCCGGTTGCGGCCTGGAGCGCGCCAACGGGGCAAGTTCGGAAATCTGAGGCAAAATCAATGACAGCACTATGGGTGATCGTGCTCTGCGGAGCGCTTTCGGTGGTGTACGCCATCTGGGCGACATCGTCGGTTCTGGGGGCGGACGCAGGCAACGCGCGGATGCAGGAAATCGCCGCCGCCGTGCGCGAGGGCGCGCAAGCCTACTTGCGGCGGCAGTACACGACGATCGGCATCGTCGGCATCGTGATCTTCGCCCTGCTGGCTTACTTCCTCGGCGTTCTGGTGGCGGTGGGCTTCGCGATCGGCGCGATCCTGTCGGGCGCCGCCGGTTTCATCGGCATGAACGTGTCGGTGCGCGCCAATGTCCGCACCGCGCAGGCCGCGACCAAGTCGCTGGCCGGCGGACTTGAGCTCGCCTTCAAGGCGGGCGCCATCACCGGGCTCCTGGTGGCGGGCCTGGCGCTGCTCGGCGTCACGATCTACTTCGGCTACCTCACCCAGATCGCCGGCCATCCGGCCAACAGCCGCACCGTGGTCGATGCGCTGGTGGCGCTGGGCTTCGGCGCCTCGCTGATCTCGATCTTCGCCCGCCTCGGCGGCGGCATCTTCACCAAGGGCGCGGACGTCGGCGGCGACCTCGTCGGCAAGGTGGAAGCCGGCATTCCGGAAGACGATCCGCGCAACCCGGCAACCATCGCCGATAACGTCGGCGACAATGTCGGCGATTGCGCCGGCATGGCGGCCGACCTGTTCGAGACCTATGCGGTGACCGCGGTCGCGACCATGGTGCTGGCGGCGATCTTCTTCGCCACCTCGCCGCTGCTCACCAACATGATGACGCTGCCGCTCGCCATCGGCGGCGTCTGCATCGTCACCTCGATCATCGGCACCTTCTTCGTGAAGCTGGGCGCGAGCCAGTCGATCATGGGCGCGCTGTACAAGGGCCTGCTCGCCACCGGCATCCTGTCGCTGGCGGGGCTCGCGGTCGCGATCCACTGGCTGATCGGCTGGGGACCGCTCGCCGGCGTCAGCTACACCGGCATGGCGCTGTTCGAATGCGGTGTCGTCGGCCTCGTCGTCACCGGCCTGATCATCTGGATCACCGAATACTACACCGGCACCGACTATCGCCCGGTGAAGTCGATCGCGCAGGCGTCGGTGACCGGCCACGGCACCAACGTGATCCAGGGCCTGGCGATCTCGATGGAAGCGACCGCGCTGCCCGCGATCGTCATCATCGCCGGCATCCTCGTCACCTACAGCCTCGCGGGCCTGTTCGGCATCGCGATCGCCACCACCACGATGCTGGCGCTGGCGGGCATGATCGTCGCCCTCGACGCCTTCGGCCCGGTTACCGACAATGCCGGCGGCATCGCGGAAATGGCCGGTCTGCCGAAGGAAGTGCGCAAGTCCACCGATGCGCTCGATGCCGTCGGCAACACCACCAAGGCGGTCACCAAGGGCTACGCGATCGGCTCCGCCGGTCTCGGCGCGCTGGTGCTGTTCGCGGCCTATAACCAGGACCTGAAGTTCTTCATCGCCGACCCGGCCAAGCACGCCTACTTCGCGGGCGTCAATCCGGACTTCTCGCTGAATAATCCGTATGTCGTGGTCGGCCTGCTGTTCGGCGGCCTGCTGCCGTACCTGTTCGGCGCGATGGGCATGACGGCGGTGGGACGCGCCGCCGGCGCGATCGTCGAGGAAGTCCGCCGCCAGTTCCGCGAGAAACCGGGCATCATGCAGGGCACCGACAAGCCGGATTACGGCAAGGCGGTCGACCTGCTGACCCGGGCGGCGATCAAGGAGATGATCATCCCGTCGCTGCTGCCTGTGCTGTCGCCGATCGTGGTCTACTTCCTGATCTACTTCATCGCCGGCGGCGGCGCGGACGGCAAGTCGGCGGCGTTCTCGGCGGTCGGCGCGATGCTGCTCGGTGTCATCGTCACCGGCCTGTTCGTCGCGATCTCGATGACCTCGGGCGGCGGCGCCTGGGACAATGCCAAGAAGTACATCGAGGACGGCCATCACGGCGGCAAGGGCTCGGAGGCCCACAAGTCCGCGGTGACCGGCGACACCGTCGGCGACCCGTACAAGGACACGGCGGGCCCGGCGGTCAACCCGATGATCAAGATCACCAACATCGTGGCGCTGCTGCTGCTGGCGATCCTGGCGCACTGAGCGCAACACTGCCGATCAACAAAGAACCCCGCGGGCGCTGCCTGCGGGGTTTTATTTTTGCGCAACGGAGCGGAAGCGGCGCCGTGCTTCGAATGGCTAGCCCGGCCGGCTCTACCTTGAGCCGCCGATCAGCCGGAACAGCGGCGCCAGATAGCTCATTTCCTGGCCGCCGCTCGCCGTGGTGCGGCTGATGAAGTCGAAGATCTTGCCGTCCTTCAGGCCGTAATTGGCGAGGCGGATGACGCGGCGGTCCTTGTCGAAATAGATCGCGATGACCCGCTGGTCGGTGACCTGCTGCGGCATGAACGCCACTTTGCGCTCGGAGCGCTGCGAGATGTAATAGAACACCTCGCCGTTGAGGGTCGCGACGGTGGAGGGGGTGCCCATCACGATCAGCACCTGGTCCTGGCTGGCGCCGATCGGAATCTGCTCGAGCGCGCCGGGCGGAAGGATATAGCCCTTCTGGAATTGCTCGCCGGTGCAGCCGGCCAGGACGGCACAGACCATCGCCGCCGCGGCAACAAGCTTCAGGCTGCGCCGCGCCGGACGGCGCGATGCCGCGTCGGATTGGATCGAAATTGTCATTCCGGATTTAGCCCCATGCCCTTGCATCATGCAGGGTGTTGACGTACCGGGCTGGACGCTTGAATGCAAGGTGGCCCGATTCGCGTCATTCGGCCCGCTGCCCGTCCATGGAACCCACGATGTTTTGGCCGTTCAATCGCTTCAGCAGCAAATCCCGGTCCGGTTCGGGCCGGACCATCGACAGTATCTATGGCATGATCGTGGCGCGTGCCCGCGAACCGCGCTTTTACCAGCAGTATGGCGTGCCGGACACGGTCGACGGCCGCTTCGACCTGCTGCTGCTGCACCTGTGGATGGTGTTGCGGCGGCTGGGACCGCAGGGGCTCGACAGTCCGATGTCGCAGGCGCTGTTCGACTGCTTCTGCAGCGATATGGACGCCAACCTGCGCGAAATGGGGATCGGCGATCTGACCGTACCCAAGCGGATGCAGAAGTTCGGCGAGGCGTTTTATGGGCGCTCCACGGCTTACGACGCGGCGCTGGAGAAGGGGCGCGACGCACTGGCGCAGGCGATCTGCAAGAACGTCCTCAACGGCACAGCGTCTGCGCAGGCTGCCCGTTTGGCCGCCTATACGGAGGCGGTGCTGGCCGATCTCGCCGCGTTCGACGAACAAGCCTTCCGCTCCGGCGCATGGCGGTTTGCGCCGCTGGCGGCGCTGGCCGAGCCCGCTTCCGGAGATTGAGGTGATGACAGAGCATCAAAAACATCCCGCGGCCGATAGTCCCTGGAGCATGGTCCTGCTCGAACAGCAGATTCCGGATGCCGGCCTGCGCTGCGAATTCGAGGCCGACGAAGCGCAGCGGACGGCTTTGGCGCAGGTCGCGGGATTGCGCGACATCGCTTTCGCCCGTGCCGCCTTCGACCTGCGCCATGCCGGCGGCGGCAAGCTGCATGTGATGGGGCGGGTCTCGGCGCGGGTGGGCCAGACCTGCGTCGTCACCCTCGATCCGATCGAGAGCGACATCGACGAGCAGGTCGACCTCATGTTCGTCCCCGAATCCGATCTGAAACGCTTCTCGGACATGCAGGACGCTGCCGCGGAGGAAACCGGCGACATGCCCGACCCGCCGGAGCCGATCGTCAATGGCCGGATCGACCTCGGGCGGGTGGCCACCGATGCGCTGTTCCTGGGAATTGATCCCTATCCGCGCAAGTCCGGAACCGTGTTCGCGCCGCCCGCTGAGGCGATCGATCCCGAGGAACATCCGTTTGCCGCGCTGAAGGCGCTGCGGGAGGGAAGCGATCCGAAGGATTCGGGCGGGTCCTGATTCCGCCGGATGGAGGAGGGTCTTGCGCGGACGGGTATTTCGTCCAACTGATTCTCCTGGCGGAGCCCGGCACTTGCGCCGCGCCGGGTCAAGATGTTGTATCGGGCCGGGGACTCGTTATTGTCGCACCTGGTTGGGTGCGGCGCCGCATTCCGCCGGGCCCCGTCGTGCGGTGGCTGATCCGGCTCCGGGGCGGCCCCGGGACCGGCAAGGCGCTCTCAAGACCGCGGCTCCTAGATCGCGACAGACAGTTTCCAGGACGTAGATGGCGAAAAAGGTTCGAATTGCGCTTGACGCCATGGGAGGCGACTTCGGGCCGTCGGTCGTCATTCCCGGCGCCGCGACCTCGCTGATCCGCCACCCGGACAGCGAATTCCTGCTGTTCGGCGATGCCGCGCAGATCGAGCACGAGCTTGCCGCCCATCCGGCGCTCAAGGCGGTCAGCCGCGTCGTGCATACCGATGTCGTCATCAGCATGAAGGAAAAGCCGAGCCAGGCCCTGCGGCGCGGCCGCAAGAACTCGTCGATGTGGCTGGCCATCGACGCGGTCAAGAAGGGCGAGGCGGATGTCGCGGTATCGGCCGGCAACACCGGCGCCCTGATGGCGATGGCGCGGTTCAACCTGCGCACCCTGCCGGGGATCGATCGCCCCGCGATCGCGGCGGTCTGGCCCACGGCGCGCGGCGATTCCGTGGTGCTGGACCTCGGCGCCACCATCGGCGGCGACGCCCACCACCTGGTGACGCTCGCGGTGATGGGCAGCGCCATGGCGCGCGTGCTGTTCGACATCGAGCGCCCGACGGTCGGCCTGCTCAATATCGGTGTCGAGGAGGTCAAGGGCGGCGAGGAGGTTCGCGAGGCGGCCGACCTGCTGCGGCGGACGGACATGCCGCAGCTCGAATTCATCGGCTTCGTCGAGGGCGACGGGATCGGCCGCGGCGATGCCGACGTGATCGTCTCCGAGGGCTTCAGCGGCAACATCGCCCTGAAGGCGGCGGAGGGAACGGCGCGCCAGATGGCCGAATTCCTGCGCAGCGCGATGTCCCGGACCTGGCGGACGAAGCTGGGCTATCTCTTCGCGCGGCACGCCTTCAAGGCCCTGCGCGACAAGCTCGATCCGAACAAATCGAACGGCGGCGTGCTCCTCGGACTTAACGGAATCGTGGTCAAGAGCCATGGCGGCACCAACGCGGAAGGCTTTGCCTATGCGGTGGATGTTGGCTATGAGATGGTCCGCTACGATCTCCTCACCAAGATCAATCAAATGCTCAATAGCGACGACAGCGCGCTGGCCCTGATGCCTGCCGCGCAGGAGGCTGTTTCGTGACGATGACACGCTCGGTCGTTCTCGGCTGTGGCTCATATTTGCCGGAGAAAGTTCTCACCAACGCCGAACTGGCGGCCAAGGTCGACACCTCGGACGAGTGGATCGTGCAGCGCACCGGCATCCGCGAACGCCACATCGCGGCCGAGGGGGAGTTCACCTCCCATCTGGCCATCAAGGCGGCCCAGGCGGCGCTCGCCGATGCCGGCGTCGACGCGCAGTCGATCGACCTGATCGTGCTCGCCACCTCGACGCCGGACAATACCTTCCCGGCCTCCGCCGTTGCCGTCCAGAACGGCCTCGGCATCAATCATGGCGCCGCGTTCGACCTGCAAGCGGTCTGCTCCGGCTTCGTCTTCGCGTTGGCCACGGCCGACAGTTTGCTCCGCAGCGGCAACTTCAGGCGCGCGCTCGTCATCGGCGCCGAGACCTTCTCGCGCATTCTCGACTGGAGCGACCGCGGCACCTGCGTGCTGTTCGGCGACGGCGCCGGCGCGATCGTGCTCGACGCCCAGCAGCAGCCGGGGGCGCCATCCGACCGCGGCGTGCTGACCACGCATCTGCGCTCGGACGGTCGCCACAAGGCCAAGCTTTTCGTGGACGGCGGCCCGTCGTCCACTCAGACGGTCGGCCACCTGCGCATGGAAGGCCGCGAGGTGTTCAAGCACGCGGTCGGCATGATTACCGACGTGATCGTCGATGCCTTCAACGCCACCGGAACCAGCGCGGAGGACGTCGACTGGTTCATCCCGCACCAGGCCAACAAGCGCATCATCGACGCCTCGGCGCACAAGCTGCATATCGCGCCGCAGAAGGTGGTGCTGACCGTCGACCGGCACGGCAACACCTCCGCCGCCTCGATCCCGCTGGCGCTTTGCACCGCGGTGGCGGACGGTCGCGTGAAGCGCGGCGATCTGCTGCTGCTGGAGGCAATGGGCGGCGGCTTCACCTGGGGTTCCGCCCTGGTGCGCTGGTAAGTCTCCGGCTTGCCGTCGGCACCCGCCGATGCGCGCCGTAAAGATGCAATGGCATCAATGTGTGCTGTTGACCCACGTGCCCTAAGCTCATAGTTTCCATTGCGAAAAATATGTTCGCCGTGAGTTGGGGCAGGCGATGAGTGGAACCAGCAAAACCGTTACCCGTGTCGATCTGTGCGAGGCTGTCTACCAGAAGGTTGGCCTGTCGCGCACGGAGTCGTCGGCGTTCGTTGAACTGGTGCTGAAGGAAATCACCGATTGCCTGGAGCGGGGCGAGACCGTGAAGCTCTCGTCTTTCGGCTCGTTCATGGTGCGCAGGAAAGGCCAGCGTATCGGGCGGAATCCCAAGACGGGAACCGAGGTGCCGATTTCACCGCGACGGGTCATGGTCTTCAAGCCGTCCGCGATTCTGAAGCAGCGGATCAATGCCAATGGCACCGGCAAGGGCGCGGGCCAGGCCGGCGACGGCTCGCATCCGGTGTAACGCAAGCGCGTATCCGCGCATCTTTATCTCCGCGCGTTTTTCTCACGCATCTTTTCTCGCCCGATGTTTCTCGCCCAGTTTTTCTTGCCCAGTTTTTCTTGCCGGACTTTTCTTCCCGGTCCGTGGTTTTGAATTCAGTAGTTTTGAATTCGCCGTGCGATGGCGTATCCTCGCGGCGGATCGGATGGATTCGCTGAATCGATTCCATCACGCTGTCTCCATCGGAAAGGAGCGTGCATTTGGACAAGGCGCCGGATGCATTTCGAACCATCAGCGAGGTGGCCGACGACCTCGACGTGCCGCAGCATGTCCTGCGTTTCTGGGAAACGCGCTTCGCCCAGATCAGGCCGATGAAGCGCAGCGGCGGACGCCGCTACTATCGCCCCGACGACATCGATCTGCTCAAGGGCATTCGCCAGCTTCTCTATGGCGAGGGCTATACGATCCGCGGCGTGCAGCGCATTCTCAAGGAGCAGGGCGTCAAGGCGGTTCAGGGGCTCGGCACGGGCACCAGGCCGACGACGGGGCGTGGCGGGAACGAGCGCCAGGAGCCGCCGTCCGCCGAGGCGGCCGAGGACGATACGGCCGTCGTTGAGGATGCCGTCGTTGAGGATGCCGACGACGAGATCGAGGCGGAAGCGGCGGACGATGCCGCGCCGGACGATGCCGACGAGCCGGAACAGCGGGCCGAGCCGGTCTTCGCCACCGAGCCCGACCCCGGAGCGCGACTGTCCGCCGAGGTTGGCGTCGCATCGCGCGAGCAGCGATGGCAGGCGATCGAACAGCTCAAGGTCGTCCTCACGGACCTTCGGACCTGCCGTCAGTTGCTCGACGAGGCCCTGAATGGCACCGAGCCCGCGGCCCCGGCGATCTAGCGGCTGAAGCGGCGATGGTGGCTTGCGTAGCGGCCGGATCGCCGCTAGGAACACAGCCGTAATGGCACGGAGCGTGGCGCAGCCCGGTTAGCGCACTAGTCTGGGGGACTAGGGGTCGTGGGTTCGAATCCCGCCGCTCCGACCATTCGCTCACGCAACCCCTCGATTGACGCCCCTCGATTGGCGCCCCTCGATTGGCGCCCGTCGATTGATGCCGCTGGCGAGCAAGGCACCGCCTCCCGCGCCGAGCGGACGCTACCGCGTTTTCGAACGAGGCATGTCCTCGGGCCTGACCCGGGCGGGGTGCGGGTCCGCATCAATACGACAACCCATCAATACGACAACCAATGGCCTTTCGCCGTTTCGATGAAACGGACAGGGATCGTCGCGCCCGAACAACACGGATTGGACAGCGCGGATCAGACGACGCGGAGCGGAGCTGAATCCGGCCTGTTCGCCAGGTAACCCTTGGCCAGCGCGTGGTAGATGCCCTCGCTGCAGACGAGGCGGGAGGTCGCATAGGCAATCATCGATGCCGCCATCAGCGGGACCACCATGGCGTGATTTTCGGTCATTTCGGTGACGATCACGAAAGCCGTGATGGGCGCCTGCACGACCCCGGCAAAGTAGGACACCATGCCGAGCAGGATGATCGCGGCGAGCGGGGCCGACGGGAAGAGGTGTGCCACGTTGAGGCCCAGGCCGGCCCCGACGGCAAGCGAGGGCGAGAAGATGCCGCCCGGAATGCCGCTGATGGCAGACAGCGTCGTCGCGACGAATTTGAGGATGCCGAAGCTTTCCGGCAGCGGTGCTCCGCTTTCGAGCGCGCCCTTCACCTGCAGGTAGCCGGTTCCGAAGATCGTGTTGTCGGAGGCGAGCCCGCACAATGCCACGCCCAGTCCGCATACGCCGGCGAAGACGATCGCGTGACGCTTGATCGTGCGCCCCATTGGACCGGACAGCCCCTGCGCCATGGTGATGACGATGCGGCTGAAGAGGCCGCCCGCCAGTCCGCCGATCACCCCGCAGATCGGCACCGCGATCCAGTCCGTGCCATGTTGCAGCATCGTCGGGCTGGTTCCGAAGTAGCTGTAGTTTCCAACCAGCCCCAGGGAGGTCAGGCCCGCGGCGATGACCGCGGCGATAATCAGGCCGCTGGTGCGGACCTCGAAGGTCCGGCTCATTTCCTCGATGCCGAACACGATCCCCGCCAGCGGCGTATTGAAGGCAGCGGCGACGCCCGCGGCCGCGCCCGCCAGGATCAGGCCGGGCTGGCGGCGCGGCGACATGCGGCCGGCCGCGAACATGATGGAGGCGCCAACCTGAACGGTCGGTCCTTCACGTCCCGCCGAAGCGCCGCACAACAGGCCGAGCAGCGTCATCAGGATCTTGCCGATCGCGATGCGGATCGAGACCAGCCGGCCGCGCGCGGCCAGGTCCGTCAGCTGGCGTGCGGCGATGGCCTGTGGAATGCCGCTGCCTTGCGCGTTCTGGAAATAGCGATTGGTCAGGAAGACCGACAGCATGAAGCCGGCCGGCGTGACGAGCAGCGAGGCATAGTGCCATTTCGCCAGCAGCCGCGCGAACGCCTCCTGCACCTGGTCGGCCATGAATGCGAGCCCGATCGCCGCGACCCCGATGGCAAGCCCGCCGCACAGGAAAATGGCGCGGCGCTGCCACTTCGCGGAGGTGACCTTGATGAGCCTTCGGTGGCGAATGGAAGGGCTGCTTTTCATATCGGGGATGGTCGCGATCTGGCGGATGTGAACTCGTGAACGATACCTGTTTCTGAGCCGTTGAAGGCGCGGATGCAAGACCATCCACCCGATCGCATGCGATTCCTTGCGACAGGGCCGCCGTGGCCGGGGCGGACAACCAATCGTGATGCCCTGGAGTAGAACTTGGAGCCGGGCTTGGGTCAGGGCTTGGGTCAGGGCGCGGGTCCGGGTTTGGGGCAGGGCTTGGGGCCGGACTCGGGGGCGGGGCTGAAAGCCTGGCCCCCGGGGGCTGTCCCGGTGCCGGACAGCCGGCTGCGGAATTGAAAGAACGCCTGCGCGAGGATAGACCTTGAATGACAGCGGGCTCATATTCCGCGGCGATGATCCGCTGCGCAGGCAGCTCAATCCGGAAGGCATGGTCGTTTCATGAAAGATTTCGCAGGCAGGATTGCCGTCATCACCGGCGGCGGTACGGGGATGGGGCGTGAACTCGCGCGCCAGCTCGTCGCCGAGGGATGCAATATCGCGATGTGCGACGTCTCGCGCGCCGCGATGGACGAGACCAGGCGCCTTTGCGAGGCGGACAAGCTTCCGCAGGGCCTGCGCATCACGACGCATCTTGCCGACGTCTCGGACGAGGAGCAGATGCTGCGCTTCCGCGACGAGGTCGCCGAGCAGCAGCAGACCGACCGGATCCACCTGCTGTTCAACAATGCGGGGATCGGCGGCGGCGGAAGCCTCTTCACCAACACCCGCGCGCAGTGGGAGCGCACGTTCAACATCTGCTGGGGCGGCGTTTATTTCGGCACGCGCGCATTCATGCCGATGCTGGAGAAGGCCGACGCGGGGCATATCGTCAATACCAGCAGCGTCAACGGCTTCTGGGCCTCGCTCGGCCCGACCGTCCCCCACACCGCCTACAGCGCGGCGAAATTCGCGGTGAAGGGATTCACCGAGGCGCTCATCACGGACCTGCGCCTCAATGCGCCGCACATCAAATGCTCGGTGGTGATGCCGGGGCACATCGGCACCTCGATCGCCGCCAACTCGCGCAAGATCCAGAGCGATACCATCCAGTCCGGCGCCGGCCAGGACACGTTGTCGCCGGACGAGATCGCGCAGGCACGGACGCGCTTCATCGCGGCCGGCGTCGAGCCATCGGTGCTGACCGACGAGGCGGTGCAGGCGATGGTTGCCGAACGCGAGCGGAGTTTTCGCGAGGAGGCGCCGATGACCGCCGCCGCCGCCGCGAAGGTGATCCTCGACGGCGTCAAGGCCGAGCGCTGGCGCATTCTCGTCGGCCACGATGCCGAGCGTCTCGATGCGTGGGTCCGGAACACGCCGGAGGAAGCCTACGAGCCGGATTTCCACGCCCGGTTTGCGACCGAGATCGGCTGGAAGCTGGGATAGCCTCATCTGCGCGATGCCATCGTATGCGCTTCGCCGAATCCGGCGACCACACGCCGCATTTGTCGTTCGCGTTGGAATTCCTCTAAGATGACCGAAAGAGTCTCGGGAGCTTCCATCATGCAACAAGACGTCAAACACGCAACCTCGGCCGGGCAGCCGCTCGATCTTCAGGCCATGGTGGCCGACCTCAACAGCCTGCTGAGGCTGAAGACCACCGTGATCGGCATGAAGATGTTCGCGACCGTGGCCGAGATGGAGGCGATCCCGAAGGTCCGGCGGCCCAATGCGGTCCACACCACCGACCAGATCGTCAGCATGGCGTCGCGGCTGGGCTGGACGGTCGGCATCACCTCCGATGATCTCGTCGGCGCGCAGTGCCGTGCCGTGATCGGGCTGTCGCCGCGCGACGAGAAGTGGCTCGCCGGAGAGTCCTATGTCGGCGTCTGGCACGGCACGCAGGCGGATGCGCAGAAGCGTCAGGAGGCGCTGACCGTGGTGCCTTACGGGCGCTATGAGGCGATGGCGGTGAGTCCGCTGACGAGCGGGCGACTCGATCCGCCGGATATCTGCCTTGTCTATGCGACGCCGGGCCAGATGATTATCCTCATCAACGGCCTGCAATATGTCGGCTACAAGAAGTTCGAATGGGGCGTGGTCGGCGAAACCGCCTGCGCCGATTCCTGGGGGCGGGCGCTGGCGACCGGCGAGCCGAGCCTGTCGCTGCCGTGCTTCGCCGAGCGGCGCTATGGCGGCGTGCCGGACGAGGAGATGCTGATGGCGCTGTCGCCGGCGCATCTCGCCAAGGCCGTCGAGGGCATGAAGCAGCTCTCCAGGAACGGCCTGCGCTATCCGATTGCGCCCTACGGCATCCAGAACGATGTGCGGGCCGGCATGGGCGTGTCCTACGGCAAGAAATAGCTGTTTTGCCATAAAGAACCTTCGTAGCGCCATGACGGCCGCGCTTGATGCCGCTGTTGCGCCAGCGGGAGCGGCCGGCCATCCGATATGCTTGGCCTTTCAGGATTGCTTCGCTGCGCCCGCAATGACAAAAGCTTGATGCCACGTCCATTTCATCTTTTCGGAGCCCATCAATGAAGCCCTCGGCAGAGTTCGATATCGTCGTCTACGGCGCCAGCGGCTTCACCGGCCGGCTCGTCGCCGAATATCTGGGGTCGCGTTCCGGCGCGCCGGGCGATCTCAAATGGGCCATGGCCGGGCGCAGTCTCGAAAAGCTTGCCGCCGTGCGCGACGAGATCGGCGCGCCGAAGGATGTCCCGCTGATCGCCGCGGATGCGTCCGATCCGGCGTCCCTCAAGGATATGCTGGCGCGGACCAGGGCGGTGCTGACGACGGTGGGGCCGTATCAGCTCTACGGCACCGATCTGGTGGCCGCCTGCGTTGCGAGCGGCACCGATTATCTCGATTTGTGCGGCGAGCCGGTGTGGATGCGGCAGATGATCGATGCGCATCAGGCGGCGGCGCAGGCGTCCGGCGCGCGCATCCTGTTCTCATGCGGCTACGATTCGATTCCCTTCGAGCTCGGCGTGTTCTTCCTTCAGGACGCCGCGGAAAAGGCGTTTGGCGCGCCGGTCAGCCGCGTCAAGGGCCGGGTGCGCAAGATGAAGGGCACCTTCTCCGGCGGGACCGCGGCGAGCATGAAGGCAATCTTCGCCGCGGCCGCCAACGATCCCACGCTGCTGCCGATGCTGCGCGATCCTTTCGTGCTGACACCGGGTTTCGAGGGGCCGAAGCAGCCGCCCGGCAACAAACCGCTGTTCGACGAAGACCTCGACATGTGGGTGGCGCCGTTCGTCATGGCGAACATCAACACCCGCAACGTCCATCGCTCGAACTTCCTGCTGGGTTTTCCCTACGGACAGGATTTCGTCTACGACGAGATGATCGTCGCCGGGCCCCAGGAGACCGGCGAGGCCACCGCGAAGGCGATCATCGCCGCGAACAACAAGCTGGGCGCGCAGGGCGGGCCGAAGCCGGGCGAGGGGCCATCGAAGGAAGAGCGTGAAACGGGGTTCTTCGATCTCCTTTTCCTCGGGCTTGCGCCGGATGGCCGGCAGGTCCGCGCCGTCGTGACCGGCGACCGCGATCCCGGCTATGCCTGCACCTCGAAGATGATCGCCGAAAGCGCGATCTGCCTGGTGCGGGAAGCGTCCGACGTGCCGGGGGGCATCTGGACTCCGGGGGCCGCGCTCGGGCACCGGCTGATCAAGCGGCTGTCGGATCATGCCGGCATGACATTCACGGTGGAGCAGGGCTGATCCGCTCTGCTTTCTCAGAAGCTGAACGAAATGCAGTGTCATCGCCCGCCAACGGGTCCGCGCCGGCGCGACCCGATGACAGGCTCCGGCGGACGATCCAGTCATCAGGTAAGCGAGATCGAAAACCGAAGTGGCCTTGAATACCGGATACGCCGCCTTCGCGGAGTATGACGGTTTTCGTGTTGCATACTCATCTGAAAAACAAGCCTTCGGCCTGCTCCTAAGACGGCACGGTTTTTGGAACCGTGACGCGGATGTTTGCACTATTGGCGAGGTGCATCTGCGCGGCGACGAACATGCCCCACATCAGTCCCATCATCAGGAAGAAGTGCCGCCAGTGGTCGGTATCGATGATGAAGCTCTCGCCGACCGTGCCGAGAAACGCCGAGAAGATGGCGAGATAGGCGCGCTGCCACGGCACGCGCACGAACAGGTAGCGGAAGCCGAGCAGCACCGTGGTGAACACGAGGGCCGGATAGCAGATGCCCGACAGCCATCCGCCCGACATGAAGGCATTGAGATAGGAGTTGTGGGTATCTTCCGGGAAATAGGTCCGGAATTGCAGCGGCCCGATGCCGGTGGGCAGGCCGAGCGCCATCTGCGCGCCGAGGATGTGGCGGCCAAATCGCCCGAAGCGACCCTCGTCATAGCTCTGGTCGAAGCTGGCGCGTTCCTTGAACAGCGTGTCGATGCTGCTGAATGACAGCAGCACCATCAGCAATACGGCGGCAGCCGCGACGGCGATCAGCGCCGTCACCACGATCCGCGATCTCTGCTTGTTGGACTGGCTGGTCAGCACCATCAGCAGCAGCATGAAGGCGGAGGTGATGACGAGCTGTCCCCACGCCGCGCGGGAGAAGGCGAGCAGCAGGGCCAGCGCGATGATGCCGAGCACGACGGCGCTGCGCGTCGCCTTTCCGAAACGGTCGCTGACGACGCTTTGCAGAACGAACAGCGCCGGCAGGATGAGATAGGCCGAAAAGACGTTCGGATCCTTGAACGGGCCCATGGCGCGATCGTACAGCGTGAACAGCCGATGGGTGCCGGGCAGAAGATTGAAGTAGCCGACGATGCCGGCGACCGACGCAATGACCGCGCCGAAGATGAGTCCCCGGCGCAGCATGTCGAGCCGGGCGACGGTGTCGTCGGCGATCACCATCGCGAAGAAGACGGCGGTGATCGCCATGTACCACGACGTCAGGATCCAGTTGACGATCTGCTTCTGGTCCAGCAGATGCGCCGCGCTGATGCTGTAGCCGATGTTGATGAGGAACAATAGCGCCAGCAGCGGCATCAGGGCCAGCCGCAGCCGCAGCCCCGTCGCGACCGTCACCACGATCGCGAGCAGGGTGGCGATTTCGTAGGGACTCGGCTCGATGAAGACGATCGCGCCGGAGCAGCCGATGAGCCACATCAGCAGGCGCTGGAGCGCAGCGACGCGCGGCGCGACCAGGGAGGTCGGAGGAGCGGGCAGGCTGGCCGCGACAGACGCCATGACAAACTCACAACATTGCGCGCGATGACCGGCGCGCGACAGCCTCTTAGTAGGCGTTCTCCGCCTTCAGCAGCGCAAGCGGCGTCTTGAGCAGGATGTAGAGGTCGAACAGAACCGACCAGTTCTCGATGTAATAGAGATCGAACTCGACACGCTTCTGGATCTTCTCCTCGCTGTCGACCTCGCCGCGCCAGCCGTTGATCTGCGCCCAGCCGGTGATGCCGGGCTTGACGCGGTGCCGCGCGAAATAGCCGTCGACGGCCTCGTCGAACAAGCGCGTGTTCAGCTTTCCCTGCACCGCATGGGGACGCGGCCCGACCAGCGACAGGTTGTTCTTGAACACGACGTTGAAGAGCTGCGGCAACTCGTCGATGCTGGTCTTGCGGATGAAGCGGCCGACCCGGGTGACGCGCGGATCGTTCTTCGTCACCACCTTGCTTGCGGTCGGATCGGCCTGGTGGTGGTAGAGCGAGCGGAACTTGAAGACGTCGATGCGCTCGTTGTTGAAGCCGAACCGCTTCTGCCGGAACAGCACCGGGCCGGGACTGTCGAGCTTGATCGCCAGCGCCACGAGTGCCATCAGCGGTGAAACCAGAATGAGAATGATCGCGCCGACGACGTGATCGAACAGCGACTTCATCACCTGGTCCCAGTCGGTGATCGGCGCCTCGAAGACGTCCAGCGTCGGCACCTCGCCGAGGAACGAATAGGAGCGGGGCCGGAAGCGCAGCTTGTTGGTGTGCGCGGACAGGCGGATATCGACCGGCAACACCCACAGCTTCTTCAGCATATCGAGGATGCGGCCCTCCGCCGAAATCGGCATCGCGAACAGCACCAGGTCGACGCGGGTGCGCCGGGCGAACTCGACGATGTCGTCGATCTTGCCGAGCTTCGGGCGGCCGGCGCAGGTGTCGAGCGCGCGGGCATCGCCGCGGTCGTCGAACACGCCGAGGATGTCGAGATCGGAGTCGTCCTGGGTGTTGAGCAGTTCGATCAGCTTCTCGCCGTTCTCGTCGGCGCCGACGATGACGGTGCGCCGGTCGAGCCGGCCATCGCGCGCCCATTTGCGCACCAGCGTGCGCAGCGCCAGGCGCCAGCCGATCAGGCCGGCCATCCCGACGATGAAGAAGCCCGACAGCCACAGCCGCGAAATCTCGCCCCCCAGCTTGAGGAAGAACGATGCGCCGATGAACAGCAGAAACACGAAACTCCAGGACGAGATTATCCGGGTCATCTGCCTGAAGCGGCCGCGGAACGTCTGCACCTGGTAGATATCTGCCGCCTGAAAGCACAGGATGGCGGAGAACGTCATGCCGAGGATGGCGGCGATATAGCTCCATCGGAAGCCGTCGAGACGCGCCACATAAGCGAGATAGAGCGTGATGCCGACCGCGCCGATCAGGACGAAATCGACGATGCGGACGACGCCGGCGATGACGACCGGCGAATAGGCGGGGCGCACCTTCTGATTGACCACCTCCAGCGCCGCCGGCGAAAGACGCCGCCGGCGTTCCTCGCGCGGCGGGCTGCCGGCGCCGGCCGCCGCGTCAATCATGGAGCGTGCGTTGATCGGTTCCACGTCAGTTACTCATTCGTACGCAGACAGATATGGACGTGCGCGCGAAGATAAAGCCCCGGGGTCACCGGATGGTGCACAAATCGCTGAATCTGGCGACTGCCGCGAGGAACGGTTAATGGGCGGAAAACGCCTCCGCATAACCCGACAGCACACCTTCCACCATGCTGTTCTGCGAGAAGTGGAGGAAGATGCGTTCGCGCAGCTCGCGTGCGCGCGCGGCGCCGGCCTCTCGGTTCTGAAGCGCGGATGCGATGCCGCGCGCCATCGCGTCCGTGTCGCCGCCGGGAAACAGCGCGTCGTCATGGGGGCCGAAAATTTCCGGAATTCCGCCGACATCGGTGGCGATCATCGGAATGCCGGCGGCCGCGGCCTCGATCACCACGTAGGGCATGGAGTCGCCGCGGGAGGGAACAACCAGCAGCCGGCCCTGCGCGAAGCCATGCCGGGCCTTGACGTGACCAATGAAGCGCACCGCGTCCTGAAGTTGCAGGCGTTCGACCTGTGCTTTCAGGTTGGCGGTTTCCTCGCCGTCGCCGGCAAGCGTCAGCGTGACGGGATGGCTGCCGGCGCGCAGCCGCGCGACCGCGTCGATCAGCAGGTCGGCGCCCTTGATGTGACGGAATTCGCCGACATAGACGAGATCGGTCGCATCCGCCGCAGGGGTGATGGCATCGAATTCGCTCGCGCCGACCCCGTTGAAGACGCAGCGGACGGTCGACGATGCCGGCGTTCCGATCCGGCGCTGAAATGTGTCGCGTGCAAAGCCGCTTTCGAACAGGAAAAGCTCGGTGCGATTCATCAGGGCGCGCTCGAGCCGGCCGTAGAATGCCCCGGCCATCGTGTCCGGCGAGTAGTGCAGCGAGCCGCCGTGCGGCGTATAGACACGGATGCGCTCACGCTTGTGTGATACCAGCCGCACGAAGACGCCGGCCTTGGCGCCGTGGCCGTGCAGCACCTGCGGATCGAGGCGACGGATCAGGCCGTTGAACCGGACCCAGAACAGCGCGTCGGTCGGGTGGGGTTCGCGCCGCACCGGCAGGCGATGGACGCCGAGACGAAGCCGCGGTGCGATCTCGGCCAGCGCCTCGGTGGCGCGCTCGCCGCCGGTCAGGCTGTCCGCCACGATCCCGACCGCGTGGCCGCGATCCGCCTGGCCGTTCGCGAGATCCAGGATGTGGCGAATGATTCCGCCGACCGGCGCACGGACGGCGTGGAGAATTCGTAAGGGTTGATCGACACGCCTGGACATCGGTGGCCTGTTGCCGGTTTCCCGAACGAACGTCTCGCCGGGGTTGGCGATGGCTGGCCTGCATGCGGTTGCCCCGATGACACGGCGGCGAAGCCGATCGGTCGCATCGAGAGGCCAGCGACTGCTTTGCGGAACCGATTTAGGCCATACATGGGATTAAAAAAGCATAAGTTCGGTTCCCCTTGCGGTGGGCGTAAGCTGCCGCTTAACCGACCGGAAACCATAATGGCCTCTAATTGGCCCGGCGGGGACTATGTCGACGTAGTCGCCGATGGGAGTGTTTCATGCGTTTCGATCTGCTGGCCAGAATCAAGGACAGGGTTCCGCGGCGGCCGCGGGCGGCTGCGGTCGCCGCGGCGCCGGCGATGGCGGCGTCCGGCGTGCCGGCATCGGAGGCGGGCGACATCGACCTGCGGGCGATCGGCCGGGAACTGCTCGCCCGGAAGCGCTTTGTCCTGATCCCGACGGTGCTGGTCGCGATCCTTGCGACGGTTGCGGTCAACATGGTCACGCCGCGCTACAAGTCCGAAGCGCGCATCCTGATCGACGGACGTGAGAACGTGTTCCTGCGGCCCAACGCGGAACGCAGCGAGGAGCGCGCCTCGCTCGATGCCGAAGCGGTCGCAAGCCAGGTGCAGTTGCTGTTGTCGCGCGAACTGGCGGTTCAGGTCATCAAGGCCAACAAACTCGCGAGCCTTCCCGAATTCGATCCGGTGCTTCGCGGTATTTCGCCGATCCGCACGCTGCTCGGCCTGGTCGGTCTCGTTCGCGATCCGTTCAAGATGACGCCCGAGGAACGGGTTCTGGAGTCCTACTACAATCGCGTCACCGCCTATGCAGTGAACAAGTCCCGCGTCATCGTCATCGAATTCCAGTCGGAGAATCCAAAGCTCGCCGCGCAGGTGGCGAATTCGATCGCGGACGGCTATCTGGTCCTGCAACAGAACGCGCGGCGGCAGCAGGCGCGCTCCGCGGTGCAATGGCTGTCGGGCGAGATCGACAGCCTGCGCAAGAAGGTCGCGGATGCCGAATCGCGCGCCGAGGCGTTCCGTTCGAAATCGAGCCTGTTCGTCGGCACCAACAACACGACGTTGTCCAACCAGCAGCTCGGCGAGCTGAACACCCAGTTGAACAATGCGCGGGTGCAGAAGGCCGATGCGGAATCCAAGGCGCGCCTGATCCGCGAGATGCTCAAGGGCGGGCGCCTGACCGATGCGTCGGAAGTTCTCAACACGGAGCTGATCCGCCGGCTCTCGGAGCAGCGGGTGACCCTGCGCGCGCAGCTTGCCGAGCAATCCTCGACGCTGCTCGGCGGGCATCCCCGGATCAAGGAATTGAAGGCGCAGATCTCCGACCTCAACAGGCAGATCCGGGAAGAGGCGGCCAAGGTGGCGCGCTCGCTTGAAAACGACGCAAAGTTGGCGGCCGCCCGGGTTGACAGTCTCACGGCGAGCCTCGACCAGCTCAAGCGGCAGGCGACATCGAGCAACGATCAGGATGTTCAGCTCCGCGCGCTCGAGCGCGAGGCGAAATCGGAGCGCGATCTTCTGGAGACCTATCTGGCCAAGTATCGCGAAGCGACGGCGCGGGAGAACATCGATGCCGCGCCGGCCGATGCGAGGATCATCTCCCGTCCGATCGTCTCCAATACGCCGGCCTATCCCAAGAAGCTGCCCATTATCCTGATCGCCACGCTGGCGACGCTGATGCTGACGACGGGATATGTCGTGACCAGCGAGTTGCTGCGCATGACATCGCCGCGCCTCGCAAGCCAGCCGGTCGCGGCGGCGCCGATGGAGCCGGTCCCGGCGCCGGCCGAGCCGATGGTGTTGCCGATAGCACAACCGGAAGCGCCGTCGGCACCGCGGGCGGGAGAGCTGGAGCGCCTGGCCGATGACTTGCACGCGCTCGGCGGCCAGGCGCGGCGACTCTCGGTGCTCGGAACGCGCGACAACGAGACGACGTCCGAGATCGCCCTGACGCTGGCGCGGTTGCTGGCGCGCCGCGGCAAGGTGGTACTGGTCGATCTGTCCCCGTCGGCGAGCTTCGCGTTGACGTCGGCCGATCCGGATGCCCCCGGACTTGCCGACCTGATGCGGGGCGACGCATCGTTCGGCCAGATCATCACGCGGGACCGGGCTTCACCCGTCCATCTCGTCGGCGGCGCCCGCCAGGGCAGCGACCGCGCGCTGCTGCAATCGCCGCGCCTGACCTTGGCGCTCGATGCGCTGGCGCGAACCTATGACCACGTGGTGCTCGATGCCGGTACTGCGAACGATTTGCCGACGTCGCTGCTCGCCAGCGGCGCCCGGGCGATCGTCGCGCCGGATTCCTCCATGACCGCGAACGCCAGGTCGGCGATGGCGGATCAGCTCAAGGCCGTCGGCTTCAGCCACGTCATCATGCTGGGGGCGGGGCCGGGCACAGGGCCGCGAGGCCGTCTGGCGCGGCAGCACGCCGCCGCCTGACCGGCTCCGGATCGTCCGGATGCGGAAAGCGGACGGTTTATCGGGCCATGCCTCGCAGCGTCTGCACGGCCCGCGCCAGGGCCGGCGTCTGCTTGACCGCGCGCTTGGCATGGCCGAGGGCCGACATGCAGGCCGCGGCCAGATGACCGCGGGTGCTCAAAGGCAGGAAGCTGTCGAAGATCGGCTCGCTCTCCTTGCAGAACAGTTGCTTGTAGCTGTCCGAGCCGATGCCGAGATCCAGCGAGGTATAACCTTGCCCGGCATAGTAGTCGACGATACTGCGAACCAGGATCAGGCCCGGGCTGTGCCTGGCATTGTCCGACATCGTGTAGGTGTTGAACATCATCGAGAAGCGATGGCCGTCCGCGACGCCGGCAAAGATCGCGATGGCTTCGTCGTCGCACTCCAGGGCATGAATGTCGATGACATGGCTGCCGCCCGGCAGCGGGGTCAGGCAGGCTTCGCGGATGAAGTCCTCGATGCCCGGATCGGCAAACACGTTGGGCAGTTTCTGCGCGGCCATGCGCGCCGGCTTGATGACGAAGAACGCATCGAGGATGCGCCTGATCTCGGCTTCCGAGCCCGCACGGACGTAGCGATAGCCCGGAAGCGCCTGAAGCTTGCGCTCCTTGCTCTTCAGCCTGCGGCGGAATGAATTGCTGATGAGGGACGCGGGCGGGGCGCCCGGCGCGATCGGCATCAGGGGGCAGTCATTGGTGGATTTCTGGCTGCGCAGCAGTGACAGCGGGTTGGTGATGCCCAGCCAGCGCTCGGGTTGCCGCTCGAGCGCGAGCACGTCGACGGACTGGCGCTGGGCGCGGACGCCCGACAGCAACGCTTCGAGATCGGAAACCGTCGCGGCCGTTGCGAAGTCCCGACGGTAGATCGGCATGTTGAAGGTCGCGTGCTTGCCGCCGAGGAATCGCGCGACGCGAACGCCATGTTCCATCCGCGCGGCAAGCGGCAGCAGGAGCAGCGGATGACGGTCGGCGTCATAGCCGGCGATGACGAAAGGCGCGACGTGGTCGGCCGTGCCGACATGCTTTTGCCATGTCGCGAGAAAATCGAAGCGCTGAAAGGGCGTCAGGAGTTGTCCGGATGTCTCGAACTGGCGCCACACCTGCTCCACGGAATCCAGGTCGTGGAAGACCTGCACACGCGCGACGCGCGATGCCGGACATTGCGCATCTGCGATCGTGTTGTGTCTCTCGGCGGTTACGGCCATGGCCATCAGCGAAACTCGATTCCGGACCGGCTCCGGTCAATAGAGGTGCAATGTGGATATCAGGCGACCATCACAGACAAGTCTCAACAAAGCGTAATGAGGCTTGCATCCATCCGGCGGTGGCGCGCCGGCCGGCGAGGCAGGCACGAGAGTCGACAAGGCAGGTCTTACCGCTCGGGATCGGGGCGCGACATCCAGCTGATGATCGGCATCGCCGGCAGCACCCAGCCGAGGCCGGCCACGACATAGAAGATCGCCTGATAGAGGCCGGAACTCGCCAGCCACGGCGTTTGCGCGATCACCATTCCGAGCAGCGACCAGGCCACCACGAGGACCAGCAAGGCAATGGTTCCAAAGAATTTTCGGGTGCGGATGGTCATGAACGCAAACGTGAGAAGCCGGTTGGGAAAGAGCCGCGAGGCTCGCTTGCCTGAGGAGGCCACGGGACTATAAGGAGCACGCGAATTCATTCAAGCCATGGCGACGAATAGCCCCGATGAGCAGGACTTCGACCGAATCCCGATCCGACACCCGCGCCATCCGCGGGTGGCTGATGGCCATCGCCGGGCTGATCGCGCTGATGGTGCTGGTGGGCGGGGCCACGCGGCTCACCGAATCCGGGCTGTCGATTGTCGAATGGAAGCCGGTGACGGGTACCATTCCGCCGCTCAACGCGCAGCAATGGAACGAAGCCTTCGACGGCTACAAGGCCATTCCGCAGTACCGCGAGCTGAATGCCGGAATGACGCTGCATGAGTTCAAGACCATCTTCTGGTGGGAATGGAGCCATCGGCTGCTGGGACGCATCATCGGCGCGGCCTATCTGCTGCCGTTCCTCTGGTTCATGTGGCGCGGAATGATGCCGGCCGAGCTGAAGCGAAGGCTGTGGCTGATCTTCGGGCTGGGCGCGCTTCAGGGCGCCGTCGGGTGGTGGATGGTGGCATCCGGCCTCACCGCGCGGGTCGAAGTCTCGCAGTACCGTCTGGCGACGCATCTGATTTTGGCGCTGCTGATCTTTGCCGCCATCGTATGGACGGTCCGGCGGCTGTCGATCCGCCGCGCCGCGCCGGCGCCATGGCGGCTGCGCGTCACCAGCGCGGTGCTGCTCGGCATGGTGTTCCTGCAGCTCTATCTCGGCGCGCTGGTCGCCGGACTGCGCGCCGGCCGGGTCTACAACACCTGGCCCTCGATCGACGGCGGTTTCATTCCGAGCGGCGCGCGGCTGTTCTTCGAACAGCCATGGTGGCGCAACCTGTTCGACAACACGCTGACCGTGCAGTTCAACCACCGCATGGTGGCCTATGCGTTGTGGATCGTGGCGATCCTTCATGCGATCGACGCCGTTCGCGCGCGCGTCGGCGCCGGCGGCGCGGTCTGGCTCGCGATTGTGCTGACTATCCAGGCGACGCTGGGAATCCTGACGCTGCTGCATCAGGTGCCGATCGTGCTGGCCTTGGTCCACCAGGGCGTGGCGATCATCGTCCTGACGCTGGCGGTCGCGCAATGCGAGCGGCTGAGCGCGGAGCGATCGTCCGCGCGGGCCGGGCGCCTGTCGCTGGCACGGGCCGACTGACGCTTCGTCTTCG
>JAGRLZ010000150.1 GCA_020441545.1 Xanthobacteraceae bacterium | reverse complement strand
TTGCCCGTCGTCAGGGTCTGGGCATTGTAGAAGAACACCACTTCCGGCCGGCGCCCGGCAAAGACGTCCCGCTCCAGGTGTTGCGGCAGCATCAACAGCCCGTGGATGCGCCCCGACAGCAACAGCCGTCGCCCCGCGGCGAGATCGGTAACGCTCTCGGCCACCGCCGCATCCGGCGTGGCATCGACCATGCGGATGATCGTCCGCGACAGGTCGGTCCGGTCCAGGTCCAGCACGCCGATCGGAAGCCGGGTCGCAAGGCCGGCGCTGAAGATCATGGTCAACAGCCCGATCAGGGCGAGCGGCGCGATCGTGCTCATGAACAGCAGGAAAGGCCGCCGCTTCAGCCAGCCGGCCTCGCGCCAGAAGACCAGCCAGAACCCGGGACGGATGCTGCTGCTCCGGCGCATGTCAGCCGCCCTTTCGCACCCAGTCGGCGATGACGCTCATTCCCGGACGCAGGCCCTGCAGCGGCTCCACCGGCACGGCGCGCACCTCGAAGGTGCGCAGGTCGAAACCGCCGGTCGCGCGGGTCGCACGCCAGGTCGCATATTGCCCCTGCACATTGATCATCGTCACGCGGACGCGCTGCGGGCGCGGCGACGCCGCCGGAATCGTCACCTCGAATGTATCGCCGACCTTGAGGCCGGCCAGGAGATCCTCGCGCATGTTGAAGGTGAACCAGACATGCGCGTTGTCGATCAGCGACAATAGCGGCGCACCCGCGCCGTAGTTTTCGCCCAGTTCGGCAACGCGCGTCGTGACCTGTCCCGAGATCGGCGCGCGGATCGTCAATTCCGCGATGTCGACCTTGCGCTGGTTGAGCGTGGCTTCGGCCTGCTTCACCTGGGCCGCCGCAAGCGCCCGCTCCTCCGGGCTGGCGCCGGTCGTTGCAAGGCGCAAGGCCGCCTCCGCCGCCTCGCGCTTCCGGATCGCGGCTTCCAGGTTCCGCGTCGCCTCGTCGACCCGCGCCTGCGGGACATTGCCGCTTTGAGCAAGCTGGGCCTGTCGATTGTAGACTTCCTGGCTGAGGGTGACATCCGCCTCGGCGGCGGCAAGCTCCGCCCTGCGCGCGGCGATGTTCTCCGGCCGCGTGCTGCTGACCCGCGCGAGATCAGCCCGCGCCACGCCCACCGCCGCTTCGGCCGCCGCGACCGCGGCCCCGAGCTGGGGGCTTTCGAGTTCGGCCAGCACCGCGCCCTTCTGCACCGTATCGCCGACATTGACGTTCAATTTGACGACGCGGCCGGCAACACGCGAACTGATATCGACGCGATTGGCGGACACCTCGCCCTGGATCGTCAGTGGCGGGGGGCGCGTCGCCAGCCAGAGCAACACGCCCAACACGACAAGCACAGCGCCTGCAATCCCCCAACGAGCTCTCGTCATCTGCCTTCCCCGCCCTCGACGCGCAGTTTCATCGCGACAATACGCCGGATAAAGCGTTCTGCAAAAGCCATGCGCACATGAACAGCGAGCGGAAGACCGCCCGCGCGACGCCGCGCGTCCCCGCACGCGAGAGCCGCTGTCCTCAATTCACCCCGAAAACGGGCCGACCGCACCTTTTTTGTGGATAGAGGTCCGGTTCATTCTTTCAAGGTGCGGTATCTGTCTTGCCCCCGCAAGGCATGTCCGCCACGAACACCGCGGAGATCGGGGAAGTTCTCTGTCCTTGGGGCGGCCCTCCGCCTTCGCAGTGCAACAAAAGAGTCGGGGAGCGATCGCGAATGGAGAGGCCACGCGCAAGTGTGCCGCGGCGACATGCTGTGGCGACGCGCCGTGCCGACGGTGAATGCCTCGTGGTGAATGCCCCCCGGCGCATGCGCTCCGCGGATCATGTTGATGGATCACATTCGCGGATCACAAACCTCCGATCTTTCCTCCGGCCTTTCGGCCCTCCAACCTTTCGGCCTGCCGTTGCTGCAATCGTCCGTCGTTGCAGCCGCACTTCCTCAAATTGCTTGCAGAGATATACGTGGGATGCCAGTTTTGTCCGGCATCTCCCAGTGCGAACTGAAATGAAGACCTAAGGGGAACAATAATGCGAAGATTTCTTACAGCCGCGGCCGTCGCACTACCGATGCTCGGCTTCGGCGCCGGCGCGATGGCCCAGGAGACCGTCAAGATCGGCTACATCGATCCCTTGTCCGGCGGCGGCGCCAGTGTCGGCGAAGTCGGCCTGAAGACATTTCAATATCTTGCCGATCAAATCAATGCCGACGGCGGCATCCTCGGCAAGAAGGTCGAAATCGTGCCGTTCGACAACAAGACCAATCCGCAGGAAAGCCTGATCCAGGCGCAGAAGGCGGCCGACGCCGGCATTCGCTACATCACCCAGGGCAACGGTTCGGCCGTCGCCGCCGCGCTGTCGGGCTTCGTGACCAAGCACAACTCGCGCAATCCCGGCAAGGAAATGCTCTATCTGAACTATGCCGCGGTCGACCCGGTTCTGACCAATGCGAAGTGCAGCTACTGGCACTTCCGCTGGGATGCGAATTCGGACATCAAGATGGAAGCGCTGACCAACTACATAAAGGGCGTTCCGTCGATCAAGAAAGTCTACCTGATCAATCAGGACTACTCGTTCGGCCAGTCGGTTCGCAGCGAGGCCCGCAAGATGCTGGCGGCCAAGCGTCCCGACATCAAGATCGTCGGCGACGAGCTGCATCCGCTGCTGAAGATCACCGACTTCTCGCCCTACATCGCCAAGATCAAGGCATCCGGCGCCGACTCGGTCGTGACCGGCAACTGGGGCCAGGACATCGCGCTGCTGCTGAAGGCGGCGGCCGACGCCGGCCTCAAGGTCAACTGGTACACCTATTACTCCGGCGGCGCTGGCGGCCCCACCGCGATCAAGCAGGCCGGTCTGGATCATCAGGTGTTCCAGATCACCGAAGGCATTCCCAACGCCGGCCACAAGTCCGCGGTCGATTTCGAGAAGGCGTTCCGCGAAAAGACCCACCTGTCGCTCTGGTATCCGCGCGCCGTGAACCAGATGCGCATGTTCAAGGCCGCGGCCGAGAAGGCGAAGTCGCTCGACCCGGTCAAGGTTGCCGCGGCCCTCGAAGGCATGGAAATCGAGGTCCTCGACGGTGGCAAGGGCACCATGCGCAAGGACGACCACCAGTTCCTGCAGCCGATCTACATCTCGTCCTTCGGCAGCCTCACGGACAAGGAACCGTTCGACGAGGAAGGCACCGGCTGGGGCTGGAAACTGGTCGCCAAGATCGACACCGCACAGGCCACGCTGCCGACCACCTGCAAGATGAAGCGTCCCTGACGCGCACGCTCGATATCCTTTCGCGCCCGCCGCCCGGCGGCGCGGAAGGACACGGCGGCCGGCCCGACCAGACCTTGCCGGGCCGCCGCCACCTCCCGAACGCGGGGCACGGATCGTTCTCTCTCGCTTCATCGCAAGAGGTTGCGGCCCTCTCCACGTCACCATGCACGATCTCTAACTCCAACCTGGTGGTTGTCCCGTGCTTGAGCTGATCGTTATTTCCACCTTGAACGGCGTGCTGTTCGGCATGTTGTTGTTCCTGCTGTCCAGCGGGCTCACCGTGATTTTCAGCATGATGGGCGTACTTAACTTCGCCCATGCCAGCTTCTACATGCTCGGTGCCTTCTTCGGGTACCAGCTCACCAAGTGGATCGGCTTCTGGCCGGCCCTGATATTCGCTCCCCTCCTGGTCAGCCTCATCGGCATGGCGGTCGAGCGCTACGGCCTGCGCCAGACCCACAAGCACGGCCACGTCGCCGAGCTGCTGCTGACCTTCGGCCTCGCCTTCGCGATCGAGCAGGTGGTGCAGATGATCTGGGGCAAGCTGCCGATGGATTATCGCGTCCCGGCCATTCTCGACTTCCCGGCCTTCACGATCTTCTCGACCAACTACCCCGCCTACAAGATGTTCATGCTCCTGATCTCGGTGGCGATTTTCATCGCGCTCCTGGTCACGCTGAAGCGCACGCGGGTCGGCCTGATCGTCCAGGCGGCGCTGACCCATCCCAACATGGTCGCCCATCTCGGACATAACGTCGGGCGCGTGTTCATGCTGGTGTTCGGCGTCGGCACGGCGCTCGCGGCCGTCGCCGGCGTCATCGCCGGTCCGGCGCTGGTCACCCAGTCCGACATGGCCGCCCTGCTCGGCCCGATCCTGTTCGTGGTGATCGTCGTCGGCGGGCTCGGCTCGCTGCCCGGCGCCTTCGTCGCCTCGCTCCTGATCGGACTGATCCAGACCTTCGCGGTGTCGATGAACGGCTCGCTGGCGAGCCTGTTCGGACCGCTCGATCCGAGCATCGGCCCGTCGCTGCTGACCGATATCTGGAACGTGACCATCGCCCAGATCGCACCGATCCTGCCCTATGTGCTGCTGGTCCTGGTGCTGATCGTCCGTCCGATGGGCCTTATGGGGACTCGTGAATCATGACAGACGTGACCAGCCAAGCCCCATCGCCGGCCCAGTCCGGCCCCGCCCAGAGCCTCGGCTTCTATGCGATCTGGGCGGTCTGCATCCTGGGCGTCATCCTGCTCCCGCTGATCTTCACCTCGGGCGGGTCGCACACGACGTTCAGCCTGATCGGTATCGCGATCATCTTCGCGCTGTCCTACAACATCCTGCTCGGCCAGACCGGGCTGTTGTCCTTCGGTCATGCCGTCTATTACGGTCTCGGCGGCTTTCTCGCCGTCCACGGCATGAACGCCATCGTGGCCCACGAACTTCCGGTCCCGCTACCCTTCGTCCCGCTGATCGGCGGCTTTGCCGGCCTGGTCTTCGCCCTGGTGATCGGCTGGGTTTCGACCCAGCGCGCCGGAACGGTGTTCGCGATGATCTCGCTCGGGGTCGGCGAACTGGTGGCGTCGTCGTCGCTGATCCTGCGCAGCTTCTTCGGCGGCGAAGCCGGCATCACCACCAACCGCACCGACCTGCCGACGATCTTCGGCCTGAGCTTCGGCCCGCAGATCCAGGTCTACTACCTGATCGCGTTCTGGCTCGTGATCTCGGCGATCGGGATGTATGCGCTGACGCGCACCCCGCTGGGGCGGATGTGCAACGCCGTGCGCGACAATCCCGAGCGCGTCCAGTTCATCGGCTACGACCCGCACGTCGTCCGCTACCTGGCCTTCTGCTTCGCCGGCTTCTTCGCCGGAATCGCCGGCGCGCTCGCGGCCATCAACTTCGAGATCGCCAACGCCGCCTATCTCGGCGCCGTGCAATCCGGCGTCGTGCTGTTCGCAGCCTTCATCGGCGGCGTGAGCTATTTCTTCGGGCCGATCCTCGGTGCCATCGTCGTCACCATGCTGCAGCTGGAACTGGCCGACATCACCAGCGTCTGGCAGCTCTACTTCGGCATCATCTTCATCGGCATCGTCATGTTTGCCCCCGGCGGCATCGCGAGCCTGCTGATGATGCATCGGCCGCTGCTGCGCGCCGGCACCCTGCCGATGGTGCTTCCGTCCTACCTCATCGCGATCGTGCCGACGCTGCTGTTCGCCTGCGGCGTCATCCTCGGGATCGAGGTTCTGGGGGCCTATTCGCAAGGCTCCGCCGACAGCACCACCATACGGCTGTTCCGCATTCCCTTTGAAGCCGCGAGCCCGATGACATGGCTGGCCGCGGTGGTTCTGACGATCGGCGGCTTCTTCGTCGCGCGCATGACCTGGCGTGGCATCGCCGGGGCATGGGACCGCGCGGCGATGGCCGCACGCGAGCGAGGATACCTCTCATGACGACAGCGATCGAAATGCGTGCCGTCGAGAAGAAGTTCGGCAATGTGCGCATCATTCAGGACCTCAATCTGACGGTCGGCAAAGGCGAACGCCATGCGATCATCGGCCCGAACGGCGCCGGCAAGTCGACGACGTTCAACCTCATCAGCGGACACATCACGCCGACGTCGGGCGAGATCAACCTCAACGGCGATCCGATCGCCGGATTGCGGCCGTTCGAGATCAACCGCCGCGGCCTGTCGCGCTCGTTCCAGGTCACCAACGTGTTCGCCAAGATGACGGTGTGGGAAAACATCCGCTGCGCCGTGCTGTGGGCGACCGGCCATCGCTATGCGTTCTGGAAGAATGTCGACAGCCTGCCGGAAGTCCGGCGCCGCACGGCGGAGATTCTCGAGGATATCCACCTCACCGAGCGGCGCGACGTTCCGGCCGGCCTGCTGACCTATGCCGAGCAGCGCGAGCTGGAAATCGGCATCACCATCGCCGGCGGCGCCAACGTCATCATGCTGGACGAGCCGACCGCGGGCATGAGCAACACCGAGACCGAGCGTGCCGTCGCGCTGATCCGCCGCCTTACGGAAGGCCGGACGCTGGTCATCGTCGAGCACGACATGAGCGTGGTGTTCGGGCTCGCGGACCGCATCTCGGTGCTGGTCTACGGCAATATCATCGCCTCGGGTACGCCGGAGGAAATTCGCGGCAATCCGAAGGTCAAGGAAGCCTACCTTGGCGAGGAGGAGCACTGATGCTCGAGGTCAAGGACCTGCATGCCTATTACGGCAAGAGCCACATCCTGCAAGGCGTGGACATGAATATCCAGGCCGGTGAGGTGGTCAGCCTGCTGGGGCGCAACGGCGTCGGCCGCTCGACCACCGCGAAGGCGATCATGGGCGAGGTGCCCCCGCACGGCACCATCAATTTCAAGGGCAAGGACATCGTCGGCCTGCCCAGCTACAAGATCGCCCATCTCGGCCTCGGCTACGTTCCCGAGCACCGCGACATTTTCCCGAGCCTCACGGTGCGCCAGAACCTGCTGCTCGGCATCAAGAACCCGCGCAAGCCCGGCCGCTGGAAGCTCGACGACATGCTCGAGATGTTTCCCAACCTCGCCCGGCGCGCCGATACGGCGGCCGGCGTGCTGTCGGGTGGCGAGAAGCAGATGCTGACCATGTGCCGGACGCTGATGGGCGATCCCGAGCTCATCATCATCGACGAGCCGACCGAAGGTCTGGCCCCGATCATCGTGCAGCAGGTCGGCGACCTGATCGCGCGGATCGCCGCCGCCGGACTGGCCATTCTCCTCATCGAGCAGAAGCTTTCGATCGCGCTGCGCATCTCGCATCGCCTGTATGTCATGGGCCATGGCCAGATCGTATTCGAGGGCACGCCCGACGAACTGAAGGCCAACGAGGACGTGCGCAAGGACTGGCTGGAAGTCTGACCGGCCGCGACACGCGTCCCGCTCCACGGAAAAATCGACGCATGTGGACCCAGGGCCGATCCTGAGCCATTGTGGGCTCCGTTTTGCCTGCGCCCGCGTTGACGGGGCGCCGAAAGCCGCACCGGCAAGCGGCGGCGGCGAGAGGAATGGAGCCCGATGACGACGACAACCGCCGAGGAAAGAACCGCGATCTGCGACGCGGTCGGCAGCCTGATGCGCGACAAGAGTTCGGAGGCCGCCGTCCGCGCCACGATGGAGACGGCGCAAGGCTACGACCCGGCGCTGTGGAGCCAGCTGGTGGAAACCGGCATCGTCGGCCTCATCATCGATTCCGCGCATGGCGGCACCGGCCTTGGCCCGGTCGAACTCGAACTGGTGATGGAGGAGACCGGCGCCGCGCTGCTGTGCTCGCCGCTCATTTCGAGCGGCGTGCTCGCGGCCGGCCTCCTCGGCGCCAGCGGAGACAGCGCGGCGCAGGCACGGCTATTGCCGGGCATCGCGGCCGGCACCACGATCGCCACGGTCGCCATGACCGGCGATTCAGGGACGTGGACGCCGGACGGCGTGACGGTGGAGGCCCGCCCCGCCGACGACGGCAGCCTGCTGAATGGCGTGGCCTCCTACGTCACCCATGGCCAGATCGCGGACCGGCTGCTGGTCGTGGCGAGAACGGAAAGCGGGCTCGGCCTGTTCGAGGTGACGGCGGATGCCGCCGGACTGACACGGACCGCGCTGCCGAGCTTCGACCGCACGCTTCGCCTTGCCCGGCTGACCTTCGCGGACACGCCGGCGCGCCAGGTCGGCACCATGGGATGGCCCGCCGTTCAGAACGCGCTCGATCTCGCGCTGGTCGCCCTCGCCGGCGAACAGGCCGGCGGCGCGCGGCGGATTTTCGACATGACGATCGAATATATCCGGACGCGCATTCAGTTCGGGCGCCCGATCGGCGGCTTCCAGGCTCTCAAGCACATGGCGGCCGACCTGCTGATCGAGGTCGAATCGAGCACCTCCGCGGCGCGTCACGCCGCCGAGCAACTGGCGGAGAACAGCAATCGGGCCGAGGAAGCCGTGAGCCTCGCCGCCTTCGCCTGCGCCGAGGCCTACGCCAAGGTCGCCGCGACCGCGATCCAGATGCACGGCGGCATCGCCTTCACGTGGGAGCATCCGGCGCATCTCTATCTTCGCCGCGCCCGCGCCTACGCACAGCTTTTCGGTGCGCCCGCGCTCTATCGCGAGCGTTATCTCACGCAGCTTGGAGCCTGATCCATGACCGATCCCATTGCAGCAACGGACACCGGCGCTTCCGATGCCGCGCTTCGTGCCGACGTGCAGGCATGGCTCGCGGCCAACTGGGACGGCACCCTGCCGCCGGACCAGGACAAATGGAATTTATCCGCGGCCACCCGTGCCTGGATCACGAAAGTGCTCGATGCCGGCTGGGCGGTGCCGACCTGGCCGAGGGACTGGTTCGGCCGCGAACTGACGGCTGAGCAGGCCGACATCGTCGCGGAGGAATTCGCCCGCGTCGGCGCGCCCGGCGCCCGGCAGGATCGCAGCAACCTCGCCGCCAACACCATCTTCGACTTCGGCAGCGAGACGTTGAAGCGCGAGCTGATCCCCGGCCTGCTCAAGCGCGAGATCGTGCAGTGCCTGCTGTACAGCGA
>JAGRLZ010000149.1 GCA_020441545.1 Xanthobacteraceae bacterium | reverse complement strand
GCGCGGCGCAAAACATGCAGGATCGCAAGCTCGCCTTCGTCAACGCGGCCGTCGATCGGCGCACCGTCACGCCCGATCGCGTGCAGGAGAAGGTGTCGCCCTATGTCGTGCAAGCCGGCACCGTCATTCCGGCAGCGCTAATTACCGGCATCAAATCCGACCTGCCCGGAACGATCACCGCGCAGGTGACGGAGCAGGTTTACGACACCCCGACCGGCAAGCAGCTCCTCATCCCGCAAGGCGCGCGGCTGATCGGCCAGTACGACAGCCAGGTCGCATTCGGGCAGTCGCGCGTGCTGCTCGTCTGGAATCGCATCATCATGCCCAACGGCACGTCGATCGTTCTGGAAAGGCAACCGGGCGCCGACGCCGAAGGCTATTCCGGGCTCGAGGACGACGTCGATTATCATTGGGGTCAGCTTTTCAAGGCGGCGATCCTCTCGACCTTGCTCGGCGTCGGCACCGAGCTCGGATCGAGCAACAACGAAAACGAGATCGCGCGGGCGATCCGCCAGAGCAGCCAGGACACGGCGTCCGATGTCGGCCGTCAGCTCATCCGACGCCAGCTCAACATTCAGCCGACGCTCACGATCCGACCGGGCTTCCCCGTCCGTGTGATCGTCAATCGCGACCTAATATTGCAGCCCTATGGGGCCGCGAAGGAGCCGTCATGACCAAGCTCAGGCTCTCGGCTCTCCTTGACGACAAGCCGGTCAAGCTCACGGTCGAGTTGCCGGCTGCCGTTCATCGCGATCTTGTCGCCTACGCCGAGATTCTTGCCCAGACCTCGGGCCAAGCGATGCCTCCCGATCCGGGCAAGCTGATCGCGCCTATGCTCCAGCGCTTCATGGCCACTGATAAGGGCTTCACCAAAGAGAAACGCACGACACGACGCTAAGATAGATGTGGCATTGAAAAACCGCTCGACCCGCTAGGACGGTAAATCCGCGATTCATGAGGACAAAAGAAGAACATCGGCTGAGCAACGTCAATCAGGAACTTGAAATGTCAGAAGCGGCAGAGGCCGATTCTATGTCGGAATCGGAACGGCTCGACATGGCCGTGGTTCAGGCGATTGCGGCGCATGATGGCGACCCGTGACGCACGATCCCTGATAGCCGTCCGTGACCGGCACCCTCCAACCCGGTATTAACGGTTAAGCTGGTATTGACTGTGATCGACAATCGACGTCATCGACAGCACGATGTGGGAACGGTCATGGCCGAGACGCAAATTGAATGGACTGACGCCACCTGGAATCCAGTTGCTGGCTGCTCCATCGTCAGCGCGGGCTGCACGAATTGCTATGCCATGGAAATGGCGAGACGACTTCAGGCGATGAATGTTCCGAAATATAAAGGACTCACGCGACGCAGCGGAAAACGAACCGTTTGGAACGGCGTGGTCCGTGAAGACAAGGCCGCCTTGGACATTCCGCTGCGCTGGAAGAAGCCGCGAAAAATCTTCGTTAACTCGATGTCTGACCTGTTTCATGATCGGGTGACGGACGCCTTCATCCTGAGAGTCTGGGCCGTCATGCGTGCCACGCCCCACCATCACTATCAGATCCTTACCAAGCGTCCGGAGCGGATGGGGGCGCTGGTTCGCTCCAAGATCGGCGAAGTTCTGCCGAACGTATGGCTCGGCACCAGTGTCGAGAGCGCCAACGTCGCGGGTCGCATCGATCATTTGCGCACCATCCCGGCTGCAATCCGTTTCATCTCATTTGAGCCGCTGATCGGTCCGGTAGGGTCAGTCGATCTTCGCGACATCCATTGGGCCATCGTCGGCGGAGAAAGCGGAAGATCGGCTCGCCCGATCCGTGAAGATTGGATCGATGAAATCTTCGATCAGTGTGCGATGCACAACACCGCGTTCTTCTTTAAGCAGTGGGGGACATGGGGGAAAGACAACAAGCGTCGTTCCAAAAAGGCCAATGGGCGCGTATATCGCGATCAGGTCTGGGACGAAATGCCGAAGGCTTCGCTCGCGCTCTGAGAATGACGCCTCTGGATAGCAGGATTCATTCGGAGGCGAATGTCGAAAAAGCCGTATTCATGGGTCGCAGGCGCGGTTCTTGAGGAGCACTCAAGACGCAAGCACAAGGTCATCGCCGAATACGTCGCGCGATATCTGACCGTGCGCTGCCAGCTTCCTCAACAGTCCCGGTTTCGTCTTGCCATTGTCGATGGTTTTGCAGGCGGCGGCCAATACAAGTGCGGCAGTCCCGGGTCTCCGCTGATCTTTATAAACGAGCTTCGTGTCGCGACGGAGCAATTCAACATCAAGCGTCAGGCCGAGGGGATGTCGCCGCTCGACATCGAATGCCTGCTCATCCTGAACGACTTCGACAAAGAGACTGTCGAGCTGCTGAAAACGAATGCCGCTTCGCTCATCGCCGAAATCAAGGAGAACGTGCCGAAGCTTCACCTTCGCGTCGAGTATCGGAATGAGAAGTTCGACGAACTCTATCCCGAGGTGAAGCAACTGCTCGAGCGCGGCAGCTATCACAACGTCCTCTTCAATCTGGATCAATGCGGAACAGGCAGCGTCGAAATCAACACGATCGGCGACATCGTCGCGTCGTTCACGTCGGTTGAAATCTTCTACACATTCGGCATCCAGACGTTGCTGACGTTCCTGCATCAGACGGACCGGGGCGCGCTGGCCAGGCAGCTTGCGCCGTTTGGCGTCAGTCCGGATGATCTATCGCAACTCGATGGTTTGATGACCAAGGACGCTTGGCTTGGCGCAGCGGAACGCATCGTGTTCGAGTCGTTTCGGCGCTGCGCGAACTACGTCAGTCCATTTTCCATCCACAATCCGGACGGATGGCGTTATTGGCTTATCCACTTCGCAAATTCGGTTCGTGCGCGTCAGGAATACAACAATATCCTGCATCAAAACAGCAGCGCCCAGGCACATTTTGGCCGGTCCGGTTTGCACATGCTGTCTTACGACCCGAGTGAAGCCGACAGCATGCTCTACATGTTCGATGCGGCGGGAAGGGCGGAAGCAAAAAAGCAGCTTCACGATGATATTCCGCGGTTCATCACAAATTACGGCGATGCAATTCCGGTCGGTGAGTTTTACGCCAGCATCTACAACGCGACCCCGGCTCACATGCACGACATCAACTCAGCGATCATCGAGAATCCGGACCTCGAGGTTATCACCGAACAAGGCGGCGGGGAGCGCCGCAAAGCCAACATGATCAAGACCAGCGACATCCTGCGCTTGAAACAGCAGCGCAGTTTCTTTCCGTTTTTCTTTGAAAATCAAAGCAGGGTAGCGAAGAAATGACGCACGCCATCGTGGTCGCATAACGATTGGTGCCCGAATGGCGGATCATCGGAATACGCTCGCCCTTGTCGCAGCCGCTGCCACCCTGGCGCTTGTATTGGGGTTTGCCTATGGCGCCACCTTCAATGGTGGTTGCGAGCAGATCAAGGATGCTCAATGTGGTTGTCTCGAATGGTGGTTTTCCCGCTACCAGACGTTGATCGCCATGTTTGGCGCGATTTTCGTTGCTTGGCTTAGCGTCCAGCCTGTTCTGAAGCAGCTCAAGCTGTCCTCGGTGCAGACCGCTGTCGCTTTGCAACAGGTTCACGCAGATCGTGAAAAACGGCTGGAGAACTGGCTCAAGCCAGAATTGGCCGCGCTGGAAAAACTGTCCGAAGACCTGGCGCGTGGCTATTATGAACGTGAGGATGACCATGGGGTGCTTCCTCACTGGGTATGGGATATGAACCAAACGGTCGACAGCACCCGCGGCCGTTTAATTCGGCGGCAGGACAGAAACTTCGGGCCTGCGGAGATAACAGCCGCCCGTCAAAACCTCATCGACATTCTCGGGCGGCTCACCAAGTGCATGTCAGACTACAATGGGTCTGTCTACGCTGACGATCCGGAGTACGATTTCTCCGACGACGACCGGGCGAAGATTGACGCAGCCGAGACCAAAGCGCGGGAATATCTGCCGACCCGAATTGACGAGGCGTCAGTGGCGATCAAGAAATTCGCTGAAGCTGTGGCAGCGGACCTTCGGGAGTTGCGTTTGAAGCGTCGGCTCTATGATCAGATGGTGGCGAGCGCCAACCTTCCGGCGGAGAAGTTGGAATAAGGCGTCTGGGATCGCGTGAGACAACCGGCGATACGGATTCTTATCCGCGACGCGAATCAAACATGCGAGAGCTGTTCTCGCGAGGATTTCTGAAATGGCCGCTGATCGCCCCCGCCGGGTTTTCCTTGATGCGAACGTCGTGATCCGGGCCGGCAAGCCGCCCGGCGGTCCGCTGATCCCGCGGGTCGCTGATCTGGTAGACGCCGGCTATATCAAGGTTGTCACGACCGATCTTACAAAAATAGAGATCGCAAAAAACCATGGGGCTAACGATTTCGAGGTCATCGGCGACCTGACCAGGAGACGAGTCCGCGACCTGGCTGATGAGATTCTCGCCGTTAAACTCCCGGAGATTTCTCCGGTTGAACTGCAGCAAAGACTGATCGAGAAGTATCATGCTGCGGTGGAGCAGATGTTCAGCTCGCTGCGAGCGGAGACGCTTTCGATCGATAGTGTGAAGCCGTCCGTCGTATTCGACGCATACGCGCGCAGGACCGGCCTGTTTGGCGACGACGCCAAGAAGGATCAATTTCCAGATGCCTTCATCTTCGAAGCCCTAAAAGCGACTGTCACGAAAAGCGATCCGCTGACGATCGTCTCGGACGACAAGGACTTTGCGGCGGTCATCAAGAACGCTGAGCATATCACCGGGCTGAGATCGATCGCGGATCTCTTCGCCAAGCTCGGGCTGACAATCGAAGCGGCCCCGGACGTCAACGATTTTGTGGATGACAATCGCGATGCGATCGTCGGGGTCGTTCATGAAGAACTCAATCAGTGGGGATTGCAGGTCAGCGATGTTGACGATGCAGAAATCGACGAAGCGGACGTGGAAAATGTGAACTTTCTCGACTTCAGGACATTTCGGACGATCGGCCCAGGCAAGGAGATTCTCGTCGTCGGGCGCATCGAGATGGACGTCAAAGTCTCCTACCACCATCCCGATTGGGACACCGCCACTTACGACAGCGAAGACAAGGTACTGCTGCCGCACCACACGGTGGAAGGCGAGAAGAACATAGATGTAGAAGCCAATTTTAGTATGACCCTGACCGTCGACAAGCACGGCAAGCCGACATCGGTTGCTGAGTTCTCGTTCGACGACGATGATTTCGTCTGGGTCGCGATCGGGCCAAACGACTTCGACTACAAATAGGTGTTTCGCGGCTCGTGAAATGGTTAGATTTCGCGCGGTGCGTACACGTTGTCCGGGTAGGGAAGCCTTTCGTTGACACGCCGTAGGAGCACAAGATAGCCCCGCATAGCCAGTTGGAGTTCGGCGCCATCACCCAGGGGCTTGTCTTTGAAGGCGTGAATGGTGTTGCGCCGCTCCTGCACCAGATCAACGAGGGCATTCCCGTCAGCGCCGATGAGGTCATGCTCTTTCACGAAGATCTTCAGAGGCTGGAGCGTAAGTCCGTCAGGACTGAAAGCCTTTTGCTTTTTGTGATCGAACGCATTTGCCTTCTTGAGCACGTCCAGGTCGGCTTTGTAGTCCATGTAAAACACCGACAGGAGGAGTTTTAGCGTTCCTTCGAGCAGACTGCCGAGGTTCGACTAGGCGAGAATGAGTTCTCCGTCCGACAGCGCAGTGGAGGGTTCACGTAGCCACAAACGCAATGTCTTTGACAGCGACGCCTGCCAGTCGAGGCGGCTCTTGGTCAGCAGGCCCGCGGCTTCAACAGGCGCCCAGCCGTTGCTTGCTGCCCAAAAGGTCGCCAAGCCGCTGTTCAGTTTTTCGATCCGGGAAACGACGTCCTCGATTGTCATGCGTGACTTATCCGTCGCCAAGCCGAATCGGCCAGCCGTCGATTGGCAGGCCAGAGC
The DNA here is from genome assembly GCA_020441545.1 of Xanthobacteraceae bacterium. Taxonomy (GTDB): domain Bacteria; phylum Pseudomonadota; class Alphaproteobacteria; order Rhizobiales; family Xanthobacteraceae; genus 62-47. Next base: position 29,168 of record JAGRLZ010000149.1, on the reverse strand, counting down.
TTTACGATCTGACGCAGCCCTCAGGCAACTCGGGGTTCAGAGGGCACGTCGTCAATTGGGGCTTATTGCGGCGCAGCATAAGTGCCGCACGTACGGTCCGACAACCCAGCGGGAGGCGAGATTCAGTGCATCCGCGAGTTCGTGAAACTAGAATGTTCGCGTGATAATCGATTCGATCTATCCCACCGTAGCTACGGACGATTTTGCGCGTCGCTTCTCGCAGCGCGGCGGAAATCTCATGTGGCTGCTCGGGGCTGGCGCTTCGGCGGCCGCCGGCATTCCGACGGCGTGGGACATGATTTGGGAATTCAAGCAGCAACTTTACGTCAGCCAGCGCCGCGTTTCTCCGAAACAGGTCGCCGACCTCGCCAATCCGGCCGTCCGACGTGAACTGCAATCGTTCATCAACGACCTTGGCAGCTTACCCGCGCTCGGTTCGCCCGACGAGTACGCGGCGCTCTTCGAGTCCGTCTATCCAAGCGAGGCAGACCGTCGCACGTACATCGCTGCAAAGATCAGCGGCGCGAAGCCCTCCTACGGGCACATTGCGTTGGCGACACTGATGAAAGGTGCGCGTTGTCGTTTAGTCTGGACCAGCAACTTCGACCCTCTAGTCGCCGACGGCTGCGCGAAGGTTTATGGCGGGACCGGCCAGTTGACCACTGTGGCGATAGAGACCGGCAGTCTCGGACGGAACGCCATCGACGAAGGGCGCTGGCCCGTCGAGGTCAAGCTTCATGGCGACTTCCGATCGCGCCGGCTCAAGAATACCGGAGATGAGCTGCGCGAACAGGATGCGAAACTCAGAACCCTGCTGATCGATAGCTGCAGCCGGTGGGGACTTGTCGTGGCCGGCTACAGCGGTCGCGATGAGTCGGTCATGGACACGCTCGAAGCGGCGCTAGAACGTGATGCCTCCTTTCCCGCCGGTCTCTTCTGGCTCCATCGCGGCGAGGATCCGCCCTTGCTGCGCGTCCAACGGCTTCTTGCCGCCGCCGCACGTAAGGAAATCGACTGCGGTCTCGTGCCGATAGAGAACTTCGATGAAACGTTGCGCGATCTTATGCGGCTCGTGCCGGACCTAGACACGACAGTGTTGGATGAGATCGCAACCGAACGGCGGGTTTGGTCCCCAGCCCCGCGCCCGACCGGGAATCGGGGCTACCCGGTCGTCCGTCTCAACGCGCTCGAACTGACAGGGATGCCGAGCGTGTGCCGCCGCGCCGTCTGCGACGCCGGCGGCGTGGCGGAAATCAAGTCGGCAATCGAAGCGTCGGGCCTGCCGGTCATTGGCACCCGTTCGAAAGCAGGCGTGCTGGCCTTCGGTGCTGACGCCGATATCAGAGCAGTCCTTTCCGCATATGAGATCGAAAGCTTCGATCTGCATTCAATTGAAACCCGGCGGCTGCGTTACGATAGTCACGAACGGGGCCTTCTCCGCGAAGCACTGACCCGAGCTCTCACCCGCGAACATCGGATGATCGCTGCCCGTCGCAGAGGCGCCGACCTGTTGACGCCGACCTCCGTTGATGACGAAAAATGGGCGCCGCTGAGGAAGCTGACCGGAAGTCTAGGTGGATTGGTGCCGAAGCAACCCGAACTAAAATGGAAAGAAGGCGTGGGGATCAGGCTGGATTGGGTGGATGAGCGGCTTTGGCTTCTGCTCGAGCCGCGCACCGTATTCGAAGGACTTACAAGGGAGAACAGGGCCGCCGCCACCGATTTCGCGCGCGAACGGATTGTGAGACGCTACAATCCTGCGCTCAATGCCTTGCTCGAGTTTTGGTCGATGCTGTTCGCGTCCCCGCAGCGCGACCTTCCGGCGCTTGGAATCAGCACTGGTGTGAATGCGGCCTTCAGGCTGGGCGATGTCACAGCTTTCTCGGGGAGAGCCCGAGCATGAGCAGCGAGATATCGCCTCATTTGTTTTTTCCCGAAGCCAAGCTCGCGTTTCATCCAGACCGCGCGTCGGACGTGGATCTCCATCCTTTGCGTGGACTGCTGCGGTTCGGGCCCTATTCATCCGGTCTTGTTCCGGATCCCATCCGGATCGCGACGATCGCACCGGCACGGCAGGGAAACCGACTCTACGGCTTCATGAAGGAACTGGCGTTCCAGTACAAGCCGACGGAGCGCAAGGACTACCTGCCTCCCTGGCCCGGTTTCCGCAAAGCGTTCAATCTCGACATGCGGGGCGCGGTCAAGGATTGCCATATAGAGCTGGACGACCGGCTCGATGGCGAAATGAAGGACTCAGTCACCCCCCATGTCGTGCTGGCGGACCGCTTGCTTCGCGCGATCCGATCGTTGGAGGCTCGCCGCGACGCGTTCGACATTGTCTTCATCTACATCCCGCAAAGCTGGGCAGCCGGGTTCACGGGAGCAGACGGCGACGACTTCGATCTCCATGACCACCTGAAGGCCGCTACCGCAGCGCGACGCATTCCAATCCAACTCGTCCGTGAAGACCGCGCGCTCGCCTATCCGGACCGTGCGAGCGTCATGTGGCGGATCGGCCTAGCGATTTACGCGAAGGCTGGCGGCATTCCCTGGAAACTCGCAGATTCGGATCCTGAGGCCGCCTACATCGGTCTCTCTTATGCGCTGCGTCCGACCGAGTCAGACCGGCCACGCTTTGTCACCTGCTGTAGCCAAGTGTTCGATGCGGAAGGGGCGGGTCTTGAGTTCGTCGCCTACGATGCCCATGAAATCGATGTCCAGCGGGACAATCCGTTCATGTCCCGGACGGAGATGTTCCGCGTGATGGGCCGATCGCTAGATCTCTACCGACGTCGGCACTCGGGTCGCTCTCCCCGGAGAGTGACGGTACACAAGACGACAGAATTCAAGAAGGACGAGATCGACGGCTGCATGGAAGCGCTGCATCTGTGCGAAGCGGTCGATCTCGTGCAGGTCGTGGAGGACGTCGGCTGGAGAGGTGTTCGCATCGATCGCGACCGCCAAAGCGGCAAAGGGAAGCCAACGGGTTATCCGGTCGATCGTGGTACCCTGATCCCGCTCGGAGACCGCGAGTGTCTGCTGTGGATGCATGGCGATGTAAAAGGCGTCGCGGAGCGCTCGTATTACCAAGGCGGCCGCAGCACGCCTCGTCCGATTCGACTGGTCCGTCATGCAGGGCACGGCTCGTGGAACGAAACCGCCCGGTCAGCTCTCGCGCTCGCGAAGATGGATTGGAACAACGACGCACTGTACGACATGCTGCCGGTGACCATGGCATACGCAAAAACGCTCGCGCGCGTTGTCAAACGAATGGACGGATTGGGCTCCGCTCCCTATCAATTTCGTTTCTTCATGTGACGTCGACTGGCCAACCGCGAGCCAGAATAATGATCCGAGTCAATTAGTTCCCGATATACAACAAGTGGATATTTCTGTGACAACATCTCTTGACGGAGAAATTCGCGACGGTCGCCATCATATGCAGGTCCGCGTCTATTTCGAAGATACGGACGCCGGCCAGATTGTTTATCACGCCAATTTCTTGCGCTTCATGGAACGGGGAAGAACGAATTACCTGCGTCTGCTCGGGACCAATCAGCGGGAGCTACTCAAAGAAGCGCACGACGATGCGCCAAGCTTCGCCTTCGTTGTCCGTTCAATGACAATCGATTTCCTAAAACCAGCGGCCTTGGACGACTTGCTTGATGTCATCACAATCCCCGCAGAGGTCAAGGGCGCATCGATTACCCTGCTGCAGGAATGTCGACGCGGAGACGATCTTTTGGTCGCGGCCCGCGTGCGGGTAGCATTTATCTCAGGCGGAAGGGCGCAACGGATCCCGAAGGCGCTACGGCTCGCTATGGAAGGAGCGTAGAGAATCTACGCTTGTTCACGCTATAGCCCTCCAGCGCCCCAATGGAATCAAGCCGCTGTGTTGCGATGTTGGCAAGCCAGAGTTCTCCGGCATCGTCTATCACGCCAACTACCTGCGCTTCATGGAGCGCGGGCGCACCAATTATCTGCGGCTGCTCGGCGCCGACCAGCGCGCGCTGTTTGCCGAGGCCGAGACCGAGGCGCCGGGCTTCGCCTTCGTGGTGCGGTCGATGAAGCTGGAATTCCTGCGGCCCGCGCACATGGACGACCTGCTCGACATCGTCACCCGGCCGGTCGACGTGCGCGGCGCCTCGATCACGCTGCATCAGGAGATCCGGCGCGGCGCGGTGCTGCTGCTCGAGGCCGACGTCAAGGTGGCGTTCGTCTCCGGCGGCCGGGCCAAGCCGATCCCCAAGGCGCTGCGCCTCGCCATGAAGGCGGATCAGGCAAGTTAAGCGGGATCCGTTCGTCCCGGGCCGCTGCTTCTGGCGTTGTCGCGGCCGGAACCCGTTATCGGGCCGGCAAGCCAAGGCCGGCGCCGTTAGAGCGTTTTCGAGTGAGATGGGTGCCGGTTCTCATTAAGAAAGCGCGCTAAACCAGGGATATAGAGCCCCGTTCCGATAGAAGCGGAACGGAAATGGCTCTGGCGGGGATGACGCAGACAAGCGGATAAAAAAATCTTCATCCGATGTCGGATCGGCCGGGGATCGTGCGTCCTGGAGATGAAGCCGAATCGCGCGAGGCATCCCCGCGTGATGGCGAAGACGTGCAAACCGGGAGTTCCCCATGAAAAAGATCTCGCCCTGCCTGTGGTTCGACAAGGACGCCGAACAGGCCATGAACTTCTACCTGTCGGTGTTCCGGGACGGAAAGCCCGGCGAAATCCTGCGTTATGGCGAGAATGCGCCGATGCCGGCGGGCACGGTGCTCACCGCGGCCTTCGAGATCGAGGGGATGAGCTTCATCGCGCTGAATGGCGGGCCGCATTTCAGGTTCAACGAGGCGGTGTCGTTCAGCATCGATTGCCGATCGCAGGCCGAGGTCGATTATTTCTGGGACGCGCTGACCGCCGATGGCGGCCAGCCCAGCCAGTGCGGCTGGCTCAAGGACAAGTTCGGCGTATCGTGGCAGGTGGTGCCGGCGAGAATGATCGAATTGTTGAAGGATTCCGATCCCGCACGCGCGCAGCGGGCCATGCAGGCGATGATGACGATGACCAGGATCGACATCGCCACGGTGGAGGCCGCGGCCGACGGATGAGTGCGGCAATGGGCGGTCATCGTCCGCCAACGGGTCCGGCTTTGCCAGACTGATGACAGGCTCTGGCGGGCGATCCAGTGAACATCGATGCTTGTTGTCGATCGCCGAGCGCGCGGAATACTGGATGCCCGCTTTCGCGGGCATGACCATCCTTTGGCGAGTGTGCCGTATCGAGTGTGCCGTATTCGGAATAGCGACATCGTTAAGCGCTCAGCCAGAAGCAGGTGACGCCGGTTCCGGTCCCCGGCATAGTCCTTGTCCAGAAATCACCACACAGGAACCGCACATGCTCTACGCCATTCTCTGCTATCACGACGAAGCCACGGTCTGCGCGTGGAGCAAGGACCACGACGACGCGGTGATGGAGAAGCTCGCCGTCGTGCAGGAGAAACTGACGAAACAGGGGCGGCTCGGCCCGGTGGCGCGGCTGCTGCCGACCACGGCGGCGACGACCTTGCGCAAGGAGGGCGATCCGCCGCTGGTGCTCGATGGTCCGTTCGCCGAGACCAAGGAGCAGTTGCTCGGTTTCTACATCATCGATGCCAAGGATCTCGACGATGCGCTTGCCGTGGCGCGCGACCTCGGCGAGGCCAATCCCGGCGGCTCCTATGAGATCCGCCCGGTCGGCGTGTTCCGGCCCGGGAACGTGGCGCCATGAGCGATATCGCGTCCGATCTGGCCTGGATCGACGCCGCGCTGACCTCGTCGCGGCCCCAGGCGCTCGGCGCGCTGTTGCGTTATTTCCGCGATCTCGACCTTGCCGAGGAAGCTTATCAGAACGCCTGCCTGCGCGCGCTCAGGAGCTGGCCGCAGAACGGCCCGCCGCGCGACCCCACCGCCTGGCTCATCATGGTCGGGCGCAATTCCGGCATCGACGATGCCCGCCGCCGCAACCGGCTGCGGGAGCTGCCGTCGGAAGACGCCATCTCCGACACCGGCGACGCCGAAGGCGAGATCGCCGAGCGGCTCGACGGCTCGCATTATCGCGACGACATCCTGCGGCTGTTGTTCATCTGCTGCCATCCGCAACTGCCGGCGACGCAGCAGATCGCGCTGGCGCTGCGCATCGTTTCGGGGCTGACGGTGAAGCAGATCGCGCGCGCCTTTCTCGTCACGGAGGCTGCGATGGAGCAGCGTATCACGCGGGCGAAGGCGGCCGTCGCCAGGGCGGATGTGCCGTTCGAGGCGCCGGGCGCGGTGGAGCGCGGCGAGCGGCTCGCGGCGGTGGCGGCGATGGTCTATCTCGTGTTCAACGAAGGCTATTCGGCGAGCGGCGATACCATCGAGGAGCGCGCGCCGTTGTGCGATGAGGCGATCCGGCTGGCGCGGCTGTTGCTGCGGCTGTTTCCGGCCGAGCCGGAGATCATGGGCCTGCTGTCGCTCCTGCTGTCGCAGCATGCCCGTTCCGCCGCGCGCTACGATGCCGGGGGCGGCATCGTGCTGCTCGACGATCAGGATCGCGGCCGGTGGAACGGGCCGATGATCGCCGAGGGCATGGCGCTGATCGACAAGGCGATGCGCCATCGCCGCTCGGGGCCCTATCAGGTGCAGGCGGCGATCGCGGCGCTGCATTCCGGCGCGGCCTCCCCGGACCAGACCGACTGGACCCAGATCGAACTGCTCTATCGCACGCTGGAGATGTTGCAGCCGTCGCCGGTGGTGACGCTCAACCGCGCGGTGGCGGTGTCCAAAGTCGAGGGGCCGCAGGCCGCGCTCGACCTGATCGCGCCGCTGGCCAAGCGGCTCGCCGGCTACTTCAACTATCACGGCGTGCGCGGTGCGCTGTTGTTGCGGCTCGGCCGCGCGGGCGAGGCGCGCTGCGCCTTCGACCAGGCGATCGCGCTGGCCGGCACCACCGCGGAAGCTGCCCACATCCGCATGCACATCGATCGCCTGACGGCTGTGGATGGCGGCGATTCGTCGAGGCATCCGAGCAATGCGCCTTCGACCCCGGAATGACGCCGCCGGCGCGAATCCCGGCCCGTTCCGCATCCGGTGAGGCCGGCGGCTTCAGGCCAGGCGATTCCGGAACAGCCAGGCCGCCAGCGGCAGGGTGACGGCGGCGACGCCGAGCAGCGGCACGAAATCCAGCGCCACGTCGCTGAATCCGGCGCCTTCCAGATAGACCCGGCGCACCAGGTCGATGGCGAAGCGCAGCGGGTTGGCATAGGTCGCCAGTTGCAGGATTCGTGGCATGTTGCCCACCGCCGTCAGCAGTCCGGAGAGCAATATCAGCGGCATCACCAGCATGAAGGTGTAGAGCATCGCCTGCTGCATGGTCAGCGACAGCGCCGAGACCGACAGGCCGATGCCGACCGATGCCGCGGTGAACACGAGCAGCCCCAGGTAAAGCAGCCATACCGACCCGCTGAACGGGATTTTGAACCAGAACAGGATGACCAGGAAGACGATCGTCGACTGGATGAGGCCGACGAAGATGGCGGGAAGCGCCTTGCCGATGAGAATCTGCAACGGCGTCAGCGGCGTCACCAGCAACTGGTCGAAGGTGCCTTGCTCGCGTTCGCGCGCGACCGACAGGGCCGCCAGCATCAGGGTCTGCAGCATGCTGAGCGAGGCGATCAGCGCCGGCATCAGGTTCCAGCGGGATTCGAGGTTCGGATTGAACCAGGCCCGCCGCACCACCGCCAGCGCGGGCGCCGCGCCGCGGGACTGATTGTAGGCCGCGACGATCGAGGCGATATAGGCCGACGCCAGGGCGGCGGTGGACGAGTTGCGGCCATCGAGGATCACCTGCAGCGGCGCCTGCTGCCGGGACGCCAGCCGGGCGTCGAAGTCGGCGGGGAAGTCGATGGCGAGGAGTGCGTCGCCGCTCTCGATCATTCCGGCGATCTGGCCGGACCCGGTCAGGGTCGCCGCGCGCTTGAACACGCCCGTTCCATCGAGCCGCGCCAGCAACTCGGTCGCGGCGGCGCCTCCGCTCTGGTCGAGCACGGCATAGGGGACATAGGTCAGGTCGTAGGTCGCGCCGTAGCCGAACAACAGGGTCTGCATCAATGCCGGCGCGAACAGCAGCATCCGGCTCGATCGATCCTTGAGCAGCGCCAGAAGTTCCTTGCGAACCAGCGCCAGTGTCCTTGCGAGATAGTCGGCCAGGGCTTGCATCGTGTCAGTCGAGCTTTTTCCTGAGCGTGCGGCGCGTCGCGACGACCAGCACGAGGGCGTAGATCGTCAGGATGCCGCAGGTCCGGAGGATGTCGGGCCAGTAGTCGCCGGCCATGAACAGGGTCTTGATCAATCCCATGAAGTGGGTTGCCGGCAGCAACTGGCTGATGACCTGGATCACGATCGGGACGTTGCGCAGGTCGAAAACGAAGCCCGACAGCATCATGGCGGGCAGGAAGCTGGTGAGCAGCGCCACCTGGCTGGCAGTGAACTGACTGCGCGTCGTGCCCGAGATGAACAGGCCGAGCAGAAGCGAGACCATCAGGTACAGGAGCGATGCGCCGATGATGACGGGCAGCGAGCCGCGTATCGGCACCTGGAACAGAAGCCTCGCCGCGACCACGCACATGGTCAGGTCGATGATGCCGACCACCAGGTAGGGCGTCAGCTTGGCGATCACCAGTTCGAGCGGACGGACCGGCGTGACGAACAGCGATTCCAGCGTCCCGCGTTCCCATTCGCGCGCGATCAGCAGGGAGGTGAGAAAGGCCCCGATCATGGTCATCACCAGCACGATCAGGCCGGGCACCACGTACCAGGTGCTTTCGCTTGCTTCATTGAACCAGGTCCGCTGCACGATGACGACGCTGGCGGCGCCCGCCGGCTTGTTGCCGGCGCGGTCTCCCCGCTGCTGGAGCGGAACGGCCAGGGCGCCGTTGACATAGCCTTCGATGGCCGCGGCGGTGTTGGAATCGACGCCGTTGAGCAGCAGTTGCAATTGCCCGTGGCCCGCCGCCATGTGTCGCGAGAAGTCACCCGGCACGCGCAGGATGGCGTCGGCCTTGCCGGCGCGGACCAGGCGCTCGGCCTCCGTCATCGACCTCACCCAGACCGGCGCGAGATAAGGCGAGCCCCGCAGGCCGGCGACGGTGTCGCGGGCGATCGGTGAACTGTCCTCCATCGCGACGGCCACGCGGGCATCCTTGACGTCGAAGGAGATCCCGAAGCCGAATATCAGGATCAGGCCGACCGGAAGCAGCAGGCCGACGACCAGGTTGCTGCGATCGCGCAGCATCTGGCGGGTTTCCTTGCGGATCAGGGCCACGAGCCTGGTGGCGAAACCGGAACGGCTCATGCGGCGGCCTCCCGGTGGTTATGTCTGGCGCGGCCCTGTTCGACGATGGCGATGAAGGCGCTGTCCATGTCCATGGCGGCGTCGCCGGCCTGCTCGCGGACCTGGTGCGGCGTGCCCAGCGCCAGCACCCGCCCCGCGTCCTGGATGGCGATGCGATCGCAATATTCGGCCTCTTCCATGAAGTGCGTGGTGATGATGATGGTGACGCCGCCTTCGGCGAGCGCGGTGATCGTGCGCCAGAAGGCCCGCCGGGCCAGCGGATCGATGCCGCTGGTCGGCTCGTCCAGGAACAGGATGTCCGGCTCGTGCAACAGGCCGGTCGCCATGGCGAGACGCTGCTTGTAGCCGGCCGGGAGCAGCCCGCTCTGGGCCGAGGGCTCGAGGCCGAACTGCGTGAGCGAGGCCGTCACGCGCGCCTTGAGGGCCTGGCCGCGCAGGCCATAGGCGCCGCCGAAGAATTCCAGGTTGTCGCGAACCGTCAGGTCGCCGTAGAGCGCGAATTTCTGGGCGACATAGCCGATCCGGCCGCGCGCCTTCGCCCGGGCGGTCCGAAGGTTGAGCCCGGCCACTTCCAGGTGTCCGCTGGTCGCCGGCAACAGGCCGCACAGCATGCGGAACGTGGTGGTCTTTCCCGCGCCATTGGGGCCGAGCAGCCCGAAGATCTCGCCGCGCACGACGTCGAACGAGGTGCTGGCCACCGCGGTGAAGTCGCCGAACTTGCGCACCAGGTCGCGGACCACGATGATCGGCTTGTCGCTCGATCCATTGGCCGTGCCGGGCGCCGGCCGTGCCCTGACCGCAACCGGCGCCGCCGGCGCCGCGGTTCTGTCTTCGTGCCGCCGCAGCAGCATCATGAAGGCATCCTCGAGTTCCTCCGGGCGCGGCTCGACCACCGCGTCGTGCAGCAAAGCGTCGAGCCTCGCCGGATTCGCGTCCGGCTGACGGGTCAGCCGGACGTTGCCGCCCTTCGGTACCGCATCGATGATCTGATCCGGTGCGTCGATCAGCCTGGCCTGCAACGTGCGCGCCGGCGTGCCGTCGGGCGGGGTCGCGGTGAAGGTGAGGCCGCGTGCCTGCTTCCGCAGGTCGTCGGGCGCACCTTCCGCCAGCAGCCGGCCCTTGTTCATCACGAACACCCGCGCACAGCGTTCGGCCTCGTCCATATAGGCGGTGCTGACGATGACGCTGAGCTGCTCCTGGTCGATGAGCTGCCGCACGATCTGCCACAGGTCGCGCCGCGACAGCGGGTCGACGCCGACGCTGGGCTCGTCGAGGAGCAGGAGATCGGGAGAACGGACCAGCGTGCAGGCCAGCCCGAGCTTCTGCTTCATGCCGCCCGACAGCTTGCCGGCCGGCCGGCCGGTGAAGCGGGCGAGGTCGGTCATCTCCAGCATGCGGGCGAAGCGCTCGCGGCGCTGGTCCTGCGGCACGCCGTGCAGGTCGGCGTAGAGGTCGAGGTTCTCCTGGACGCTGAGGTCCTCGTAGAGGCCGAAGCGCTGCGGCATGTAGCTGATGCGGTCCTGGACCCGTTGCGGCGCGGCCGCGACATCGGTGCCGAGAACGTGGAGCGATCCGGCGTCGGGCCTGAGCAGGCCCGCGAACATCCGCATCAGGGTGGTCTTGCCCGCTCCGTCCGGGCCGACCAGGGCCGTCAGTTCGCCGGCGCGGATCGTCATCGTGATGCCGTCGACCGCCGCGACCGTTCCGCCGTCAGGCCCCGCGAAGGTCTTTCGCGTCTCCTCGAGGACAACGGTGGCGGCGGCGCCGTTCATGGCGTTCTGCTCCCGACCGTAAGACGGACGGTGGCGGGCTGGCCGAGGCGCAGCACGTTGCCGGGATCCTCGACGACGACGCGGACTTCGTAAACCAGGCTGGTGCGCAGTTCCTCGGTCTGCACCGATTTCGGCGTGAACTCGGCGACCGAGGAGATGTATCCCACCTTGCCGGCGATCGGGCGGTCGGGATGGCTGTCGGTGAAGACCTGCGCCGCCATGCCGGGTTTGATCTTGCCGAGGTCCGGCTCGCCGACATAGACGCGCACCCATTTCGGCTTCGTCAGCGCCAGCGTGAACACCGGCACCTGCGACGTCACCATGTCGCCGGGCTCGCGCAGCCGGGAGCGCACGACGGCGTCGGTGGGCGCACGAAGACGGCCCAGATCGATCTGGTGACGCAGTTGAGCCAATTGGGCCTCGGATGCCTTGAGCTGGGCTTCCGCGGCGGCGATGTCCTCGGCGCGCGGTCCTTTTTCGGCAAGCTGCAGCGCCGCGCGAAGCTCGGCGACTTTCGCGTTCGCGGCTTGCGCGTTGGTGCGCGCCAGATCGATGTTCTGCTGGCTGATCGCGCCGCTGCCGGAAGCTTGCAGGCGGGTTGCGCGGGAAAAATCCTGGTCGTTGCGCTCGGCGGTGGCCTCGGCGGAGGCCAGTTGGGCGCGGACCTGCGCGATTTCCTCGGGCCGTGAGCCGTTCCGGAGCTTTTGCAGCGCCTGCCGCTGCGCGTCGAGCTGGGCTTCGGCCTGCCGGGCCTGAATCTCCAATGTGCGGGTGTCGAGCCGGGCGATGACCTGGCCGGCTTTGACCGGATCGCCTTCCTCGGCGCCCATCGCCGTGATCCGGCCGCTGCCGTCGAAAGCCAGCGCGACCTGCCGGATGTCGACATTGCCGTGCAGCACCAATTCGCGGCCGTCGCCGGCATTGCGGTGACTCCACCAGTACCACCCGGCGGTGGCCGCCGCCGCGACGATCAGGATGGCCATGAGGGCTTTTTTCATGCGGGCGGGCTCTCGACGCGTCTGGCTACGGCGCGCAGCCTTAAATTTAAATTGAATTTAGACTAAGGGACTCGTATTGTCGAGTCCCGGATGAGAAGCCGGGCCGGTCCGCCCGAATTCCTGCGCGGCACGGGATGCCGGCCCGATTGGCGGAGAGGCGGGGAAATCCCGCTTCCGGTGGTGCGGTGCGGCAGATGTCCGCCCCATCGGCGCAGGCACGCCGCGGCCGGCCCGATAGCTGTGCCGCCGGGACACAGGAGGAAGAACGAGCTTCAATGACTGAGCCGTCGCCATGAGAACAGTCCGCACCCAACGCACCGATGGCGAGACGACCTACCACCGCATCCTGGAGGCGGCGGGCGAACTCTTTGCATCCACGGGATTCGGGGAAACGACCAGCAAGATGATCGCGGCGCGCGCGGAGGTCGATCTCGCCTCGATCAACTATCATTTCGGCAGCCGCAGCGGACTCTATCAGGCGGTGCTGGTGGAGGCGCATCGTCGGGTTGTCAGCATCGACGGCCTTCAGCGGTTGACCGCGACCGATCTGCCGGCACGCCAGAAGCTGCGGCATCTGATCGAGGGGCTGGTGGAGAGCACAACCGTCCGGCAAGGCTGGCACGCCAGGGTCCTCGGCCGCGAGTTCCTGTCGCCATCGTCGCACCTGCAGCAGCTTCTAGCGGGTGAAATCCCGAAGAAGCTGCCATTCGTCCTCTCGATCCTGAGCGAGATGACCTCGATTCCTCCCGACGATCCGGCGCTGCTTCGCTGCATGATCAGCATCATGGCTCCCTGCGCCATGTTGCTGGTGGTCGCCCCGAATGTGTCCTCCTTCGCCGACGACATCCATCGCATGCCGCGCGAAGACCTCGCCGATCACCTGTACAGCTTTGCGGTCGGGGGGCTCGAGGCCATCGGACGGGCGGCCCGGTCTTCGCCGGCAAAACGATCTTCGCCGGCGAAATAAAGTCCTTCAGCAAGCATTCGCCGCTCTCCTTGGGGAGAAAGCCTAGAGCGTTTTCGAGCGAAGCGGGGTCCGGTTCGCGTCAAGAAAACGCGTTAGAATAAGGATATAGAGCCCCGTTCCGATCCTATCGAAACGGAAATGGCTCTATGACGCCGCGGCGCGCCGCCGGAAAATAATTCGTCGCGCGATGTCGGCACGGGGCGGGGCCGTTCGTCCTTGGGCCGTGATGCCCGTCATACTGTCGTCACCGCGCGGGTGTTTGAAGCGCGGCCGGCCGCCGAGGTGTCCAGATCTCAATTCAGGAGAAGACCCATGATGCTCAATCCCTACCTGTTCTTCGATGGCAATTGCGAGGAAGCGTTCAAGTTCTACGAGGCGACGCTGGGCGGCAAGATCGAGGCGATGCTGCGCACCGAGGAAGCGCCCGAAGACGCGCAATGCGCCATGGGCGACGATATGAAGGGCAAGGTGATGCATGCCTTCATGCGGATCGGGGATTTCAGCCTGATGGCGAGCGATTCGCCGCGTGCCCATTTCCAGAAGCCCCAGGGCTATGCGGTGAGCCTGAACTATGACGATCCGGTCGAGGCCGAGCGCATCTTCAAGGCGTTGTCCGAAAGCGGCACCGTGCCGATGCCGGCCGGGCCGACCTTCTTCGCGCGCTTCTTCGGCATGTGCGTCGATCGGTTCGGCACGCCCTGGATGGTGAACTGCGCGCTGCCGGCCTGCCCGTAGGCGCGGCGCCGTGGCGCGATGACGTGTCGGCCTGGACGATGTGGAATCGCATCCGCACGATGGCGTCGCTTTCGGCGATCGTGTGCCCGACCGCCGCACTGAAGCGCCGACGGCCGTCTATCGGCAGGTCCGATAGATCCGGGCGAGGGCGCGGCCGCGCAGCTTGAGCAGGCGCCCGCTCAAGCCGCCATGGCGGCGGATCCAGTGCCGGACCGGCGCCGGATAGGCTTCGAGCACCAGCCGGGTGGCTTCCGGCTCGCGATAGATGCGGCCGCGGCCGTCGATCGACCGCGCGGCGTGGAAACCGAGCACCGCGCGGCGCGTCACGCAGATACGATGCGCCGGCACCGCGCTGAGCACCAGCGTGCAGGCCGAGTAGCACGGCCCGTCGATGACGATGCGCTCGCCCGAGGCGCGCAATTCCTCGAACAGTTGAAGAAAGCGGCCGACCTCGCCGCCGGGGCTGGACAGGATGCGCACCTCGGCGCGTGCGGGGGCCGTCGCCATCATGCCGAGCAGCATGGCGCTCGACAGCACCTGTAGGCGGATCGTTCGCATGTGGGGCCCCGGCTGGCTTGCGGCGATGATTCCACAAACGGCCGGGCCCGCGCTACGGTTCCATACGGGAAAAGCGAAAACTCCGGGGCGATCGGCCAATGCGCAGCGTCGGCCGTTCCCGCCTTCGCCGCGCGGTGCCCGCGACCGGCACGATCTTCGCGTTCTCGCCGCAACGGGAGAGCCGCGTATCCGATCTCAATTCGCTTGATCTAGAGCGTTTTTGAGCGAAGTGGGGTCCGGTTCGCGTAAAGAAAACGCGTTAAAACAAAAATATAGATTCCGTTCCGATTCTATCGGAACGGACAATGGCTCTATCGTACGTAGAAGATGCAGGCCGCGATAATCAGCAGCGCCGAAACCGCCAAGACATGGGCAAACACATGCGAGACCGCGCCGGGAGCCGCCCGCCTGGTGGCATCGTTCATGGTGTCCTCCCCTTGTTCCGGTTCGGGCATGACTCATTGCGGCGTGAACACGCGAGTCACTTGATTTGAATTTTACGCAGAACGCCCCTTCGACTCGCATTCGCCACACACTTGTCCCCGCGCGGCAAAACACGATGGCGTCAGCGTGACCAAGCAATGCGGCGGGAATTTGTCGCACGCGAATCCGGCGCCGCGCGCCGCGATGCGAGCCGGAATCGAAATGCATCGATGCGGTATGATCGTGCGCTTCCCGCGGCGCGCAGGATGCACGCGCGGTCACATCGCTTTGGGCCGCAGCGAAGCGAGGTTGAAGGCGAGGTCGGCGATTTGCGCATGCGTCGGCGAGATGCCGGCCGCGATCAGTTGCCGCGACAGCATGTGGTCCCTGGCGGAGTTGATCGAATCCACCGCGATCAGTTGCGTGCCGCGATAGTGGAAGATCGAGAACGACGTGTCGGTCATGTCGCCGCGCACCGCCCGATTGTCGGCGCCGCGCGACAATCCGGCGATCTGCAGCTTGATGTCGTATTGATCGGACCAGAACCACGGCGTGGCGGCGAACGGGCGCGCTTCGCCGAGCAGTGCATGCGCCGCGGCGCGGCCTTGTTCGATCGCGTTCTGCACCGACTCCAGCCGCACCGTACCGCCATCCGGAAGACGCCGCACCGTGCAGTCGCCGGCGGCGGTGATGTTCGGTGCCGAGGTGCGGCCGCAGTCGTCGACAATGATGCCGTTGTCGCAGGCGATACCGGCGGCGCGGGCGAGGGCGTCGTTGGGCGTGACGCCGATGCCGGCCACCACGAGGCCGGCATGAAGCGTGCGGCCGTCGGCGAGATGCACGGTGGCGCGGCCGTCCGCGGCGCCGTCGATCCGTGCGATGCGCGCGCCGAGAACGAGATCGGCGCCGCGGGTGCGATGCAGGTTCGCGTACCAGGCCGACAGCTCGGCCGGCAGCGCGCGCTCCAGCAGGCGTGGCGCGGCTTCGAGGATGGTCACGTCGATGCCGAGCTTGCGGGCGCTCGCCGCCACTTCGAGGCCGATGAAGCCGCCGCCGATCACCACCAGCGGCAGGCCGTCGTCGCGGCAGCGCTGCAGGCTTTGCGCGATCGCGCTGGCATCGTCGCGCGAGCGCAGCACGCGGACCGCGCCGTTGGCCGCGATGCTGCCGGGCAGGGTGCGTGGCGTCGCGCCGGTGGCGAGCACCAGGCCGGTATAGCCGAGGCGCGTGCCGTCGCTCAGGTGCAGTTGTCGCGCGGCGGAATCGAGCGCGACGACGCGCGCGCCGGTGCGCAAGGTGATGTCCTTGCGTGCGAGCGCGCCGGGGTCGCGCAATGTCAGTTGCCCGCCGTCGATGCCGCCGGTCAGCCACGCCTTCGACAGCGGCGGGCGCTGATAGGGCGGGTGCGGCTCGTCGCCGATCAGGGTGACGCGGCCGTCGAAGCCGGCGCTGCGGAGCGTTTCGGCCGCCTGCAATCCGGCCTGTCCCGCGCCGACGATGACGACATGCGGCGCGTCGCCACTCACGTCTGGCACTCGGGAATGGCGACCTTCAGCCCGGCGAGGGCGGGCGTGGCCTTGATCTGGCACGACAGCCGGCTGGTCGGGCGGCGCTCCGCCTTGACCTCCTCGAGCAGCTCAAGTTCCTCTTCGCCCGGTTGGGGCAGTTCGCCGGCCCGGTCCGGGTCGACATAGACGTGGCAGGTGGCGCAGACGCAGGAGCCGCCGCATTCGGCGACGATGCCGTCGACGCCGTTGGCGATGGCGGCCTGCATCAGGCTCCAGCCGTCGCTGACGTCGATATCGATCTGGTTTCCGGAGGGCTCGACGAAGGTGATCTGGACCATGGGCTGGGTTACCATTCAGGCTATTATCATAATCAGGCTATCATCATAATGATAGGATGATAGCTCGTGCACGAGCGTGATGCAAGCGGATCGTGGTTGCGGCGCAGCACCGCATTTTCGCTCGGAGCCGGCCCGATCCGCGATTGCCAATATTTTCTATCATTCTATAAATAGAATAATAGTGACGCTCGGAGACGGCGATGGCATCATCGCCTGCGGCGAAAAAGAGGACGGTCGAGATGACGAAACAGGGGGTCGGCGCATCGCTGCCGCGGCGGGAGGACGATCGGTTTCTTCGCGGGCGCGGGCAATACGTGGCCGATATCCGCCTGCCCGGCCTCAAGGACGTCGCGTTCGTGCGCTCGCCGCTCGCCCATGCGCGGGTCGGCGAGATTCGCGTGCCGGAGCCGTATCGCGGCAAGGTGTTCACCGCCGCCGACATCAGGGACAGCGTCAAGCCGATCGTCGCGGTGTCGGCGCTGCCCGGCTTCAAGCGCTCCGAGCAGCCGGTGCTGGCCTTCGAGAAGGTGCGGCAGGTCGGCGAGATGCTGGCGATGTGCGTCGGCGACACCCGCGCCCAGGCCGAGGATATCGCCGCGGCCGTCGAGGTCGACCTCGACGAATTGCCGGCGGTCCACGACATGCTGGCGGCGCGCGATCCCGATGCGCCGCTGGTACATGAGGAATGGGGCGACAACGTCTTCCTGGAGACCCAGGTCGACGTCAACATGGATGCCGCGCGCGACGCGCCGATCAAGGTGACGCGCGAGATCACCACCGCGCGCCAGTGCATGGCGCCGATGGAGGGCCGCGCCACGGTGGCCTATTGGGACCATCGCGCCGAGCAGCTCGTGCTCTATACCGGCTCGCAGCAGCCGCACATCGTGCGGCAGGGGCTTGCCGAATGCCTCGGCCTCGACCAGCTCCAGGTCCGCGTCATCTCGCCGGATGTCGGCGGCGGCTTCGGCTACAAGGCGATCCTGCTGCCGGAGGATATCTGCCTCGGCTGGCTGGCGCTGCGCTGCGGCCATCCGGTGCGCTGGACCGAGGATCGCCGCGAGCACCTCACCGTCAGCGCCAACTGCCGCGAGCATCACTACACCATCACCGCCTATGCCGACCGCGACGGCAGGCTGCGCGGCATCGAATGCGATGCCATCGTCGATTCCGGCGCCTATTCGTCCTATCCGTTCTCGGCCTGTCTCGAGGCCGCGCAGGTCGCCAGCATCCTGCCGGGGCCTTACGACTTCCCGTCCTATCGCTGCCGCACCTGGTCGGTTGCCACCAACAAGTGTCCGATCCTGCCCTATCGCGGCGTCGCCCGCACCGGCGTCTGCTACGCCATCGAGCTGATGATGGATGCGGTGGCGCGCGAGGCCGGGCTCGAGCCTCACGAGGTGCGGCTGAAGAACCTGGTGCGGCCCGGGCAGATGCCGTTCGACAACATCACCAACAAGCATTTCGACAGCGGCGACTATCCGGAGGCGCTGCGCCAGGCGCTGGCGAAGATCGACCTGCCGGCGATCCGCGCCCGGCAGCGGGCCGGCGAGCCCGACGGCCGGCTGATCGGCGTCGGCATCGGCATCTATTGCGAGCAGGGCGCGCACGGCACATCGGTCTATGCCGGCTGGGGCATCCCGATGGTGCCGGGGCACGAGCAGGCCACGGTGCGGGTGACGCCCGACGGCAGCATCGAGGTCCGCGTCGGCGTGCATTCGCACGGCCAGAGCATGGAGACCACGCTGCCGCAGGTCGCCCATGAAATCCTCGGTGTCGAGACCTCGAAGATCAAGCTGGTGCATGGCGATACCGAATACACCCCGTTCTCCACCGGAAGCTGGGGCTCGCGCTGCGCGGTGATGGCCGGCGGCGCGGTCGCCACCGCCTCGCGCGAGGTGGCAAAGCTGATCAAGGGCATCGGCGCGCACCTGCTGCAGGCCGAGGCCGGCCAGGTCGAACTGGTCGACGGCCGCGTGGTCGGTCCGTCCGGCAGCGTGTCGGTCAAGGAGATCGCCTATACGTGGTATCGGCGGCCGCAGGACTTGCCGGCCTCGGTCGATCCGCGCGGGCTCGAGGCCACCGTCGGCCACAAGCCGGTGCGCGATTCCGGCACCTTCAGCTATGCCGCGCATGTCGCGGTGGTCGCGGTCGATCCCGAGATCGGCGATATCGAGATCCTCGACTACGTGATCGTCGAGGACGGCGGCAAGCTCATCAACCCGATGGTGGTGGACGGCCAGATCTATGGCGGGCTGGCGCAGGGCATCGGCACCGCGCTGTACGAGGAGATGAACTTCGACGCCTCCGGCCAGCCGCTGGCCTCGACCTTCGCCGACTACCTGTTGCCGGGGCCGACCGAGGTGCCGGCGGCGCGGCTCGGCCACATGGAGACGCTGGCGCCCTATACCGAGTTCGGCGTCAAGGGCATCGGCGAGGGCGGCGCCATCGCGCCGCCGGCGGCGATCGGCAATGCGGTCAACGATGCGCTGAAGCGTTACGGCGTCGAGCTGACCCGCTCGCCGATGACGCCGCGCCGCGTGCTGGAGGCGTTGCAGGCCGCGAAGGTGGCCGCCGATTGAGGCAGGGCGCGGCGAACGGCTCGCGGGCGGCGGTGGCGGCCGCGATCGCGCGCACGCGCCCCGCGTCCATCATTGGATAGCGGGTCCATCATTGGACAGGCGATGCGCCCGCCCGCCGGGACGATGCTACTGTCTCGTGCTTTTCCCCACCGCGAGCGCGCCGTTCACGGCATTGCGGATGTCCATCACCGAGAACGGCTTGGTGACAACGTCGTGAACGATGGCGTTGAGGCCCGAGGCACGCTCGCGCTGGTCGGCGAAGCCCGTCATCAGCAGGATGGTGAGGCCGGGAAAGTCGCGCGCGGCGCTCAGCGCCAGCGCGATGCCGTCCATCACCGGCATCTTGATGTCGGTCAGCAGCAGGTCGAACGCGCCGTCCTCGCGCGTCAGGATGTCGAGCGCCTCGGCGCCGTCCTCGGCGGTGATGGTCTCATGGCCGTCCATGCCGATGGCGCGGGCGACCAGGTGGCGCATGGAGTCTTCGTCGTCGGCGATCAGAACGCGGGGCATGATGTCGGATGTCTGTTCTCGGCTTGCGGTGAAAGGGAATGCGCGGCCATCGCTCAGGCGCTGCCTTTGAGCAGGTCGCTCTTGTTGAAGAAGCGCACGTCGAGGCTGGTGCCCTCGGGCGGCGGCGATGCGAGCCGCGAGCGGAACCAGGCCTTCTCGCCCGGCTTCAGCACCGGCTTTTCCATCACCGCGTTCCAGCCGTAGATCTCCCCGCCCTGGGCATCGCGGACCACGAAACGCAGGCGCGGCAGTTCCACCGCGCCGCGGCCGGTGGTGACGATGCTGCCTTCGATCACCAGCACCGGCTTGTCGTCGGCGGTTTCGGTCGTGACCCTGACATCCTTGAAGGCGAGCCCCCGCAGGTTCACGTCGAGGCCGATCAGCCGGTAGAATCGCGCGGTCTGCGGCAGCAGGCGCACGATTTCGGCGCGCCACACCACCAGCGCCATGCTGAGCGCGGCCATGACGAGGCAGGCCATCGGCAGCGTCAGGCGCAGGTTGCGGCGCTTGCGCGCGGCCGGCGGCGGGGGAGCGTCGTCGCGCACCGGCGCATGGTCGATGGTGGTGACGCCGTCGAGCGCCGACCGCGGCATGTCGCTGGCGATCGAGGGGCTGTCGACGACCGGGGTATCGTGCGGCTCGGCGTCGGCCGGCTCGGCCCAGTTCGGGGGCATCTCGTCGCGCGGGCCGGCATCGGCATGGGCGGCCACCGCTTCCGGATAGGCCACCCAGGTTTCCTTGCAGCGGGCGCAGCGCACGGTGCGGCCGCTCGGCCCCAATGTGGCCGGATCGATCGCGTAGGAGGTCGAACAGTTCGGGCAAACGATATTCATGTGCGAATCGCCGCGGGGTGATGTTGCCGGCACCTTAGCCGGCGTCCGTTAACGAATCGGAAACCATAATCGACGCACAACCGGGGCGTACCAGTGTCGGGCGTCACGTCGAACGGAGCTGCATGTGGTCCGGTTCGAAAATGTCGGTTTGCGCTACGGGCTCGGGCCCGAGATTCTGCGCGACCTCAGCTTCCAGATCCCGGCACATTCCTTCCAGTTCCTGACCGGCCCCTCGGGCGCGGGCAAGACCTCGCTGCTGCGCCTGCTGTTCCTGTCGCTGCGGCCGACCCGCGGGCTGGTCAATATCTTCGGCCGGGACGTCTCGCTGCTCGGCAAATCCGAGGTGGCGGAACTGCGCAAGCGGATCGGCATCGTGTTGCAGGATTTCCGCCTGCTCGACCACATGACCACCTACGAGAACGTGTCGCTGCCATTCCGCGTCATGGGCCGTGCCGAATCGACCTATCGCCGCGAGGTGATCGACCTGCTCAAATGGGTCGGACTCGGCGAGCGCATGGATGCGCTGCCGCCGATCCTGTCCGGCGGCGAGAAGCAGCGCGCCGCCATCGCGCGCGCGGTGATCGCGCGGCCGAGCCTGCTGCTCGCGGACGAGCCGACCGGCAATGTCGATCCCACGCTCGGCCGGCGCCTGCTGCGGCTGTTCATCGAGCTCAACAAGTCCGGCACCGCGGTGATAATCGCAACCCACGACATCACCCTGATGGACCAGTACGATGCGCGGCGCATGGTGCTGCATCAGGGACGGCTGCACATCTATGAGTAGGGGCGGCAACGAACGCGGCGCGCTGATGGACCTCGGACAGGAGCGTCCGCAGGTGCCGGCGAAAGCGCGCAACGTGTCGCCGATCATCCCGCGCGGCTCCATCGCCGGCCGCGCGCTGGTGGTGGTGGTGGCGATCATGACGTTCCTGGCCTGCATGACCACCGGCGTGGTGTTGCTGGTGCGTGCCTCCGCCGCGGCGTGGCAGTCCGATGTCGCCAGCGAGATCACCATCCAGTTGCGGCCGGTGGCCGACCGCGACATCGATCGCGACGTCGCCAGCGTGGCCGAGGTGGTGCGCAGCCATCCCGGCATCGTGGACGTGCGGCCCTTCACCCGGGCCGAATCCGGCAAACTGCTCGAACCGTGGCTCGGCAGCGGCCTGTCCCTCGACGACCTGCCGGTGCCGCGCGTCATCGTCGCCCGCGTCGCGCCCGGCAGCCGGCCCGACCTCGCCGAACTCGACCGCCGGATCAAGCAGGTGGTTCCTGCCGTCAGCATCGACGACCATCGCGCCTGGATCGACCGGATGCGCGCCATGAGCGGGGCGACCGTGTTCGCCGGGCTCGGCGTGCTGGCGCTGGTGGTGATCGCGACCATCATCTCGGTGTCGTTCGCCACCCGCGGCGCGATGGCCGCCAACCGCCCGATCGTCGAGGTGCTGCATTTCGTCGGTGCCTCCGACCGCTACATCGCCAACCGCTTCCTGCAGCATTTTCTGCGGCTCGGGCTGGAGGGCGGCGTGATCGGCGGCATTGCGGCGATGCTGGTGTTCGGATTCTCCGAATCGATCGCGGGCTGGTTCTCCGGCACGCCGGCCGGCGATCAGTTCGCGGCGCTGCTCGGGACGTTCTCGCTGCAGCCGTCCGGCTATCTCGCGCTGGCCGCTCAAGCGATTTTGATCGCGGCGATCACCGCCTGGGCGTCGCGCCGCACCCTGTTCGCGACCCTCGACGACATCGACTGAGCGCGGGTGATACGCCCGATATGGCCCGGTCCGCCTGAGTCCGGCATTTGACTAAACCGGGTCGGAAAAGGGATGCGGATGTCGGCGCCGGGCCAATGCGGCATTTTCCGGCGAAGCATGTCCTCGGGCCGGCCTCGAGGATGGATTCCGGTTCGTGTGAAGAAAATGCCTCGATCCGGCAATTCGGAGTCTTTGACCGTTTCCATGGAGCGGCGAAAGACTCTAGACTTGCCGCGGGGGCGGATTAACCAGCATCGTCATGGAGTCGCAGGTCACACAACACGAGCCGGAACAGGCGGTGCGGACGCGCCCGCGGCGGCGCGGCCGGATTCGCGCCGGCATCGTCGCGGCCCTGGCGCTGGTCTTCGTCGCGGCGGCCCTCGGCTTTGTCGGCTTCCTGTCGCAACTGCGGATGGATGAACTGAAGCCGGCCAGCAAGGCGGACGGCATCGTGGTGCTGACCGGCGGATCGTCGCGGGTCGCCGATGCGGTCGAACTCCTGGCCGCCGGCTACGGCAAGCGGCTGCTGATTTCCGGCGTGCATCCGACCAACGGCGTCAGCGATATCTCGCGCTCGGTGCCGGACAGCCAGAAGCTGCTCGACTGCTGCGCCGATCTCGACCGCTCGGCGGTGAACACCCGCAGCAATGCCAGCCAGACCCGGCGCTGGGTCCACGAGCAGGGCTTCCGCTCGCTGATCGTCGTGACCTCGAACTATCATATGCCGCGCGCCATCGTGGAGATGTCGCATGCGATGCCGGACATCGAGCTGATCCCGTTCGCGGTGGTCAGCGGGAAGTGGCGCGACGCGCCGTGGTGGACGAGCGGCCCGGCGGTGCGCCTGTTGCTGTCGGAATATGCCAAATATGTCGTGGCGGAGCTTCGCGTCCATCTTGCCGATCTCGGTCTCGAGCTTGCACCGGAGAGCGGCAACAATCCGGATGCCGCAACGCCGTCGCGCAGGCCGGCGAAAACCGCCGCGCAATGAGGCGAATCTCGGATCCGGAATGCTGACAATGGTTGCGATCTTCCTGCGCTCGCTGCTCTACAACGTGCTGTTCTATGCGCTGCTCGTCTGCCTCATCATCCTGGCGCTGCCGACCTTCCTGATGTCGCGGCACGCGATCATGGGCATTGCGAAATTCTGGGCGCGCAGCAGCACCTGGCTGTTGCGCGTCATCTGCGGCACGCGGGTCGAATATCGCGGCGTGGAGAAGATTCCGGCCGGTCCGCTCATTGTCGCCTCGAAGCATCAGTCGATGTGGGAGACCTTCGGGCTGCTGAATCATTTCGCCGACCCGGTCTACATCCTCAAGCGCGAACTGGAATTGATCCCGTTCTTCGGCTGGTACCTGCGCAAGGCCAAGATGATCGGCATCGATCGCGCCGCCGGCGGCCGCTCGCTGCTGAAGATGGCGCGGCAGGCGCGCGAGGAGGTGCGGCACGGCCGCCAGCTCATCATCTTTCCGGAAGGCACCCGTATGCCGGTCGATGCGACGCCGAACTACAAGCCGGGCGTCGGCCAGATCTACGTGAATTGCGGCGTCACCTGCCTGCCGGTGGCGCTGAACTCCGGCCTGTTCTGGCCGCGCCGCACCTTCATGCGCTATCCCGGCACGCTGGTCGTCGAGTTCCTCGATCCGCTGCCGCCCGGCCTGTCGCGCGACGAATTCACCGCGCAGGTCAGCGCCGCGGTGGAGCAGGCGACCGGCCGGCTGGTCGCCGAGGCGCGTGCCGAGCAGGCAAGGCTGTTCGGCCGCGTGCCGGATGCGCCGCGGCGGCGCGCGTGATCGTCGGAAAGGGTGCCGTTCAGCGCGTGCCGGCCGGGCTGTCATGGTCGTGCAGCAGTGTCGCGAGGCGGTGCAGCGGCGCGTCGCGAAAGCCCTGCGCCTCGATCGAGGCGACGGTGGACAGCACATAGCTGCGGTTGTCGCCGGAGCGGCCGTGGCCCTGCCGCACGTAACGCAACTGATCGTGCAGGCCGAGCCGGCCGGCATACTGGACGTGGCCGCGATTGACGACATAGGTCAATGCCATGATGCTGTTGCGGGGATCGTCTTTCAGCCACACCGATCGCATCACCTCGTGATAGACGTTGGTGGTCTGCTCGCGGGCGCGCAGATAGGCGATGGTGGCATCGCGCCGGTCCCCGGCGACACGGAAGGCGATGCCGCGACAGGCGCCGCCGCGATCGAGCCCGAGGACCAGGCCCGGCTTCTCCGGCGTGCCGCGATGGTCGAAGGAATAGACGCACAGCGCGCGGTGGGCGCCGATCAGACGGGCCGGTACCTGCTCGACGAAGTCGAATCCCGGCCGCCACATCAGCGAGCCATAGCCGAACACCCAGAGGTCCTGGGCGCCTTGATCTTGCGACGATTTTCCGATGGATTGCGTCATGTGGGTTGCGTCGTGTGAAACCCGTCATCGGCATCGGGTGAACGCCGGGGGCAGGTTTGGTTGGGATGGAAAGCGGCGATTGTCATGCGCGGACTTGATCCGCGCATCCATCATCTTGAAAAGAAGATGGATTGCCGGGTCGGGCCCGGCAATGACACCTCAACAGTGTTTCCGTCAAATGCTCAAACAAAAAGATGAACGACGGGTCTGATGCGACGTCAGTGGACCGGCCCGTAAGACAGCTGGCGCGCCATGCGCGGCGGCATCGCCGATTCGACAAATTCTTCCTGCTATAAGGCTGGTGATGACAGATTCTGTTTCCGTTCCGCGCCGCCGTCCGCTGTGGCCCGTCTTCGTGGCCCCCGGCCTTCTGCTGATCGCCGCGATCGCGTGGACCGTCTTCTGGTTCTATGCCGCCTCGCAGGTCGACCGCACGGTCGATGTCTGGCGGGTGCGGGAGGCCAAGGCCGGGCGGATCTACGATTGCGCGAAGCGCTCGGTGGCGGGCTATCCGTTCCGGCTCGAGGTCACATGCGAAGGCGCCAGCGTCACGCTGGTGGGGCAGACCGCGCAAGGCGCCAGGATGCCGCCGATGACGGTGCAGTTCGGCAGCATCCTGGTGGTATCGCAGATCTACACGCCGAAACTCCTGATCGCCGAATTCCATGCGCCGGCGCGGTTTGCCGAGCGTGGTCGGCCGCCATCGATGCAGGCGACCTGGAAGACCGCGCGCAGCAGCGTTTACGGTCTGCCCGGGCCGCCGGAACAGGTGGCGCTGGTGTTCGACCAGGCCGGGCTCGACCGCATCGGCGGGGCCTCGCCGGTGCCGCTGGCGCGCGTCAATCACGCCGAACTGCATGGCCGGCTTGCCGCGGAATCGACGCCCGCCGCGCCGGTGATCGAGGCGGCGCTGCAGATCGACGGCGGCAGCATTTTCGAACTGCATCCGCTATTGGCGCAGCCGTTCGATGCCGATATCCGCGTCAAGGTTCGCGGCCTGCACGATTATGCGCCGAAGCCCTGGCCGGATCGGTTTCGCGAGATCCAGGCGGCGGGCGGGCGCATCGAGATCACGCAGTCGCGCATCCGGCAGGGCGACCTGATCGCGGTCGGCGCGGGCTCGCTGGGCTTGACGCCGGACGGCCGGCTCGATGGTGAGTTGCGGATGACGGTCACCGGGCTCGAGAAGGTCATTCCGGCGCTCGGCATCGAGAAGATACTGGAGGAGGGCGTGCCGCAGGCGACGCTCGACCGCGTCGCGCCCGGCCTGAAGGCGCGGGACGTCAACGGCCTGCTCGGCGCGCTCGACCGCGCCATTCCGGGACTGGGCAAGGTGGTGCGCAGGAATGCCGGCGCCGGCTTGACGGCGGCGATCAATGCGCTCGGCACGCCGGCCGAGCTGGATGGCAAGCCGGCGCGGAGCTTCCCGCTGCGCTTCGCGCGCGGCGCGGTGCTGCTCGGCCCGGTCAAGGTCGGCGAGGTGCCGCCGCTGTTCTGAGACGACGTCAACGCTTCAAGGACGTGTCATGCGCCGGCCTGACCCGCGCATCCATTGAATGGATTGCCGGATCAAGTCCGGCAATGACAATTCTATTGCGTCTTCTTCAACCCGGCATGGCTGCGGCCGAAGTCGGCCTGGGCTTCGTCCTGCCCGATATCGACGATGCCGCGGCGGATCGCCCGGGTGCGGGTGAAGTGATCGAACAGCGCCTCGCCGTCGCCGCGGCGGATCGCGCGGGTCAGCTTCGAGAGGTCTTCCTGGAATTCGCCGAGCATTTCGAGCACGGCATCCTTGTTGTTGAGGAAGACGTCGCGCCACATCGTCGGATCGGAGGCGGCGATGCGGGTGAAATCGCGGAAGCCGCCGGCGGAGAATTTCAGGACCTCCGAGCGCGTCACGTCTTCGAGTTCGTCGGCGGTCGAGACGATGGTGTAGGCGATCAGGTGCGGCAGGTGGCTGGTCACCGCGAGCACCAGGTCATGGTGCTCCGGCGTCATGATCTCGACATTGGCGCCGAGCGCGCCCCAGAATTCGGCCAGCCGCTCGACGGCGGCGGCATCGGCGCCGGCCGGTGGCGTCAGAATGCACCAGCGGTTGGTGAAGAGTTCGGCGAAACCGGAATCCGGCCCCGAATTCTCGGTGCCCGCGACCGGATGCGCCGGCACGAAATGCACGCCGGCGGGCAGGTAAGGCGCCATGTCGCGCACCACCGCGCTTTTCACCGAGCCGACATCCGAGACGATCGCTCCCGGCTTCAGGTGCGGCGCGATCTCCTGCGCGGCCGGGCCGCAGGCGCCGACCGGGATGCAGAGGATCACCAGATCGGCATCCTTGACGGCCTCGGCATTGGTGTCGACGACGCGGTCGACGATGCCGAGTTCGCGCACCCGCGCCCGCGTCGCGGCCGAGCGGGCGGTGGCGACGATCTCGCCGGCGAGCCCTTGCGCGCGCGCGCCGCGTGCGATCGAGCCGCCGATCAGTCCGAAGCCGATCAGCGCGATGCGGGAAAACAGCGGTGCAGCGTTCATGGCCGCGCCATGAAATCGCGCAAGGCGTCGCGCACCAGCACGTTGGCCTCCTCGGTGCCGATCGTCATCCGCAGCGCGTGGGGCAGGCCGTAGTTGTTCAGCGCGCGCAGCACCAGGCCGCGTTGGGTGAGAAATGCATCGGCGTCGGCCGAGGTCTTGCCCCCGGTGGTCGGGAAGTGGATCAGGATGAAGTTCCCCACGCTCGGCGTCACCGTGAGGCCGAGCCGGGTCAGCTCGTCGGTCATCCAGTCGCGCCATTTCTCGTTGTGCTCGCGCGACATCCGGACGTGATCGGCATCGGCGATCGCCGCCGCGGCAGCGACCATTGCCGGCGTCGAGACGTTGAACGGCCCGCGGATGCGGTTGATTGCATCGACAATATTCGCCGGTCCGAACATCCAGCCGATGCGCAGCGCGGCAAGGCCGTGAATCTTGGAGAAGGTGTGGGTCATCACCGTGTTCTCGGTGGTCGCCACCAGCTCGATGCCGATCTCGTAGTCGTTGCGCGAGACGAAGTCGGAATAGGCGGCGTCCAGCACCAGCACCACATGCGCGGGCAGGCCGGCGCGCAGCCGCTTGACCTCGTCGAACGGCAGGTAGGTGCCGGTCGGATTGTTCGGGTTGGCGAGCCAGACCAGCCTGGTGCGCGGCGTGACACGGGCGAGGATCGCATCGACATCCGCCGTGAAGTCGGTTTCGGGCGCGACCACGTTCTTGGCGCCGTTCGCCAGCGTCGCGATCGGATAAACCAGGAAGCCGTGCGTGGTCGAGATCGCCTCGTCGCCGGGCTGCAGATAGGCGTGCGCGAGCAGGTTGAGGATCTCGTCGGAGCCGGCGCCGCAGACGATGCGGTCCGGATCGAGCCCGTAGGCGCGGCCGATCGCGTCGCGCAGCACCCGCGCGGAGCCTTCCGGATAGTCCTCGAGATGGGCGGCCGATGCCGCGAAAGCCTCCCTGGCGCGCGGCGAGGGGCCGAACGGCGTCTCGTTGGCGGACAGCTTGAACACCTTCTGGCCCGGCACCGGCACCGGACTCTTGCCGGGGGTGTAGGGTGCAATATCGAGGATGCCGGGATTCGGCACGGGACGGGACATCTTTGGCTCCGGAATGGTCGGCGCGGTTACGACGCGCCGGACTTTGGTCGCGCGTCGGGCACCGTATAGCGCGTCGCATGGCTGCCGACGAGGGCCGTCGAGCGCACCGAGGCGCCGGCCGCGACCAGGGCGGACGTGACCTTGTCGAGGCTGGTCGCGGCGGTGCTGACCGATACCAGCAGCGCGGCGCCGTCGAAGGCGCTGTCCGAAACGGCGATGGTCTCGGCCAGCGGCGACAGCGCGCGGGCGATCTCGGCGTTCCAGCCGGCCACGCGCACGCTCCACATTTCCACCTCGGTCACCATGGCGCTGTCGGCGACGCGCGAGACCACGAACACCGGCAGCGCGGCCGGATGGTCGGCGCGCTCGATGAACGGCAGCCGCGCGATGATCTTGGGCGCCCCCTCGGCTTCGAGCTCGAGCCACCACGGCGTGCGGTTGGCGGTCGCCGACAGCAGGGCGAGATCGCCCTTCGAGCGGGCCACCGCCTCGACCGCCGCGGACGGATCGAAGTGCGACACGAACGGCACGGTGAAGCCGAAATGGAAGCGGGCGGAATCGCGCATCGCCGATTCGCCGGCCGACAGGTCGGCATGGACCGAGAACGGCGCCTGCACATAGGTGAAGGTCGCGATGATGACCCGCCAGATGCTTTCCACCGTATCGAGCGGCAGGATGCCGCGATGGCGCTGCACCAGCCGCCGCATCATGTCGGCCTCGCGCGCCGGGCGGAACGCCGAGCCGACCTCCTGGGTCTGCTTCACCGCGATCAGGCGATCGATGATGTCGCCGCGCTTCATCAGCAGCGAATGGACCTGCTCGTCGAT
>JAGRLZ010000148.1 GCA_020441545.1 Xanthobacteraceae bacterium | reverse complement strand
CGCGGCGGCGCATCATGCGTCACAGCGTCTGCAGAAAATCGACCACCGCATTGATCTCCTTTTCGGTCAGGATGTGGTTCCTGCCGAATGGCGGCATCACGGTCTGCGGATTGCGCTTGGTTTCGTCGCTGACGATCGCAACCAGCTCGTTGCGGTCGGGGTATTTCGATTTGATGCCGGTGAGCGCCGGGCCGATGCTGCCGGCCAGCGTGCCGCCCTTGATCTCATGACAGGTCAGGCAGTTGCCCTTGCTGCGGTCGAAGGCGAGTTTCTGGCCCTCGGTGGCGGCCGATCCGGCCGAAGCGCCGTGCAACGTCGCCAGCGTGCCGAGCAGCACCAGCGGAACGATCAGTCCGGCCGCGCGGCGGCGTTTCGTCTTCCCGGAAATTCTGAAAGAGGCCATGGTCACGGGCGTTTCCTGTGATGTTTCTCGGCGGCGGGTGTTCGTCGTTTCGCGTGCATGCCTGGCGTCGGATGTTTCAGCCGTGAATCTGTTCCGTTGCAAATCACTTCTGCAAATCGCTGCGGATGGCGAATCATTTCGGTTGCATGTCGTCGAGCGGGCCGGTGGTGCGCGGCGTCAAATCCTTGCCCTCGGCTGTCGACGTGATCGTGATCGTGGCGGGATCGACGCAGGCGCTCATGCAGGCGGCCGCCTTGGTGTCGGGTCTCGGATCGGTCCAGATGAAATTGCCGCGATTGGGCATCCTGACGTTCGGCAGGCTGTCCCGGTCGGCGACGAAATCATTCGGAACGATATTATTCAGGTTCAGAATATAGGCCGTCAATGCATAAACGTCATCCGACGAAAGTGTATGCGGCGTCGGCATCGGCATGGCGCGGTTAATGTAGTCGAACAGCGTCGGCGCGAACGGCCAGTAGCTGCCGACGGTGGGCTCGGGGCGGTCGTCGGTCAGCGTGCCCTGGCCGCCGGCGAGCTTGGGGAAACGGCCCTCGCCTTCGCCGAAGGTGCCGTGACAGGCGGCGCACTGGTTGGCGAACACCACCTCGCCCCTGGACACGCCGCCTTTGCCGGGCGGCAGGCCGGCGCCGTCGCTGCCGCGCACGTCGATATCCCAGCCGGCGATCTGTTCCGGCGTCGGCACCGTGCCGTAACCAAAGTGGCCGGGCCCGGCGGCGCGCGCGGTCGCGGCCGCAAGAAGCATCGCCATCGCGACGGCCGGCACGCGATCAGCCCAACTGGACATCGAACACGCTCCCGTCGGCCTTGACCTGCCAGGTCTGGATCGCATTGTTGTGGTAGATCGAGTTGGTGCCGCGCTTCGCGCGCAGTTGCGTGATGGTCGGCTGCACGTAGCCGGTTTCATCGGTGACGCGGGATTCCAGCAGCGCCGGCTTGCCGTCCCATCGCCACGGCAACGAGAACCGCGTCAGCGCCTTCGACAGCACCGGCGCGTGCAGTTGCGCGGTCGTCCAGTTGGCGCCGCCATCGACCGACACGTCGACGCGCGTCACCTTGCCGTTGCCGGTCCAGGCCAGGCCGCGGATTTCATAAAGGCCGGGGCCGTTCAGCGGCTTCTCGGGGCAGGGGAAGGTGATGACCGACTTGGCGTCGATCAGCCAGGTGAAGCCGCGCGAGGTGCCGTCCGGCATCAGGTCGGTATATTTCGCGGTTTCCTCGCGCGAGAACCACGGCTTGTCGCCGAGCTTGATGCGGCGCAGCCACTTGATGCTGACATTGCCTTCCCAGCCCGGCACCACGAGGCGCAGGGGATAGCCCTGTTCCGGACGCAGCGCCTCGCCGTTCTGGGCATAGACGACCAGGCAGTCGTCAAGGCATTTCTCCAGCGGCAGGCTGCGGTTCATGTGGGCGCCGTCGGCGCCTTCGACCATTGCCCACGTCGCCTCCTTCCTGACGCCGACCTCCTCGATCAGCGTCGAAAGCCTGACGCCGGTCCATTCCGCGCAACTGACCATGCCGTGGGTGAACTGCAGCGAGTTGAGCTGCGCGGCGCGCCACTCCATGCCGCCATTGGCCGGGCATTCGATGAAATGGATGCGCGACACCGAGGGGAAGCGCATGATGTCCGGCATGGTCAGCAGCAGCGGCCGCTCGACCATGCCGTGGATCATCAGCCGGTGCCGGGCCGGATCGACGTCCGGGCGGCCGGCATGGTAGCGCTCGAAGAACAGGCCGTTGGGCGTGATGATGCCGTTGAGGCTTTGCAGCGGCGAGAAGCTGATCGAGGATTCCGTGCCGGCGGTCAGCCACGGCACGTTGCGGCGGATCACGCCGGCCTCGAAAGCGGCCGGTCGGCCGTAAGGGCGATCGACCACGCCGGCGCCGAGCGATTGCGACCATGGTGCATCCGAAGGCGGCGCGGCGTCGGTTTGCTCGGCAAAGGCGTCGCGCCCGAGGGCGAGGCTGCCGGTCAGGGCGGCGCCGAGGCCGAGAACCGAGCGGCGGCCCAGCGCCGCGTCGGCGGCATCACCGCGTTGCGATCTCGCGGCCATCGCGCGCCGCAATGTGTTGCGCCGGAACGGAGATCGCACGTTTCCTCGGCTCCCGCGGCTTGCGGCCGCTTGGTTTTTCTGCGGCGCACGGCCGCATTGATTGCCTGATGCCAAGCAGTATCGTCGTGCGCTAATTTAGTCAACGCTAAACTAATGCGGATGTGATATCAGGGAACCCGAAGCGGGTCGTCGCGCCGCCCATCCAGGCCATCGAGTTGAGGGATCATGCCAGTCGCAGCGAAATCCGCCGCCAAACATCCGCTCAAGAGCGTCGGGGGGCGGCGCGCCAGCATGCGGTCCACCAAGACGCGACCGATCAAGACGCGATCGATCAAGGCGCGGGCATCGGATGCTGCCGCCCTGGATCTGCTGGCATCGCAGGCGGGCGAGGCGGCGGCGCTGCTCAAGCTGCTCGGGAACGAAAACCGTCTCCTGATACTTTGCCTCCTGACGGCGCGCGGCGAGATGACGGTCGGCGAGATCGTCGACGTCGTCGGCCTGAGCCAGTCGGCGCTGTCGCAGCATCTCGCCAGGCTGCGGGCCGATGGCCTCGTCAGCTTCAGGCGCGATTCCCAGACCTTGCATTACCGCGTTGCCGACGAGCGCGCGCTGTGCGTGTTGCAGGTGCTCAAGGACATCTATTGCGGAGACCTGAAGTGACGTCTCGGGCTGTGGCGGCGGCCGCGCCGGTCACCGGATCGCAGTTCGGAGCCGGCAGGAAATGACGCGGCGCAATGATGCAGGCGTTCGTTGCGCTCTCGAATCGGACGGTGGTTGAGCATGGCCGACTACGTCGTCGAATTCGGCAAGGATGGCCGGCCGGTCGAGCCGGACGGACGCCTCGATGCGGCGGCCTTCCACCGCAATCACGATGCGATCTGGTCCGTGCTGTCGGGCTTCCTGAAGGGCTGCCGCGGCGATGTGCTGGAGGCCGGCAGCGGCACCGGACAGCATGTCGTCGCGTTCGCGCAGGCGGCGCGTGAAATCCAGTGGTGGCCGAGCGACGCCAACGAGGCGCACCTGCGCAGCATCGCGGCCTGGCGCGCGAAGGCGGGGCTTGCGAATGTCCACGCGCCCATGCGCCTCGACCTGTCCTCGCCGTCATGGCCTGATGACGCCCGCGCGCAAGGCGGCCCGGAGCAGGTCTGCGCGGTGTTCTGTGCCAACGTCATCCACATCGCGCCATGGGCCGTCGCCGAAGGACTGCTCGCTGGCGCCGCGCGCCTGCTGCAGCCGGGTGGGCGGCTGTTCCTGTACGGTCCCTTCAAGCGTGACGGCCGGCACACCGCGCTGAGCAATGCGGTGTTCGATACCAGCCTGCGCAACGGCGATCCGGCGTGGGGCGTGCGCGATCTCGAGGAGGTCGCGCGCACGGCGTCCGCGCACGGCCTGTCGCTTGGCGATGTGATCGAGATGCCCGCCAACAACCTGATTGTTGTTTTCGCGCGGCGCGAAACGGTCTAAACGCGGCCTCGGGGTCGGATGCATCTTGCGTGTGATCCGGCGTACAGCAATCCGAAGGCCGCCATGACCATCAAGACCGCACTCACCGATCTGCTCGGCATCACGCATCCGATCCTGCTGGCGCCGATGGCCGGCGTCGCCGGCGGCGCGCTGGCGTCGGCGGTCAGCCATGCCGGCGGCCTCGGCGTGATCGGCGGCGGCTACGGCGAGCGGGACTGGCTCGCCCGGCAACTGCTCGAAGCGGGCAACGCGCCGGTCGGCGTCGGCTTCATCACCTGGTCGCTGCGCAAGAACCCCGACCTGCTCGATCTGGCGCTGGCGCATCGTCCCGGGGCGATGTTCCTCTCCTTCGGCGACATCGACGATCTTGCGCCACGGATCAAGCAGGCCGGCATTCCGCTGATCGCGCAGGTGCAGACCCTGGCGCAGGCCCGCAAGGCGGTGAGCGACGGCGCCGATGTCATCGTTGCCCAGGGCGCCGAGGCCGGCGGCCATGGCAGCACGCGGGCGACGCTGCCTTTGGTGCCGGCGGTTGTCGATGCGGTCGGGGCCGGGGTGCCGGTGGTGGCGGCTGGCGGAATCGCCGACGGCCGGGGGCTGGCCGCCGCCCTGATGCTCGGCGCGTCGGGCGTGCTGTGCGGCTCGCTGTTCTATCCCAGCCGCGAATCGCTGGCGCATCCCAGGGCCAAGCAGGCGGCGCTGGCGGCGAGTGGCGACGATACCTTGCGCAGTTCGGTGATCGACGTGGCGCGCGGCATCGACTGGCCGGGGCAGTGGAATATCCGCACCCTGAGGAATCCGTTCATCGCGCGGTGGAACGCCGATCTCGATGCTCTCCGGCACAGTGCCGCCGTCGAGAAGCCGCGCTATCTGCAAGCCGCGGCCGAGGGCGACGTGGAGACCGCGGCGGTGATCGTCGGCGAGGGCATCGATCTGGTTCGCCGCGACGAGGCGGCAGGCGCTGCGGTGCAGCGCCTGGCGGACGAGGCCGAGGCGCTGCTGCGGGCCGCGCCGCGCCTGCTGGACTGAAAATGCCGGGCTGATCTTCGCTGGCGTGTGTTGATTCCGGTTCCGCATTCGGGTCATGTCGCCGCATCATGGTAGAAGCGACAAGCCACGAAATCACCGATGATGCGCGGGCGCGAAGCAACGTCGTGCGGCTCGCGATCGCGCAGGCGCTGGGCGGCGCCAACTCCGCCGTCATCTTTGCCACCGGCGCGATCGTCGGCGCGACGCTGGCGCCGAGCATGGCGCTCGCCACCGTGCCGCTGTCCGTCTATGTGGTCGGGCTCGCGCTGGGAACGCTGCCGACCGGCATGATCGCGCGCCGCCATGGCCGTCGCGTCGCCTTCATCATCGGCACCGGATGCGGCGTGGTCACCGGCCTGCTGGCGGCGCTGGCGATCCTGAAGGGGTCGTTCGCGCTGTTCTGCGTCGCCACCTTCATCGGCGGATGGTATGGCGCGGTCGCGCAGTCCTACCGCTTCGCCGCGGCCGACGGCGCCAGTCCCGCCTTCAGCCCCAAGGCGGTGTCCTGGGTGATGGCCGGCGGCATCTTCGCCGGCGTGCTCGGTCCGCAACTGGTGCAGTGGACGATGGACTTCTGGCCGCCCTATCTGTTCGCGGTCAGCTTCCTGGCCCAGGCCGGCGTGGCCCTGATCGCGATGGCGGTGGTGGCCGGCGTCGATGCGCCGCCGCCGCCGAAAGCCCGCGATGGCGGTCGCCCGCTGTTCGTGATCGCGCGGCAGCCGCGCTTCGTCGCGGCGGCGGTGTGCGGCGTGGTGTCGTATTCGATGATGAACCTGGTAATGACCTCGGCGCCGCTGGCGATGAAGCTGTGCGGGCTGCCGCTGACGGCATCGAATACCGGCATTCAATGGCACATCGTGGCGATGTACGGGCCGAGCTTCTTCACCGGCTTGCTGATCGCCCGGCTCGGCGCGCCGACCGTCGTCGCGGCCGGCCTGTTGCTGGAGGCGTTCGCGGCGACCATCGGCCTCAGCGGCATCACCACGCATCATTTCTGGGCCGGGCTGGTCGTGCTGGGCCTCGGCTGGAACCTGAGCTTCGTCGGCGCCTCGGCCCTGGTGCTGGAAACCCACACTGCGCTCGAACGCAACAAGGTGCAGGCGTTCAACGATTTCCTGGTGTTCGGCACCATGACCGTCGGCTCGTTCCTGTCCGGCCAGCTGCTGGCGGATTTCGGGTGGTCGGTGGTCAATCTGGTGGTCTATCCTCCGGTCGCGATCGGGTTGATCGCGCTGGTGGTCGCGTCGCGGCTGCGCCGGCGCGGCGCGCCCGCGCTCTGACCGGGGTCGATCACGGAGGGCACCCATGCCGACACGGGAACGTCTCGATGCGTTCATCAGCGCCGTTGAAAGCGGCGACCATGCCGGCGCCATCGAGCGCTATTACACCGAGGACGCCAGCATGCAGGAGAACGCGGCGCCGCCGCGAACCGGACGCGACAACCTGGTGGCCCATGAGCGCGGTATCCTTGCGCGCATGAGGAGCGTCTCCTCAAGGGCGGTCGCGTCGGTGCGCGAAGGCGACCGCGTCGCGATCCACTGGATCTTCGAACTGACCGACCACGACGGCAAGGTGCATCGGGTCGACGAGGTCGCCTGGCAGGACTGGCGCGGCGACCGGATCGCCCGCGAGCGCTTCTTCTATCAGCCGTCCCGCCCGGCCTGATCGCACCGGCCCGATGCCCGCGCATCCTTCGATCCGGACCGAACTGTCCCTGTCGGCATTCCGCTATTCTCATCCTCTTCGCAGGCTTGCAGCGACGGCCCTGCCCTTGCGTCCGGCTGCGGCGATCAACCTGTCCGGGACACCATGACGACCGCCGATCCCCACACCATCGACGAAAGCTCGATCCGCTATGTCGGCTGGCGCATCGTCGCGGTCTGCTTCCTGGTCGCCACCGTCGGCTGGGGCCTCGGCTTCTACGGCCAGAGCGTCTACCTCGCCGAGCTGCGCCGCGTTCACGGCTGGCCGGCATCGTGGATTTCGGCCGCGACCACGGTGTTCTATCTCACCGGCGCCTTGCTGGTTGCCTTCATCAGCGACGCGATGCGGGTGTTCGGCGCCCGCAACTGCCTGATCGCCGGCGTGGCCTGCCTCGGGCTGGCGACGATCCTGCTGGGGCAGATCCATGCCGTGTGGCAGCTTTATGCCGTCAACATGCTGCTCGCCTGCGGCTGGGCCGGCACCAGCCTCGGCGCCATCACCAATACGCTCGGTATGTGGTTCGACCGGCGGCGGGGCATGGCGATCAGCCTGGCGCTGAACGGCGCCAGTTGCGGCGGCATCGTCGGCGTGCCGCTGCTGGTCGGTGCGATCGGCCAGTTCGGCTTTTCCGGTGCGATGATCGTGGCGGCCGCGACCGTGATGCTGCTGCTGGTCCCGGTGCTGCTGCTGTTCGTCGGCCGGCCGCCCCGGCGCGATCCGGCGGCCGGCGCCGCGCACGGCGTGGCGGAAGTATCCGCCTCGCGCATCCGCGCCGCCGCCTTGCGCGATGCCGCGTTCCTGGCATTGACGGTCGCGTTTGCGCTGGCGCTGTTCGCCCAGGTCGGCCTCATCGTGCACCTGATCGCGTTCCTTGACCCGGTGCTGGGGCGGGAACATGCGGCGATGGCGGTGTCGCTGTTGACCGCCATGGCGGTGGTGGGGCGGCTGTTGTTGTCGGCGGTGATCGACCGGCTCGACCAGCGGCTGACGTCGGCGGTGTCGTTCGCGAGCCAGGCGCTGGCACTCGGTATCCTGATCCTGTCCCGCAACGAGGCGGTGATCTTCCTCGCCTGCGCGGTGTTCGGCTTCTCGGTCGGCAACCTCATCACCCTGCCGGCGCTGATCGTGCAGCGCGAGTTCGATCCGCGGGCGTTCGGGATTCTCGTCAGCCTGATTACGGCGGTCAGCCAGATCTTCTATTCGTTCGGCCCCGGCGTCGTCGGCGTGCTGCGCGACCTGTCGGGAAGCTACACCCTGCCGTTCGGCTTCTGCATCGTGCTGGAACTGGGCGCGGCCGTGCTCATCATGGCGCGGCGGCCCTCGCGCGCCTGAACGGTATCTATTAACCGCAACCTCCAGGCAGTTCGACCCGGCGGGGGGGCATCCCGGCCGGGTCGATCGGAGGTTGGGGAGGTCGATCGGAGGTTGGTTCAGGTGCGGTGCAGTTCGCGTGCGGCGACCGTGCAGGCCCTGGTCGTCGCCCGGCCGCAGTCGATGACCGGCTGGCGGCTGTTCGTCGCGGTCGCGTTGCGTTCCGCGGTGGCCGGCGCCTGGTTGAAGGCCAGCAGCATCAGGACGCAGAGGGCGCCGAACGGGACGACGAAGAGCTTGGGGCTGAGCGCGTTCATGAACTGGTTCCGTCTGGGCTGGTTCGGTGTGGGCCGGTGCGGTGCGGGCGGTGTTGATGTCGCGAAGAATGGCAGCGCCGGCGTGATCCGGATGTGATCCGGATCACATTGACGTCAGGCCGCCATGGTCTCGATGCCGGCCCGCCTGAGCAGTTCGGCGAGGTGCTTGCGGGCATAGAACATGCGGGTCTTCACCGTGCTCTGCGGAATGCCGATGATCTCGCCGGCCTCCTCCACCGACTTCTCGTGGTAGTAGACGAGGTGGATGATTTCCTGATGCGCGGGCGAGAGCCTGGCGATGCAGGCGCGCAGGATGTCGCTGGTCTTGGTCCGCTCGAGCGCGGCTTCCGGGGTATCGGCGCTGTCGGCGATCTCGAGGACGTTATCCTGGTCGATGTCCTCGTGACGGCGCTGGCGCAGCGCGGTCAGCGCCTTGAAGCGCGCGATCGACAACAGCCAGGTGGACGGCTGCGAGCGGCCCTCGAACTGGCCGGCGGTCCGCCACACGTCCAGGAACACCTGGCTGACGAGGTCTTCGGCGGTTGCGGCGTCGCGCACCATGCGCAGGATGAAGCGATAGACGCGGACGTGGTGCCGCGCATAAAGGATGTGCATGGCGGCCTTGCTGCCGTCCGCGACGCTTTCCAGCAGCATCTCGTCCGACGTGGCCTGCGCGGCGATAAGGCTTTGACGTGCTGCGGCGTTGATGGCGACGATATTGTGCATGACCGGCTCCCCTGCCACCCGCTTTGCTGCGGTGTTGATGAACGCAGGTTAATCAGCCGCTGTTTCAAACAATCTGCATGCGATCCAAAAATGGTTTCGTCGCCGGCGAGTTTTGTTTCGTCCCATCGGGTGGGACGAAACATTCGGCGGCCCGATCGGGTAAAAACCCGACATAAATACCGGGATCGGGCTTCAAATGCCCGGATCAGGCTTTCTCGCTGGCCGGCGAGAACAAATAGCCGCCGCCCCGGATGGTCCGGATCACCGAGGGTTTCGTGGGATCGGGCTCGATCTTGCGGCGGATTCGCATGATCCGGAGGTCGACGGCGCGGTCGAATGCCTCGCTGTCGCGGGCATTGGCAAGCTCGAGCAGCCGCTCGCGGGACAGCACCCGCTTCGGATTGGCGGCGAACACCTTCAGAAGCCCGAATTCCGAGGCGGTCAGCGGGTGCTCGTTGTCGTCGTCGTCGCGCAGCGCCTGGGCTTCGAGATCGAGCCACTTGGTGCCGAACCGCACGCGGGTATCCTCTTTCGCAGGGGCGGCCGCGGCTGCGGCGGGCGACATTTTCTGAGGTGCGGCGCGGCGCAGCACCGAGCGGATCCGGGCCATCAGTTCGCGCAGCTCGCAGGGCTTGGCGATGTAGTCGTCCGCGCCCAGTTCCAGGCCGACCACGCGATCGATCGGGCTTGCCGTCGCGGTCAGCATGATGATCGGGACGTCGGTGCGCGCCTTGAGGTCGCGGATGATCGACAGGCCGTCCTCTTCCGGCATGTTGAGGTCGAGCACCACGAGATCGGGCGCGCCGTCCGCGATCGCCTGGCGCAGGCTGCCGCCGCCGTCGCACAGCGTCACGGCGAAGCCGTGCATGCGCAGGTAGTCACCGACCATCTCGCGGGCCGGGGCTTCGTCGTCGACAATGATGATGTGCTGGCCCTGATTCATTCTCTACGTTGCGGCAGTTGCTGGAAGCATGATGGTGAAGGTTGCGCCCCGTCCCGGTCCCGCGCTGTCGGCGGTGATCGTGCCACCATGCATATCAACAATACGCTTAACGATCGACAAGCCCAAGCCGGTCGAGCTTTCCCCGGCGGTGGGCTTTGCCGACAGCCGCTGGAACCGGCCGAACAGCCGCCCGAGATCCTCGGGCGAAAGGCCGGCGCCCTGGTCGGTGACGCGAATCCGGGTTCCATCGGGATCGTCCCCGACCGACAACGCGATGGTGCCGCCGATCGGGCTGTACTTGATGGCGTTGCTGACCAGGTTGTCGATCGCCTCGCGCATCCGGTCGGCATCGCACATCGCGATGTGTTCGCTGGGCGACGACACCTCGATCGCCTGCTGCTTGTTGGCGGCCGAAAGGCGGTTGACCTCGACCACTTCGTTGACCAGCGCGCCCATGTCGACGGGCTCGCGGCGGATCGTGATGTCGAAGGCATCCGCCATGGCGTCCGAGATCAGGTGGTCGACCATCGTGGTCAGGCGCCGGGTCGCGTCGCGGATATGGGCGACCTGGGCATTGACGCTTTCGCGCGAGGCGTCGGTGCTGATGAGCTCGGTCAGCATCTCGGTGCGGCCGAGAATGACGCTCAGGGGATTCTTGAGGTCGTGCGCGACGGTGCCGAGAATCTCGTTCTTGAAGCCGTTGGCGCGTTGTAGCCGCAGCCACTGTGCCGACAGGCGCCGGTTCGCCAGCATCAGGGCGCGGGTGCGCTGCGCCACCCGCTCCTCGAGCTGGGTGTTGGCGGCGTTGAGCTGCTGGTACAGGATGACGTTGTCGAACGCGATCGACAGCCGGCCGCCGAAGATCTCGACCAGGGCGCGGTCGGTTTCGGTGAGCGGATATTCGGCCTGCAGCAGCACCACCACCTCGCGGCCGCTGCCGGTGCGGATGTAGAGCACGGTGCGGTTGTCGGCGAATTCGTGCTGGCGGCGGCGAAACGCATCCTCGACCATCAGGCGCAGGTCGTTGTCGAGGTCGCGCGAGCCGGCCTCGCCGATGAAGCGGCTGTAGCAGCCGGAGCCGGCCAGCACCGCGAAGTCGTCGTCGATCACGCCGCCGTCGCGCAGCACCAGGATGCCGGCGCAGTCGACGTTGAGCAGCGAGGCGATCTGGGTCAGCACGCCCTCGGCCAGCCGCTGCATCGAGCGGAAATCGTACAGCGTGGAGGCGGCGTCGATGATGATCTCGAGGCCGCGCCGGGTCTGCACCATGCGCTCGAGCTGCTGGTAGCTGCGCAGCGCCGCGGTCAGCGAGGTGAACAGCTTGTCGGCGGTCAGCTCGGTCTTGGCCTTGTAGTCGTTGATGTCGTAGTCGACGATCACGCGGCGTTCCGGCGCCTGGCCGGGCTGTCCGGTGCGCAGGATGATGCGGACGGTTTCGTTCTTCAATTCGTTGCGGATGAACTGCACGAGCTCGAGGCCGGCGTCGTCGGTTTCCATGATGACGTCGAGCAGCACGGCGGCGATGTCGGGATGCTGGCGCATCAGCTCGCGGCCCTCGGCCGCGGAATAGGCCGACAGGATGTCCAGCGCCTGGCCGTTCAGGCTGTAGTCGCTCAGCGCGAAGCGCGTGCCCTCATGCACGGCGTGATCGTCGTCGATGACTGCGACCTTCCATTTCCGCGCCGCCGGACGCTTGGTGTCGGGCTCGGTGTCTTCGATCAGGTGGAGGACATCGTCCTGGTCGGCCATGAAGCGGTCTCGCTGGTCAAATCGATCTGGGGAAGATCCCGCGAGATTACCCGCGGCATCACGATGCGGAAAGTCGTTCCTTGCCCGGGTTCGGAGTCCAGCATCATCTGGCCGTTGAGCTGCTGGGTGACCAGGTTGTAGACGATATGCAGGCCCAGCCCGGTGCCGCCGTCGTTGCGGCGCGTGGTGAAGAAGGGGTCGAAAGCCTGGCGCTGCACGTCGGGCGTCATGCCGGTGCCGTTGTCGGCGAAAACGATCTCGACGGTGTCGTCGCGTGCGGGGCGCGCGGTGATGGTGATCGTTCCGGGCTGTCCGGCCGGGAACGCATGGTTGGCGGCATTGAGGAACAGATTGGTCAGGATCTGGCCGTAGGATCCCGGATAGCCGTCGATGAAAAGGTCGGCGGGAACGTCGACGGAAATCTCGATCGGCGCCTTTTTCAGCACCGGGCGCAGGCTGGCGATGATCTGGTCGGTGGCTTCTTCGAGATTGAACTGGCGGCGCTCGGCATGGGAGCGGTCGACCGCCACCTGCTTGAACGACTGGATCAGCTCGGCCGCGCGCAAGAGGTTGGCGACGAGCTGCCGCGCCGCGTCGCGGCTGGCGCCGACGAAGTCGTCGAGCTGCGAGCGGCGCAGCGCCGTGCCGGCCTTGAGGTCGGTCTCGAACTGGTCGGAGCGCCGCGCCAGGCTGGAGGCCACCGTCAGGCTGATGCCGATCGGGTTGTTGACCTCGTGGGCGACACCGGCCACCAGGCCACCCAACGCGGCGAGCCGCTCGGAATCGATCAGGTTCTTCTGGGTCTCGCTGAGTTCGACCAGGGCGGCTTCGGCCTTTTCCTTGGACGTCCGCAGGTCGTCCTCGGCCTGGCGCTTGGCGATCGCGTTCTTGCGGAACACCTCCACGGCGCGGGCCATGGCGCCGACCTCGTCGCGGGCCTCGGTGCCCTGCACGTGGCGATCGTAGTCGCCGGACATGATGGCGTGCATCGAGGCGACGATCTGCCGCAGCGGCAGGCGGATGCTGAGCGCGATGATGATGCCGGCGGAGACGATGACGCCGAGGAAGATCACCGCGATCAGCAGCACCTTTCGCGAAATGTCCTTCAAGGTATGATCGAAGGTGGTCTGGGCCTGTTGCTCGCGCTTGCGCATCTTGACCGACAGGTCGTCGATCGCGCCGATGGTCTCGGCCTGGCTGGCGTCGACCGAGTTGCGCAGCAGGTTGCTGCGGGCGGCCAGCAATCCGGACAGGTTGGCCATGCCGCCGCGCAGCGCGGTCGCGCTGGTTTTCAGCTTCTCGAGCGCGATGCGCTGCAGGTCGTTGTCGGCGAGGCCGTACATCACCGGCACGGTCTGCTCGATCGTCTCGGTGTTGCGCCGGGCCTCATCGGCCGAGGCGGAGTTCTGCGACAGGTAGAAGGAGTTGGCCGCCACCAGCGTCGCGGTGAACGCCTCGCGGGATTTTTCGAGCGACGGCCAGATCGCGGTGTCGCGCCGTCCGCTGGCGCCCTCGAGGATGGAATAGAGCCCGGCCATCTCGCGGGCCGGCTTCAGGACTTCTCCCTCATAGGTCTTGGTGATCCTGGCCTGCAGCCCGCGCAACTCGCCGAAGCCGTTGAGGAAGCGTTCGGTGACCCGTTCGAGCTCGTCCACCGACCCCGACAGCATCGGATCGGTCGAGGCGCGGGTCGACAGCGTGCTGAGGACGGCTTCCCGCAGCAGCAGGATTTCGGCGAACTGCTCGGGGCTGGGCTGGTTGATGTAGCGGTGGATCAGGTTCTGCAGCCGGCTGGTCTCGCTTTCCAGCACGGCCAGGATCTTGTCGGATTCGCGAACCTGCCGGACGTCTTCCCAGGCCGATCGCAGCACGGCGGCGCCGCTCCAGATCAGCCCGGCGAGCACCAGGACCACTGCGGAGTTCAGCGCCGCGATGGAGAGGATGCGCCAGCGGATCGGAATGGCGCGAACCAGGCCGACGATGCCGCTGCGGCTCTTCTCGACCAGATGGGGCACGGAGCCTTCCGCCGGAGCGGGAGGGAGGGCGGCCGCCGTATCAATCGTATCGACGGACATGATGCCCTTGCCTGGCGTGAACGGGATGGTCCGGCCCGGGAGCGCGAGGCTGAGGCAAGGGATCGCGACGCAGGCCGGCCGTGCGGGTCCTCACTGTCGCGCCACCCGTCGCGTCACGATGCGCTGCGTCGCGCGCGATCGCGCCCGCCGCCGGGAGCCCTGACGGTGCGGCGCAATATACTCCAGACGAACGTCCCATATGATGATGTCGAGGATTGCGGGAATAGGTTCAAGGCCACTCTACCAGACCAGGCGAACGGAGCCATCCGACCGAAGGATCATCGGCCCCGGCACCCATTGCCTCATGGAATTTTGCCATTTATGAGGTGCGTCCGGTGCGGACGCGAAGCGGCGGGGCTGAAACCAGACGGAACGGTGGTCGGATCGTGCGAAAGCTGGCCTTCGGGAGAATAGCGGCGGCCGTGATCGGAGCCGCCGCCTGTTTCGCGGCGGCCATCGCGCCGGCGGCGGCGGCGACGGATATCGCCTGGTGGCACGCGATGTCCGGCGAACTCGGCCGGCAGCTCGAGAAGCTGGCGGCCGACTTCAACGCTTCCCAGCCCGACTACCGCATCGTGCCCGCTTACAAAGGCAACTACAATCAGACCGTGATGGCGGCGATCTTCGCCTTCCGCTCGCGCGGCCAGCCCGCCATCGTGCAGGTCAACGAGATCGCCACCGCCACCATGATGGCGGCGAAGGGCGCCACCTATCCGGTGTTCGAATTGATGCGCGACGAGGCCGTGCCGTTCTCGCCGCAAGCCTATCTGCCCGCGATCACCGGCTATTACACCGATGTCGACGGCAACATGCTGTCGTTCCCGTTCAATGCCTCGACGCCGATTCTTTATTACAACAAGACCATGTTCAAGGCCGCCGGCCTCGATCCCGATGTCGCGCCCCGGACCTGGCAGGATGTCGGGACCGCCGCGGCCAGGCTGCGCAATGCGGGGGCGGCCTGCGGCTTCACCACGGCGTGGCCGTCCTGGGTCCATGTCGAGAATTTCTCGGCCTATCACAACCTGCCGATCGCCACCCGCGCCAACGGCTTCGGCGGGCTGGATGCCGGATTGACCATCAACAACCCGGTGATGGTGCGCCACATCGCGCAACTCGCCGAATGGCAGAAAACCAGGGTGTTCGACTACAGCGGCCGCGGGACCGCGGCGGAGCCGCGATTCCAGAAGGGCGAATGCGGCATCTTCATCGGATCGTCGGCCACCCGCGCCGATATCCTGGCCAACGCCAGGTTCGAGGTCGGCTATGGGCTGCTGCCGTACTGGCCGGACGTTCCTGGCGCGCCGCAGAACAGCATCATCGGCGGCGCGACGCTGTGGGTGCTGCACGGACGCCCGAACGAGGAATACAAGGGCGTCGCCCGGTTCTTCGCTTATCTGTCGAAGCCGGAGGTGCAGGCTGCCTGGCACCAGAATACCGGATACCTGCCGATCACCCAGGCCGCCTTCGACCTGACGCGCGCGCAGGGCTTCTACGACCGGCATCCCGGCACGGCGATCTCGATCGAACAGATGACCTTGAAGCCGCCGACCGAGAACTCGAAGGGTCTGCGGCTGGGCTCGTTCGTGCTGATCCGCGAGGTGATCGACGAGGAGCTCGAGCACGCCTTCAGCGGCAAGAAATCGGCGCGGGAGGCGCTCGATTCGGCGGTGGCGCGCGGCAACCGGCTGCTGCGCCAGTTCGAG
Source organism: Xanthobacteraceae bacterium (assembly GCA_020441545.1). Lineage (GTDB taxonomy): Bacteria > Pseudomonadota > Alphaproteobacteria > Rhizobiales > Xanthobacteraceae > 62-47. Next base: position 22,590 of record JAGRLZ010000148.1, on the reverse strand, counting down.
CGCGCCAATCCGTAAGTCTGCGTCAGGGCTTGCCCGGGCCGGCCGGCAGCCTGAAATTGGCATCCCACCCCAGCTCCTGCCGCGCCTTGCCGGTCGCCACGATGCCGTTCGGTTCGGCGACGTTGTAGATGCCGGGCGTACCATGATCGATCGCGAGCAGCGCGGCATAGGCCGCGGCGTCGACATGCAGCGGCAGGTCGCCGTGGCGGTCCGGCCTGCTGGCGCCGGGGCCGTAGAGCTGGCCGTAGCGCAACACGATTCCTTCGAGCGGCGGCGATTGCAGTGTCTGGCGCTCGAGCGCGACGACGCCGGCGATGGTGACGCCGGAGCTGCCATCCGGCGCGGTCGTCAGCGGGTCGTCCTCGGCATGGGGCGTCGGGCCGGGCGCATGGATCCAGGCGATGCTTTGCGCGATCAGGCGCCTTGCACCGGCGGCCCGCGCGGCACGCACCAGGTTGCGTGTTCCTTCGTCGCGGATGCGCGCGTTGCGCGGCAGCGCCGCCGCCATCAGCTCCGGCTCAAGCCTCGGTGGCAGGTCGGTCAGCTGATGGATGACGACATCGGGGCTGGCGGCCGCGACCGCCGCCAGCAGTCCGTCGGCGTCGAAGGCGTCGATCACCACCGGCTCGGCGCCCAGCGCGCGAAGCCGGTCGGTCTTTGCCGCCGAGCGCGTGGTGCCGGTCACCTGATGGCCGGCGTTCCGCAGCAGCGGCACCAGCCGCTGGCCGATCGCGCCGGTGGCGCCGGCGAGAAAGATTCGGTTGGTCAATACAGTATCCCCGATGGTCCCGCTCCCCGGCCGACTCTGGTGCGGTGGCTGCATCGCAGCAACAGGAATTATATTTCTTGCCTTGGTTCAATGCGGCAAATTATGCTGCCTGGTCCGCAGGCGGACGATGCGGGGCGAATGGCTCCGGATGCCTGGAAATATTGCCGGGTTAAAATCAATCGCGGCCGGAAGCCGGCTGCGGCCGCCGCCGCCCGCGAAAATCCTGTACAAATACAAAGCAAAAAAGTTCGCGATCGACACGATCACAGAGGGAGGATTGCCGATGACCAACCGTTCGATGCCGCCGATCAGCCGCCGGACCTTGCTGACGGGTGCCGCGGGGGCCGCGACGCTCGCCGTGGCCCCTGGCCTGCGCGCGCCGGCGATTGCGCAGAACGCGCCGCTGAAGGTGGGCCTGATGCTGCCCTATACCGGCACCTATGCCCGGCTCGGCAAATTCATCGACGACGGCTTCCGGCTCTATGTCGAACGGAAGGGCGGCAAGCTCGGCGGCCGCGAGATCGCTTTCGTGCAGGTCGATGACGAGTCCAAGCCGGCGGCCGCAACCGACAACATGAACCGCCTGGTCGGCCGCGAGAAGGTCGACGTGGTCGTCGGCACCGTGCATTCCGGCGTGGCGATGGCGATGGTCAAGGTGGCGCGCGACACCGGGACGCTTCTCATCATTCCCAATGCCGGCGCCAATGACGCCACGGGTCCGGCCTGCGCGCCGAACGTCTTCCGCTCCTCGTTCTCGAACTGGCAGCCGAACTATCCGATGGGCAAGGTGATGTTCGATGCGGGCCACAGGAACGTCGCCACCATCACCTGGAAATATGCCGCCGGCATCGAGCAGATGGTGGCCTTCAAGGAAGGTTTTGCCAAGGCGGGCGGCAACGTGGTCGAGAACCTGACGCTGCCGTTCCCTGAGGTCGAATTCCAGGCGCTCATCACCCGCATCGCGCAGATCAAGCCGGATGCCGTGCACGCCTTCTTCGCCGGCGGCGGCGCGGTGAAGTTCGTCAAGGACTATGCCGCGGCCGGGCTCGACAAGAGCATTCCGCTCTACGGCGCCGGCTTCCTCACCGACGGCACATTGGCCGCGCAAGGCGCGGCCGCCAACGGCATCAAGACGACGCTGCATTATGCCGACAACCTCGACAATCCGGCCAATATCGCCTTCCTCAAGGCGTTCAAGGACAAGACCGGCCATGTCGGCGACATCTATGCGGTGCAGGGCTATGACGCGGCCGCCCTGCTCGAGGTCGGCATGGCGGCGGCCGGCGGCGACGTCAAGCAGCGCGACAAGATGATCGCGGCGATGGGCGCGGCGAAGATCGACAGCCCGCGCGGACCGCTGAGCTTCAACAAGGCGCACAATCCGATCCAGAACATCTATTTGCGGGAAGTGCGCAACGGCCGCAACGAGATGGTCGCCATCGCCCAGAAGGATGTCGACGACCCGGCGCGCGGCTGCAAGCTGACGTAACGGCGACTTCGCGGCGGAATGCCCGGGCATGGCCGTTCGAAGAACGGCGATGCTTCGGTCGCCTGTGTCCCGGGCATCCATGTCTTTCTTCTTGGCAATCGTTTAAGTGAAGGCGTCATGTAAGTGAAGCCGTCATGGCCGGGACAAGCCCGGCCATGACGGCAGCCTCGATCGCGTCACCGGGAATTGCAATGGACCTCGTCACCTTCGGCGTGCAGTTGCTGAACGCCGTCCAGTACGGAATGGTGCTGTTCCTCGTCGCCAGCGGCCTGACGCTGGTGTTCGGCATCCTCGGCGTCATCAATCTCGCCCATGGCGCGTTCTATATGCTCGGTGCCTATCTCGCCTACTGGATCGCGACATATACCGGCAGCTTCGCGCTGGCGATGGCAGGCGGCGTGGCGATCGCTTTCGTCGTCGGGCTGTTGCTGGAGACCGTCTTTATCCGCCGGCTCTACGGCCGCGACCACCTGGCCCAGGTGCTGCTGTCGTTCGGCCTGATCCTGTCCATTGACGAGGCGCGCGAAATCCTGTTCGGCAAGGATGTGCATTCGGTCGCGCCGCCGGCGTGGCTCGCGGGCTCGTTCCAGCTCACCGACAACCTGTCCTATCCGGTGTACCGGCTGGCGATCTGCGCGTTCTGCCTGGTCGTCGCCGCGCTGATCTTCCTCGTCGTCACCCGCACCCGGATCGGCATGATCGTGCGCGCCGGCGCCGAGAACCGCGAGATGACGCGCGTGCTCGGTATCAGGTTCGATGTCGTCAACCGCTACGTGTTCGCCGTCGGCATTGCGCTCGCCGCCCTTGGCGGCATCGTCGTCGCGCCGGTCTCCACCGTCTTCCCCGGCATGGGCGACGGCATGCTGATCCTGTCCTTCGTGGTGGTGGTGCTCGGCGGCATCGGTTCGGTGGCGGGGGCCGCCATCGGCGCGCTGCTGATCGGCCTCACCGACACCTTCGGCAAGGTGTTCTTTCCGAGCGTCTCGAGCGTGCTGATCTATGTGCTGATGGCGGCGGTGCTGCTGTGGCGGCCGAACGGCATCCTCGGGCGGCGGGAGGTGTGAGCGATGATGCCGCGATGGCTCGTTCCGCTCGTGCTGCTGGCCATCGCGGCCGCGCTGCCGTTCGGGGTCTCGACCTATTACGTGCAGTTCATCGGCAAGGCGTTCATCATGGGCATGCTGGCGATGGCGCTGAACCTCGCGGTCGGCCACGGCGGCATGGTCAGCATCTGCCATGCCGCGTTCTTCGGCCTCGCCGGCTACGTGCTGGCGCTGATGTCGCCCGGCTACGATCCGGCCTCGCTGGTGTTGACGCTGCCGGTCGCGGCCGCGGCGTCGGGTTTCGTCGCGCTGGTGATCGGTGCGCTGGCGCTGCGCACCCGCGGCGCCTATTTCATCATGGTCACGCTCGCCTTCGGCGAGATGATGTTCTTCCTGTTCCACGACACCGATATCGCCGGCGGTTCGGACGGCACCTATGTCAATGCCAAGCCGGAGATCGCGATCGCCGGCCACCGGCTGCTCGACCTCGCCTCGCCGCTCGCGTTCTACTATGTCGTGCTGGCCCTCCTGATCGCCACCATCGTGCTGCTCACCGTGCTGTTGCGATCGCCGTTCGGCCATGCGCTGGCTGCCGCCCGCGACAACGAGCGGCGGGCGCGCTCGCTGGGCTTTCCGGTCTATCGCATCCGCCTGACCGCCTTCGCGATCTCGGGCGCGATCGCGGGCGTCGCCGGCTATTTCGCGACCGCCCAGTTCGGCTTTGTCGCGCCGGAGATGCTCGGCTGGCACCTGTCGGCGACGGTGCTGGTGATGGTGCTGATCGGCGGCCTGCGCTCGGTCACCGGACCGCTGGTTGGCGCGCTGGTGCTGATCGGGCTGGAGGAGGTGCTGAAGGCGTCCACCGATTACTGGAAGCTGGCCGAGGGGCTGATCGTCATCCTCATCGTGCTGTCGATGCCGAACGGCGTGCGGCAGCTGTGGCCGCTGATCTTCGGCGCTACCGGGGACGCCGCGACCAGGCCGGCCCGGGTGCCGGCGGAGGCCAACCATGTCTGAGACCAACCATGTCTGAGAGCTTGCATGTCTGAGGTGGCGCTGAGCGCGACGGCGCTCGACAAGCACTTCGGCGGCTTGCGCGCCGTCTCCGGCGTGTCGGTGGACGTGCATGTCGGCGAGGTCCATGCGGTCATCGGGCCCAACGGCGCCGGCAAGTCGACCCTCATCAATTTGCTGTCGGGCGAACTGTTCGCCAATGCCGGTCGCATCATGCTGGGCGATGCCGACATCACCCGCCTTGCGCCGGACCGCCGCGCCCGCGCCGGCCTCGGCCGCGCCTATCAGAAGACCACGATTTTTCCGAAGTTCACGGTGCACGAGAATGTCCGCCTCGCGGCGCAGGCGCGCTCGCCGCACCGGCTGCGGATGTTCGGCGGCGTCGGATCGGATGCGGCGGTGCGGGCGCGCGCGGCGGAGGCGATCGCCCGGGTGGGGCTTGCCGGTCGCGAGGCGGTGATCGCCGAGGCGCTCAGCCATGGCGAGCAGCGTCAGCTCGAGATCGCCATGGTGCTCGCCACCGATCCGCGCATCGTCCTGCTCGATGAGCCGCTGGCCGGCATGGGGCAGGCGGAGGCGCGCGGCATCATCGCGCTGATCGCGTCGCTGAAGCAGGGCCGCGCGGTGCTGATCGTCGAGCACGACATGGATGCGGTGTTCGCGCTCGCCGACCGGCTCACGGTGATGCATGACGGCCGCGTCATCGCCAGCGGCCCGCCGCAGGAGGTGCGGATGCATCCGGCGGTGCGCGCGGCCTATCTCGGCGACCATGGGGCGGACGCATGAATGTGCTGCTTGAGGTTTCCGGTCTCGATGCGTTTTACGGCGCGAGCCGGATTTTGCACGGCGTCGATATCGCGGTGGCCCGCGGCGAGCAGGTGGCGCTGATCGGCCGCAACGGCATGGGCAAGACGACGCTGCTGCGCGCGCTGATGGGGCTGGTGCCGGATTGTCGCGGCGAGGTCAGCTTCGCCGGCCGCGACATTCGCCGCGCCGCGCCGGAGACCATCGCCCGGGCCGGGCTTGCGCTGGTGCCGGAAGGGCGCGGCATCTTCGCTTCGCTGTCGGTGACCGAGAACCTGACCATGGCGGCGCGGCCGGGCTCCGACGGCCGCCGTACCTGGACGCTCGCGCGCATCTTCGAACTGTTTCCGCGCCTGCATCAGCGCCGCAACAACGGCGGCCATCAATTGTCCGGCGGCGAGCAGCAGATGCTGACCATCGGCCGGGCGCTGATGACCAATCCCGACCTGATCCTGATCGATGAAGCGACCGAGGGGCTGGCGCCGCTGGTGGCGCGGGACATCTGGACCACGCTGGGCGTGATCCGCGGCGAGGGCATCGCCACCATCGTCGTCGACAAGGATTTTCGCAGCCTGGCGAAGATCGTCGACCGCGTGGTGTTGCTGGCGAAAGGCGCCGTGATGTTCGACGGCGCGCCCGGCGATCTCACGTCCCGGCCGGAGTTGCTGGAGCGTCATCTCGGCGTTTGAGGCGATGAATTTCATCCGGGGTCCGATCCGCTCACGTTGAATCGGACCCGCCGCCGATCTTTATGTTCACGCATGATCTTCTTGCGAAAGCCGGGTTTCCGCTTTTCGGGATCATGCGCCGGAGCCATTTCCGTTCCGATTCTATCGGAACGGGACTCCATGCCCTTGTTCCAACGCGTTTTCTTGACGCGAACCGGCCTCCACTTCGCTCGAAAACGTTCTGGGGAATGCGGTTGGGGGCATGGACGCCCCGATCATCCGCGATGACGGGAACCTGACGCCCGAATCGTGCGCCCGCATTGTGCTCACGACGCGACGACGCGCGGATGGAAGGCGCCCGACTCCGGCGACAGCACCGGCGCGACGGCGCTCAACAGTCGGGCGGCGGCGGCATCGACGGTCTGCCCTGCGGTATCGACCACGGCGGCGGCGCGCGCATAGAGCGGCTCGCGGCTCAACAGGATGGTGCGCAGCTCGGCCATCGCCGAGCGATCGTCGGCCATCGGTCGCAGGTCGCCCTGGCGGCGCACCCGCGCCATGTGTTCTTCCGGCTCGGCCTTCAGCCAGACGGTATGGAACGACGACAGGATGAGGTCGAAGGTGAGGGGCTCGGAGACGATGCCGCCGCCGGTCGCCAGCACCATCGGCTCGTGGCGCGCCAGCAATTGCCCGAGCGCCGCCTGCTCCATGCGCCGGAAGCCCTCCTGGCCGTAGAGCGCGATGATTTCGGCGACCGACAGGCCGTTCTGCCGCTCGATCTCCTTGTTCAGTTCGACAAAGCTCCAGCCGATCTGCCCGGCGAGCTTGCGGCCGAGCGTCGATTTGCCGGCGCCGCGCAGGCCGATCAGCGCGATGCCGGCGAGCGGCGCCGGCTGCCGCGGCGATCCGCCATTGCCGCCCTGTCCGGCCAGCACGTCCTTGGCGTGGGCGATCTGCCGCGGCGATGCCTTGCGCAGCAGGTCGCGGATCACCGGCCATTCCGGCGCGGGCGCGCCGGAGGGGACCAGGTCTTCGAGATGCGCGCCCGTGGCGTTGGCGACGCGGCGCAGCAGCACGATCGAGACGTTGCCTTTGCCGCTTTCGAGCTGGGCGATGTAGCGCTCCGAGATGCCGGAGACTTTGGCGAGAACCTTGCGCGACATGCCACGCAGGGCGCGCATGGTGCGCACGCGCTGACCGAGTTCTTCAAGGAAACGGTCTTCGGAATCCGATGAGTCTGTCATCCCCGCCTTTTCGCATATCCCGCCGCAGACGTGTCGATTCGGACTTCGCTCGATTCAGGTTTGGCTTCGCACATGCGAACTGGAAACATAATGCCGGGGAAGATTGACAGCAAGCGCGGCAGGTGACTTGATGTGAAATATAATTCAGAACAATCCGACCGGGAGGAGGCCGTGATCTCTCTCGTTGCTGCCACGGGTGCTTTTGTCGCGAGGCTTGCTTCCGTTGCGGGCCGTGTGTTCATCACGGGGGTCGAGGGCCGGCCATGACCGGGCTGCCGGAGTCCTACAACGCGGTGACCTGGCTGCTCGACCGCAATGTCGCGGAAGGGCGCGGCGACAAGCTCGCCTTCACCGATACCGAGTCTGAGCTGACCTATGGCGAGTTGCAGCGGCGGAGCCGGAAGGCCGCCAACCTGCTGCGCCGCCTTGGCGTGCGGCGCGAGGAGCGTGTCGCCATGATCATGCTCGACACCGTGGATTTTCCCGTGATGTTTCTTGGCGCGATGCGCGCCGGCGTGGTGCCGGTGCCGCTCAACACGATGCTCACGCCGGAGCAGTACGCCTATATCCTCGCCGATTGCCGGGCGCGCGTGCTGTTCGTCTCGGACGCTTTGTGGCCGGCCTTGCGCAATGTCGCGGGCCGCATGGCCGACCTCGACCGTGTCGTGATCGTCGGCGGCAAGGTGCGGGACCAGGCGAACTTCGCCGACGAACTGGCGCGGGAGGGCGACAGCTTCGCCACGGTCGCGACCTATGCCGAGGAGCCCGCGTTCTGGCTCTATTCGTCGGGATCGACCGGGATGCCGAAGGGTGTGCGCCACCTGCATTCCAATCTTGCCGCGACCGCCGACACTTACGCCAGGCAGGTGCTCGGCATCCGCGAGGACGACCTCGCTCTGTCGGCGGCGAAGCTGTTCTTCGCCTACGGCCTCGGCAATGCGCTGACGTTTCCGATGGCGGTCGGTGCCAGCACGGTGCTCAATGCCGAGCGGCCGACGCCGGCGCGCATGTTCGAACTGATGCAGCGCTATCATCCGACCCTCTTCTTCGGCGTGCCGACCTTGTTTGCGGCGATGCTGAACGACGAGACGCTTCGTGACGCTGGCGGCGGTGCGCGGCTGCGCCTCTGCATCTCGGCCGGTGAGGCGTTGCCGGAATCGGTCGGCAGGACCTGGCGGCAGCGGTTCGGCGTCGACATCCTCGATGGTGTCGGCTCCACCGAACTGCTGCATATCTTCCTGTCCAACGCGCCGGGCGACGTGAAATACGGCACCTCGGGACGCCCGGTGCCGGGCTACGAGGTGCGGCTGGTCGACGAGAACGGCGCCGATGTCGCCGATGGCGAGGTCGGCGAACTGCTGGTCAACGCGCCGTCGGCCGCGGAGGGCTACTGGAACCAGCGCAGCAAGAGCCGCACGACCTTCGCCGGCCACTGGACCCGCACCGGCGACAAGTATGTGCGCGATGCCGAGGGGCGCTACACCTATTGCGGCCGCGCCGACGACATGTTCAAGGTGTCGGGCATCTGGGTGTCGCCGTTCGAGGTGGAGAGCGCGCTCATCACCCATCCCGCGATCCTCGAGGCCGCCGTGGTGCCGGAAGCCGATGGCGAGGGACTGCTGAAGCCGAAAGCCTTCGTGGTGCTGAAGCCGGGCGCATCGCAGGCAGGGCTGCACGACGCCTTGAAGGAGCATGTCAAGCAGGCGGTGGGCCCGTGGAAGTATCCGCGCTGGATCGAGGTGGTCGAGGCGCTGCCGAAAACCGCCACCGGCAAGATCCAGCGCTTCAAGTTGCGCGACAACCAACTCGCCTGATGACGCGGGTTTGATAATATCCCGCAAGGACGGGGGATAAAGTCAGGCATGGGTGCGGCAGTTGCCAATGTTTGTTGGCTTGCCGCTCGCGCGGCGTGACAGCCTTGCGACGTGACAACCTTGTGACGTGACAGCCTTGTGACGTGACAGCCTTGCGACGTGACAACCTTGCGGCGTGACAACCAGGCGAGAGGAGCGACATGACGAGCCTGAAGCCCTCCGGCGTTCTCAGCATCGGCGACAGCGAACTCGAATATCGCATGATCGGGCCCGCGCCCGGCGACGCGCCGACCATCGTCATGCTGCATGAAGGACTCGGCTCGGTCGACCTGTGGAGCGACTTTCCCGACAAGCTGGCGGAGACGACCGGCGCCGGCGTGTTCGTCTATTCGCGCGCGGGCTATGGCGCGTCGAGCCCGGCGCGATTGCCGCGCCAGCCCGACTACATGCATGTCGAGGCGCTCGATGTGCTGCCGAAAGTGCTGGATGCGATCGGCTTCCGGCGCGGCATCCTGCTCGGCCATTCCGACGGCGCCTCGATCGCGGCGATCTATGCCGGCGGCATCCAGGATCACCGCATCCGCGGCATCGCGCTGATCGCGCCGCATTTCGTCGTCGAGGATGTCTCGGTGCGGTCGATCGCGGCGATCAGGCAGACTTACGAAAGCGGTGGCCTGCGGGAGAAGCTGGCGCGCTGGCACAAGGATGTCGACAACGCCTTCTACGGCTGGAACGCGGCGTGGCTCGATCCGCGCTTCCGCGACTGGGATATCTCGGACTCGCTGGCTTACGTCCGCGTGCCGGTGGCGATCCTGCAGGGCGCGGCCGACCAGTACGGCACCATGCGCCAGGTCGAGATCGCGCAGGAGGAATGCTATTGCCCGGTCGATGTCACCACCATCGCGACCGCCGGCCATTCGCCGCATCGCGAGGCGCCGGGCGTGACGCTGGCGGCGCTGTCGGACTTCGCCAACCGCATCCTGCGCATGCATGAAGGCATGCCGCGCGTGGCATGACGCGCAAGCCGGGAGATGGCCGGACGACTCCCGCGCCCGCATCGCCGCCGCTGTCGTCGGCGGGCTTCCTGCTTCCGGGCTGGGCGTTCGTGCCCGGCGAAACGCTTCAGGCCGACCGCGAACGCCTCGCGCCGGTGAAGGCGCTGGTGCCGGCGCGTTTCGATGGCGCGGTGCCGCCGCGGCATCCGGCGCTGCGCTACGGGCTTGCGCTCAACAACGCCGGCTTCTTCTGGGAGTGCCACGATGTCCTCGAGGCGGTGTGGGCGGCCGCGCCGCAGGGCGGGCGCGAGCGCATCCTGCTGCGCGCCTGCATCCAGGTCGCCAATGGCAACCTGAAACTGCGGATGGCGCGGCCGACCGCGGCGGCGCGGCTGTTCGGCGAGGCGCTGGCCGGGCTCGACGAATTGCGGCTGCGGCGGCCGGCCGGAGCCGGGAGCGGCTTCGCCGATCTGTTCCCCGCGGCGGCGCTTGCGAATGCGTTGCGGCAAGCCGGCGGCGATTCCATGGCGGCGCCGACGCGGCTCGTCGCCTTTCCGCTCGGGCCGGAAACATGAAACAAAATGCAGTCTTCCGGCGGCGTAAGCTGGACGCTTCCAATAACATGCATTATTATTCATTTTCCTGAGACCATGCATGTCAGCACAGGGTGGCCCATGGCCGGTGAAGACCGGGCGCTCGCGAACGGCGCCGCGCGGATCGATTTCCAGACCGACCCGAGCCGCTACCGGCACTGGAAGCTCCATGTCGACGGCGCGGTCGCCACGCTCACCATGGATGTCGACGAGAATGCCGGCCTGTTCGAAGGCTATCAGCTCAAGCTCAATTCCTACGACCTCGGCGTCGATATCGAGCTTGCGGACGCGGTGCAGCGACTGCGCTTCGAGCATCCGCGGGTGAAGGTCGTGGTGGTGCGCTCGGGCAAGAACCGCGTGTTCTGCTCCGGCGCCAACATCCGCATGCTGGCCGGCGCCTCCCATGCGCACAAGGTCAATTTCTGCAAGTTCACCAACGAGACCCGCAACGGCATCGAGGATGCAAGCGCCAATTCGGGGCAGGCATACATCTGTGTCGTCAACGGCACCGCGGCCGGCGGCGGCTACGAGCTTGCGCTCGCCACCGACCACATCATCATGGCCGATGACGGCGCCGCGGCGGTGGCGCTTCCGGAAGTGCCGCTGCTGGCGGTGCTGCCCGGCACCGGCGGGCTGACCCGCGTGGTCGACAAGCGCAAGGTGCGCCGCGACCGCGCCGACTATTTCTGCACCATCGAGGAGGGCATCAAGGGAAAGCGCGCCGTGCAGTGGCGGCTGGTCGACGAGATCGCGCCGAACAGCAGGCTCGAGGCCCGCGTCGCCGAGCGCGCCAGGGCGCTGGCCGCAACCTCGCGACGCAACGGCGACGGCGACGGCAACGGTGTCGCGCTGACGCCGCTGACGCGCAGCTTCGACGACGGCGGCGTGCGTTATGGCTTCGTCAACGTCGAGATCGATCGCGGCCAGCGCATCGCCACCCTCACCATCACCGCGCCCGAGGCGCCGCCGCCGGCCGATATCGCCGGGCTCGCGGCGCAAGGCGCGGGCTTCTGGCCGTTGCAGGTGGCGCGCGAACTCGACGACGCCATCCTGCACCTGCGCATCAACGAACCCGGGATCGCGATGCTGGTGTTCAAGTCGCACGGCGATGGCGCGACGGTGATGGCCCATGACGATTTTCTCGAGGCCAACGGGGACCACTGGCTGGTCAACGAGATCCGGCATTTCTGGAAGCGGGTGTTGAAGCGCATCGACGTCACCTCGCGTACGCTGGTGACGCTGGTGGAGCCCGGCTCCTGCTTCGCCGGCACGCTGGCCGAACTCGTGTTCGCCGCCGACCGCGCCTACATGCTGATCGGCTCGCGCGACGGCGACAACCGGCCGCCGCCGGCGATCGCGCTGACGGCCGCGAACTTCGGCCCCTATCCGATGAGCCACGGGTTGACCCGGCTCGAGTCGCGCTTCCAGGCCGATGCCGCGCAGCTCGACGGCGCGAGGGACAAGATCGGCGAAGCGCTCGATGCCGAAGCGGCCGAGGAACTGGGCCTCGTCACCTTCGCGCTCGACGACATCGACTGGGACGACGAGGTGCGGGTGTTCTTCGAGGAGCGCACCAGCTTCTCGCCCGACGCGCTCACCGGCATGGAGGCCAACCTGCGCTTCGTCGGGCCGGAGACCATGGAATCGAAAATCTTCGCGCGGCTGACGGCGTGGCAGAACTGGATCTTCCAACGCCCCAACGCGGTCGGCGAGACCGGCGCTCTGCGCCGCTACGGCACCGGCGAGCGTGCGCAGTTCGACATGACGAGGGTATGAGGGGAGTGAATAGCGAGTAGGACGTGGCGCGTAGAGCGAGGTCGTTTTATCGGGGCCGTCATGCCCGGGCTCGACCCGGGCATCCGTCTTTCAGGAATGATGGATTGCCGGATCAAGTCCGGCAATGACGCCCGAAACCGCCCGCTATTCGCCCCGCCGAAAGCGTGTCCCGGGCGCAGCGCGGCACGTCGTGATGCGGTGCAGAACCGGGACCGTAACGAAGACAGCGTTTGAAACGGTCCCGGACGCGATGCATCGCTTCGCGCAGCATCGCGTCCGGGACACGGGACTGAACAGGAGCATGCCATGACCATCATGAACGTCGACTACACCACCCGGATTCCGAACAATGTCGACCTCGCCTCCGATCGCCAGGTGCTGAAGGCGCTGGAGGGCTGGCATCCCGGCTATCTCGACTGGTGGAACGACATGGGCCCCGAGGGCTTCCAGGAATCGCTGGTCTACCTGCGCACCGCGGTGGGCGTCGATCCCAGGGGCTGGGCCAGGTTCGATTACGTGCGGATGCCGGAATATCGCTGGGGCGTGCTGCTGGCGCCGCAGGACGCCGAGCGCAAGGTCAATTTCGGCCAGCACAAGGGCGAGCCGGCGTGGCAGGAGGTGCCGGGCGAATACCGCGCCATGCTGCGCCGCCTCGTCGTGATCCAGGGCGACACCGAGCCCGCGTCCGTCGAGCAGCAGCGCCATCTCGGCAAGACCGCGCCGTCGCTCTACGACATGCGCAACCTGTTCCAGGTCAACGTCGAGGAAGGCCGCCACCTGTGGGCGATGGTGTACCTGCTGCAGAAGTATTTCGGCCGCGACGGCCGCGAGGAGGCCGACGACCTGCTGCGCCGCCGCTCCGGCGACGCGGACGCCCCGCGCATGCTGGGCGCCTTCAACGAGGCGACGCCGGACTGGCTGTCGTTCTTCATGTTCACCTTCTTCACCGACCGCGACGGCAAGATGCAGCTCGAAAGCCTGGCGCAGTCCGGCTTCGATCCGCTGTCGCGCACCTGCCGCTTCATGCTGACGGAGGAGGCGCACCACATGTTCGTCGGCGAGACCGGCGTCGGCCGCGTGCTGCAGCGGACCTGCGAGGCGATGAAGGCCGCCGGCATCGAAGACGCAAGCGAGATCGACAAGGTGCGGGCACTCGGCGTCATCGACCTGCCGACCATCCAGAAGAAGATGAACCTGCACTATTCGCTGTCGCTCGACCTGTTCGGATCGGAAGTCTCGACCAACGCCGCCAACTTCTACAATGCCGGGCTGAAGGGACGTTTCCAGGAAACCAGGATCGCCGACGACCATCGCCTGACCGGAGACATCTATCCGGTGGCGAAGCTGGTCGACGGCGCCATCGCCATGGTGGACGAGCCGGCGCTGACCGCGCTCAATATGCGGCTGCGCGACGACTACACCCGTGACTGCGCCAAGGGCGTCGAGCGCTGGAACAAGATCATCGAGAAGGCCGGCGTCGATTTCCGGTTCGCGCTGCCGCACACCGCGTTTCACCGCGACATCGGCGAGTTCAAGGCCATCAACGCGACGCCGAAGGGGGTGCTGCTGAACGACGCCGACTGGGCCAAAGTGCGCGACGACTACCTGCCCTCGAAGGCCGACGGCGACTTCATCGAGTCGCTGATGCGGCCGGTGAGCGAGCCGGGCCGGTTCGCGGGCTGGATCGCGGCCCCCAAGGTCGGCATCGACAACAAGCCGGGCGACTTCGAATATGTGAAGATCGCGGCGTGATGCGGGCCGGGGCCGTTCATTCGGCCGTCATTGCGAGGAGCGGTGGTTCCGAAGCGATCCAGCTCCTGCCTGATGGCCTTCCGGATTGCTTCATGGAACCTGTGCCCGGACAACACCGGATCGCGTCGAAGACGCGCGGGAGCGCGCTTGCGGCGTTGATCCAGGTGCCCGCAATGACGGCGAGGGTGTTCTTCTGCTCCCCCGGTACCTATTCCTCCGGCACCTACTCTCCCGACACCGGCACGCTGAGATTGGCGTAGACGATGCCGCCATCGACCGCGATGGCGTTGCCGACCACGTAGTCGCCGGCGCGCGAGGCGAGGTAGATGGCGAGGCCCGCCATGTCCTCGTCGTTGCCGATGCGCTTGGCCGGTATCCATTGCGAGATATGGTCGGCCTGGTCGCGCGCGGCGCGGTTCATGTCGGAGGCGAACGCGCCGGGGCAGATCGCCGTCACCGCGATGTTGTCCTGGATCAGCTTGGCCGCCATGCGCCGCGTCAGGTGGATCACCGCCGCCTTGCTGGCCTGGTAGGAATAGGTCTCCATCGGGTTCACGGAGAGCCCGTCCACCGAGGCGATGTTGATGACCTTGCCGGGCTTCTCCTTCGTCGCCGCCGCGCGCAGCGGCTTCGCCAGCGCCTTGGTGAGGAAGAACAGCGACTTGACGTTGAGGTTCATCACCTTGTCCCAGCCGGCTTCCGGAAACTCGTCGAAGGTCGAGCCCCAGGCCGCGCCGGCATTGTTGACGAGGATGTCGAGCCTGGGCTCGCGCTTCATGAACTCCTCGGCGAGCTTGTTGCAGCCCTCGACCGTGGACATGTCGATCGGCAGCGCGATGCACTCGCCGTCATAGGCGGCGGTCAGCTCCTTCGCCGTCTCCTCGCAGGGCCCGGCCTTGCGTGCGGTGATGTAGACCTTCGATGCGCCGTAGGCGAGAAAACCGGCCGCGATCATCTTGCCGATGCCGCGCGATCCGCCGGTCACCAGCGCGACCCGGCCCTTGAGCGAAAACAGATTCTCAAACATGACATCTCCCATCGGTGAGGGGAGATTTGTTCCCTGCCCGGGGAGGCAAGTCAAGGCGAGCGATGCCGGCCGCTCAGCGCCAGTAATTGTTGGCGGCCGCCACCGTCTGGAAATGCACGGCGATGACGTGGGAGGACGCGATCAGCTGCGTGGTGTCGTGGTCGTAGGCCGCGCGCAGGCTGGAGCGGACCGCGTCGGAAGGCTGGGTGTATTTGACGCCGACGCGCGACAGTTTCACCGCCAGTTCGAAGCCGGCCTGCGGCGTGTCGGTTTTCAGGGAGGGCAACCAGGTGTCGTTCACGGTGTCGCTCATTGGGGGAATCCGCGTTGATAGGGATTGGGATGGTACTCATCTGAGCCAAATAGATGTAGATAGTCTACATCTTTTTTCGCGGAGCCGCGATCCCGGGGGCGCGTGTGGGGGCTCGGATGTGCGCCGTATTGTCTCGGCAGGCGCTTCGGGCGGATCGGAGTTCACGAAGGGTCAGGCGACGTCGAGGCGGCGCAGGCCGTTCCACAACGCGGTGGCGGCGCCGGATGCGAGTACCGCCAGGGCGCGTTCGCTCTGGAAATGGCCGTTGAGCGACACCCGCGGCAGCGCGGTGAGGTGGGCGGCGTGGGCCGCGAACACCATGCCGGGCCGGGTCGTGACCGCCAGGTCGAAGCCGGCCGCGCGGGCCAGCGCGAATTCGCGCCCGGCGGCGGCGTCGCGGTCGCCGTAAGGATAGGCGAGGTGGCGGACCGGCCGTTGCAGCGCCGCCTCGATGTCGGCGCGGCTGGCGGCGAGCTCATGCCGCGCGGTGGCCTCGTCCTGATGCGCGAGGTTGCCGTGGGTGAGGGTGTGGGCACCGATCGTCACCAGCGGGTCGGCGGCGAAGTCCTTCACCTCGTCCCATGACAGGCACAATTCGCGGCTGATCGCATCCGCGTCGACGCCATGGCGCGCGCACAGCGCGGCGACCTCGCGGTTGACGGCGGCATCGTCGGGCAGCGCGCGCAAGGCATCGTGCAGCCGCGCGAAGGCGCCCTGCTTGGCCTCCGGCGTCGCGGCGTCGAGGCGCAGCGCGGTACCGCCGATGCCTGCCGCGAGCGCATCGGCCTCGACCGTGTCGGCTTCGATCATGTCGGCTTGGGCGACCACGCGCTCCAGCGCCAGCCACCACAGCCGTCCCCTGTGGCTTGCGAAATCGCTGGTGACGAACACCGTGAACGGCGCGTCGTAGGCGCGCATCACCGGCAGCGCGTGGTCGCGGTTGTCGCGATAGCCGTCGTCGAAGGTGAAGCAGGCGAAGCGGCGGGACAGGTCGCCCTCCGCGAGCCGCCGCCGCATCTCGTCGAGCGTGACGATGTCGATGTTGCGCCTGCGCAGGTGGTCGAGCACGGTGCGCAGGAAATCGGGGGTGATCTCGAGATGGCGGTTGGGCTGGAAGGCGGCGTCGCGCGGCGGGCGCACGTGGTGCAGCATGAAGATCGTACCGGCGCCGGCAAGCCATGGTTGCAGCAGGCGATGCGCGCCGCTCAGCGCCAGCGCATCGAAGCCGGCGCGGATCACGGTGTGGCGAAGCTGCGTCATGGTCCCTCGAGGTTTTTCGAATGCGCGACGGCCTTGCCTCCGGCCTTGTCGCGGCGGTGTATGAAATCGGGCGCCGCGCGATTCGATGATCCTTGTCCGGTTCGCATTCGCGAATCCGCTTGCGAACGGGTTGGACGGTCTCGCGTTGGACGGTCTCGCGGTTGAAACGAAGCGCGTGTCGGCCGTCACGGTAGCGGAAAGCCGCTGAACAAACGGTTATTTCCAGCCCGGCATGGGCCTTGCGCGCGCCTGCCGCATTTCCAAATTGACAGCTTTCCAAGCATTTGTTCTGTCTGTGGTTTCAAGACCCGGCGGGATGGCGGATGCGCGGACTTTTCAGGTGGAGCAGGAAGTGGTGGCCGGGCCTGATCCCTCTGGTGCTGCTTTGGGGACTGGCGGCGTGGTTCAGCACGGTTCCGATCGAGCAGGACCTTGCCCGCGGCGTCGGCGACGCCATCAAGAGCGATGTGCTGGACAAGACCCGCATCGCGGTGGTGGGCCGCGACGTCACCTTTGCCGCCGATGCGTTTTCCGAGGAAGGCCGCCGCAGCGCGGTGACGTCGGTGGAGACGGTGCCGGGCGTGCGCATGGTCCACGACCGGACCCGCCTGGTCGCCGAGGCCAGGCCCTATGTCTGGACCGCCGAGCGCGACGTGGTGCGGGTGACGCTGGGTGGCGGCGTGCCGCTGCCCGCGATCAAGGCGCGGATCATGGAAGCGGCGCGCGGCGATCTCGGCGGCGTCGAGGTGGTCGACCGCATGGCTTATGCGCGCGGCGCGCCGCAGCGCTTCGACAATGTCGTGCTGCTGCTGCTCGACCAGGTGGCGCGCCTGAAGGAAGGCAGGATCACCCTGTCGGACCGCGCGGTCAGCCTCGCCGGCATGGCGCGCGAACTGGGCGGCCGCGAGGCCATCGCCGCCGCCTTGCGCAACCTGCCGGAGGGTTTCAGTGTCGCGGAGAACGCCATCGCGGCGCCGCCTTACGTGTTTCAGGCCAACAAGGATCCGGTCGGCGGCGCGCTGACCTTGACCGGCTACGTGCCCGACAATACCGCACATGCGGTGCTGGCCGCCGCGGCGCAGCGCAAGTTCTTCGACGAGAAGGTGGTGGACAACCTCAAGGCCAGCATCGGCGCGCCGCGCGGCTTTGCCGAGGCGGTGATCCAGGCGCTGGGGGCGCTGTCGCGGCTGTCCACCGGATCGCTGGTGGTGTCCGACCGCGAGGTCAGGCTGTCGGGCGATGCGCTGTATAACGGCGCGGCCAGGCAGATCCGCGAGGAACTGCCGAAGGAATTGCCCAGGGGCTGGACCGTGAAGGCGGAGGTCTCGGTGAAGCCGGCGGCGGCGCCGGTCGATGCCTCGGTCTGCCAGCGGCTGTTCACCGAGATCCTCGGCAAGGGCAAGGTTCGTTTCGAATCCGGCAGCGCCACCATCAATTCCGATTCCGCCGGGCTGCTCGACCGGCTGGCCGAGACCGCGCTGCGCTGCCCGACCGCGAGCGTCGAGATCGCCGGCCATACCGACAACCAGGGCGACGACGCCACCAACCAGACGCTGTCGGAAAAGCGGGCCCAGGCGGTGGTCGATTTCTTCGTCAGGGCCGGCCTGCCGGCGGACCGCTTCAAGGCGGTCGGCTATGGCAGCACCCAGCCGGTGGCCGACAACGCCACCGAGCAGGGCCGGGCGAAGAACCGCCGCATCGATTTTCTGGTGAGGTGACGTCGTGAGCTACCTGGTGACATTCCTGTGGAGCTGGCTCGCGGGGGCCGCGCTGATCGGCCTTGGGATGGGCTGGATCTCGGTGGTCCAGCACGATACCGCGATGTCCCGCGCCGCCGTGCAGCGCGCCGCGGCGGTGGTGGCGGCGCTGATCGCGGCCTCGCTGACGCGCATCGTTCCCGGCCGGTTCGGCTACTGGCTCGACCTTGGACTCCTGCTGTTCGCTGCCTATCTGGTGGGCTGTGCGATCGGATCGTGGCTGCGCGACCGCTTCATGGCGCGGCAGGCCCGCCCGTCGTGACGCGCGGTCCGGCATCTTGCCCCCGGATTTGCCCCCGGGACGCCGGGATGCCGTCACGCAAGCGTGACGACGGGATGCGGGGTGCGGCCTTGTGGTGGCGGGCTTTTTGTCCGGGATGGATTTCCCGGCGCGGCAAAACCCGTTACCACATTCCGGTCTCCGGATTCTGACATTCGCCGGGCGGCGCGTCGCGGGCGCAGGCGGCGGATATCGGTCGCGGAACCGGCGGCGGGATGCCGAAGGCCGTCGCGGCGGGGGCATGTGGAGACGACGCGGGATCGCGGGTCGAGGTCGAGATGCAGGAATTCATACGCAGGGCGCTTTCGTTTCTGCGCGACAAGCAAATCCTGCATCGGCTCGGCGTGCTGGTCAGCATCACCGTGATCGCGATCGCCTGCTACATCCTGTATCGCCAGCTCCGCAACATCGATCTTGCCAAGGTGCTCGACGCGCTGGGCCGCAGCGAGCCGCGCGCGATCGTGCTGGCCGGGCTCGCGGTCGCGGCGGGCTATTTCACGCTGACGTTCTACGACCTGTTCGCGGTGCGCGCGATCGGCCGCGCCGATGTGCCCTATCGGATCAACGCGCTCGCCGCCTTCACCAGCTATTCGGTCGGGCACAATGTCGGCGCCAGCGCCTTCACCGGCGGCGCGGTGCGCTATCGCATCTATTCGGCCTGGGGGCTCGACGCCGTCGATGTCGCCAAGGTCTGCTTCATCGCCGGGCTCACCTTCTGGCTCGGCAATGCCGCCGTGCTGGGCCTCGGCGTCGCCTATCATCCGGAAGCGGCGGCGGCGATCGATCAGTTGCCGCCGTGGCTGAACCGGGCCGCGGCGCTCGCCATCCTGCTCGGCCTTGCGGGCTACGTGGCCTGGGTGTCGGTGTCGCCGCGGCAGTTCGGCCGCGGGCCGTGGACGGTGCTGCTGCCGGGCGGCAGCCTGACCCTGCTGCAGATCGCCATCGGCATCGTCGATCTCGGCTTCTGCGCGCTGGCGATGTACATGCTGGTGCCGGACGAGCCCAATCTCGGCTTCGTCGTGGTCGCGGTGATCTTCGTCTCCGCCACCCTGCTCGGCTTCGCCAGCCATTCGCCCGGCGGCCTCGGCGTGTTCGACGCCGCCATGCTGGTCGGGTTGTGGCAGATGGACAAGGAGGAACTGCTGGCGGGCATGCTGCTGTTCCGCCTGCTTTATTATATCCTGCCCTTCGTGCTGTCTGTCATGCTGCTGACGTTTCGCGAGATTACAATCGGCGCCCGCATGAAGCGGCTGGGCCGGGACGGCGACGGCGCCGACGCGAACCCCGGACGGGACGTGCTGCGATCGGGAAAATACGGTGACACTGGCGCCTGACCATCCGACTGCCGCGCGCGAGATCGCCGCCAAGCTGGAAGCCGGCAAGCTGGACGACGGCGCGCCGTCGGCCCGGTCGCTATGGGCCGACCGGCTGCGCAACGCCGCGGTGATCCTGCTGGTCGCCGGCCTGGTGCTGGCGGCCATGGCGGTGTTCGGCGACCTGCCGGTGCCGCGCGCGCTGATCGCCTTCGCCTGCATCGTCTGTGCGGCGCTGGTGCCGTGGCGGCTGCGCGGCGTCGACATCGTGGTTCCATCGACCCTGACCGCGAACCCGGTGGAGGCGCCGGCGGTCGCCGCCATCGTTTCCGGCGTGCCCGATCCGACCGTGCTGCTCGACCGCGCCGGGCGCGTCATCCATCTCAACGCCGCCGCCGCCCAGCTCGCGCCGGCGCTGCGCAAGGGCGAGCTGGCGCAGTTCGCGCTGCGCTCGCCGGAGATCGTCACCGCGCTGCGCGAGGCCATCGCCACCGTGGAGACGCGCCGCGTCAGCGTCCAGGACCGCGCGCCGGTCGAGCGCTGGATGGAGTTGACCATCACGCCGGTGCCGGTGCCGACCGCGTTCGGCGGCAAGGACTCCTGCATGCTGATGAGCTTCCACGATCAGACGCCGCTGCGCCGGATCGAGGAGATGCGCGCCGACTTCGTCGCCAATGCCAGCCACGAACTGCGCACGCCGCTGGCGGCGCTGTCCGGCTTCATCGATACGCTGCAGGGGCCGGCGCGCGACGATCCCAGGGCGCGCGAGCGCTTCCTCGGCATCATGCATGCGCAGGCCACCCGCATGGCGCGGCTGATCGATGACCTGCTGTCGCTGTCGCGGGTCGAGCTTTCCGCCCATGTGCGGCCCGACACCCGCATCGACCTGGTGCCGATCATCCGTCAGGTTGCCGACGGACTCGAGGTGCTGGCGAAGGAGCGCGGCGTCACCATCGCGACCGACCTGCCGCAGGCCGCGGCGATCGTCGCCGGCGACCGCGAGGAGCTGCTGCGGCTGTTCGAGAACCTGATCGAGAACGCGCTGAAATACGGTGCCTCGGGCGGACGGGTCGAGGTGTCGCTGGCGGCCGACGCGCCGGCGTCGGAATACCGCGTCACGGTGCGCGATTTCGGCCCCGGCATTCCGCCCGAGCACCTGCCGCGGCTGACCGAGCGGTTCTACCGGGTCAGCGTCGGCGACAGCCGCGCGCAGGGCGGCACCGGGCTCGGATTGTCGCTGGTGAAACATATCCTCAACCGCCACCGCGGGCGGCTCGTGATCGACAGCACGCTCGGCGAGGGCGCCGCCTTCACCGCCTGCCTGCCCCGGGCACAGCCGCTTTCGGACGCGAAAAGCTGAGCATTTTCAGCCGCTTTTCGCTGTCATCCGGGTGTCATCCAAGCTTTATAAAAGCTCCATTGTGGCCCCTTACAGGTAGCCCCGCGGACGCGCTTTCGCAGTTGCGGCGTCCCCCCATATCGATGGAGAAAGCCAGTGAGATTCCTGAAAACCCTCGTCGCCGCCGGCCTGGTGGCCGCGTCGACCTCCGCCTTTGCCGCCGACATTTCGGGCGCGGGCGCCACTTTCCCCTATCCGGTCTACGCCAAGTGGGCCGAAGCCTATAAGAAGGAGACCGGCAACGGCCTCAACTACCAGTCGATCGGCTCCGGCGGCGGCATCAAGCAGATCACCGCGCGCACCGTGACCTTCGGCGCCTCCGATATGCCGCTGAAGCCGGAAGCGCTCGACAAGGCCGGCCTGATCCAGTTCCCGACCGTGATGGGCGGCATCGTGCCGGTGGTCAATCTCGACGGCGTCAAGAGCGGCGACCTTGTGCTCGACGGTCCGACGCTCGCCAGGATCTATCTCGGCGAGATCAAGACCTGGGACGACGCGGCGATCAGGAAGCTGAACCCGGAAGCCAAGCTGCCGTCGCAGGCGATCGCGCTGGTGCATCGCTCGGACGGCTCGGGCACCACCTTCATCTTCACCAATTACCTCTCCAAGGTCTCTGCCGACTGGAAGTCCAAGGTCGGCAACAGCACCGCGGTGGAATGGCCGGCCGGCATCGGCGCCAAGGGCAACGAGGGCGTCGCCAACAACGTCAAGCAGACCCGGGGTTCGATCGGCTACGTCGAGACCGCCTATGCCAAGCAGAACAAGCTGACCACCACCCGGCTCGTCAACAAGAGCGGCAAGCCGGTGGCCGCCTCGCCGGAGACGATCGCCGCGGCCGCCGCCGGCGCCGACTGGGCGCACGCGCCGGGCTTCTACATGATCCTCACCGACGAGGCCGGCGACAAGGCGTGGCCGATCGCGGGGGCCACCTTCATCCTGCTGCCGAAGCAGCCGAAGGTCGCCGCCGACGCCGCCGTGGCGCTGAACTTCTTCGCCTGGGCCTACAAGAGCGGCGACACCATGGCGGCGGACCTCGACTACGTGCCGATGCCGGACAGCGTGGTGAAGACGATCGAGCAGACCTGGACCACGGAGGTCAAGGGCGCCGACGGCAAGCCGGTCTACAGCGTCACGAACTGAGGCGTGATGATCTTGGTGGAAGGCGCCTCATCTAGTGGTCCGATTCCAACATTTGCATCCCGTTGCAGCGGGCATCTTCGCAAATGTTGGAATCAAAGGACCACTAGCAATTATAGGATTCTAGTGGAGTTTGGGATTTG
>JAGRLZ010000147.1 GCA_020441545.1 Xanthobacteraceae bacterium | reverse complement strand
CCGTGACCTTCGACGACATCCGCAAAATCGCGCTGCGCTGGCCGGAGGTCGTGGACGGCACATCCTACGGCACGCCGGCCCTCAAGGTGCGCAACAAGCTGCTGGCGCGATTGAAGGAGGACGGCGAGACGCTGGTGATGCCGGGCGTGCCGCAGGACGAACGCGACATGCTGGTCGAAAGCCGGCCCTCACTCTTCTTCTTCACCGATCACTACCGCGATTATCCGATCGTGCTGATCCGGCTGCCGGCGGCCGACCGCGCCACCGTGACGCCGCTGCTGCGGCGGCAATGGCGCGCGCTGGCCTCGAAGCGCGCGCTCAAGTCTGATCCGGATTGAAGCGACGCGGCCGTCTGATTCCACGCAGTTGGATCGGACCAGCCGTTTATCTTTTGCTTGAGCATCATTTTCTGCGAAAATCGGTTTCCGCTTCTCGGGAACATGCTCTACCGCACCACGCCGGATATGAAGCCCGGCCGGCGGCGCGGCGGCTTGACCTCCTTCTTGAGGAAACAGCGCGCCTCGCGGCCGATATAGCCGGGGCGCGTATAGGTCCAGGCCCGGCACTTGCCGTCGGCCTCGCAGGCCGCCTTGCAATGGTCGTCGCCGTCGTGGCCCCGGGCCTCGAAGCTCCGGTAGTCGCCGCCCGCCCGGTCGATGGAGAATTCCATGCCGTGGCCGCGCGGCTCGAGCACGCCGGCGCCGCGCACGCCGGAAATGCAGCAGTCGCTGCGGCTGCGCGCCGGCACGGTGTTCTTGAGCCAGCAATAGGCCCCTTCGCGGCCGGTCGGATAGCTGAATGTCCAGGAGCGGCAGCGCTTGTCGCGCTCGCAGACCAGCGCGCATTCGGCCGGGTCGCCGGAGCGGATCGGCTTGCGCAGATAGTCCCCGCCGATGCGGTCGAAATTGACCTGGGCCCGGGCCGCCGCCGGCATCTGCAGCACGATCACCGCCGCAACGATGAGCGCCGCAAACCACCTCCACAGACCAGCGGCATTCCCCATGCCCGACTTCCTTCCGCACAACGAGCGGACCCGCAGATTCGCTATCCCGAACCGGCACGCGGCAAGTTCCACACCGGAACAACACACCCCCGAACCCGCGCGGCGCCACGACCCGGGGCGGTTCAGGCTTGGATCCGCCTGCTCGGACATCCGCCTGAATGAACGCGCTTGAATGGACGCGCTTGAATGGACGCACGGCTCCAACAACGCGAATCTCCGGACCGCCACGCCGGCACCCATGCCGACACCCATGCCGACACCCATGCCGACACAGCGGGAATCCGTGCGCGCATCCCGCACCGGACGCGAAACAGACGACAACGCCCCCCGCGCGCGCCGCGCAAGCGGGACACCCGCATTCATATAGCCGCCACAATCCTGTATGGCGGATGAACGCGCGGTCGACCTCACGAATTGCTGATGCGGAGCCGGCGATCCTGAAACGACCGGCCCTGAAGCGACCGGCAATCGCCGCGGCCGGACCGCGACCGCATGGCGCCGGCCTAGAATGCGTATTCGTCGTAGGCCGGATCGACCGAACCGCGCCAGGCGCCGTGATACTTCTCCAGCATCTCTTCCGCGGGCGAGCGACCCGCCTCGATGATCCGGTCGAGCGGATCGAGATAGCGCGATTCGTCGCGTCCCAGATGATCGACCCGGTTGCGCCGGCGCAGGCCGGCATGGGCCAGCGCCAGGCATTCCCTGGCGATCTCGAACAAATAGCGGTCCTTGATGCGGGCCTTGAAGCCGAGCCGCGGCACGTCGTCGCGCAACGCCTGGCGCTCGGCCGCGGTCCAGTGCCTGGCGATGTCCCATGCCGCATCGAGGCTGACGTCGTCATAGAGCAGGCCGACCCAGAACGCCGACAGCGCCGGCAGCCGCTCCCACGGCGCGCCGTCGGCGCCGCGCATTTCCAGATAGCGCTTCAGGCGCACCTCGGGAAAGATCGTCGACAGGTGATTGGCCCAGTCCGACAGCGTCGGGCGGTCGCCCGGGAGCTTTTCGTTGCGGCCGTCGAAGAAGTCGCGGAACGACGATCCCGACACGTCGATATAGTCGTCGCCGCGCTTGACGAAATACATCGGCACGTCGAGCGCGTAATCGACCCAGCGCTCGAACCCCATGCCGTCCTCGAACGCCCAGGGCAGCATCCCGGCGCGGGCATTGTCGGTGTCGCGCCAGATCTCCGAGCGGAACGACAGGAAGCCGTTCGGCCGCCCTTCGGTGAACGGCGAATTCGCGAACAGCGCGGTGGCGACCGGCTGCAGCGCCAGCGACACCCGCAACTTCTTCACCATGTCGGCTTCCGACGAGAAGTCGAGATTGGTCTGCACCGTGCAGGTGCGATACATCATGTCGAGGCCGTAGGTGCCGACCTTGGGCATGTAGCCGGTCATGATCTTGTAGCGGCCCTTGGGCATCACCGGGATCAGCGCCCGCGACCAGGTCGGCGTCATGCCGAGCCCGAGAAAGCCGATGCCGAGGGGGGCGGCGACCTCGCGCACCTGCGCCAGATGCGCCATCAGCTCGGCCTGGGTCTGATGCACGGTTTCGAGCGGCGCGCCCGACAGTTCGAACTGCCCTCCCGGCTCGAGCGAGATCGCCCCGCCGCCGGTGACGTCATGCATGCCGATGATCCTGCCCTGCTCCATGATCGGCTCCCAGCCGAGCAGGAGCTGCATGCCTTCCAGCAGCGCGCCGATGCCGCGCGGACCGTCATAGGGCACCGGCTGGTGCCCCTGAAGCGTGAACGGCGTCTTCTCGTGCTCGGTGCCGATTCTGAATTCGGACTTCGGCTTGATGCCCGCCTCGAGCCAGGCGACGAGTTCGTCGCACGAGTCGAGCGGCGTCGTATCGATGACATCACGCGCCATGACGATCCTGGACCTGGGTTGCGGCGGACATGCGCGCGCGTTGAACAACAAGGGCAGCGGCGCTGCCGGGGCATATCGGGGGCGAGGCGCTCATCGGACGGACGCAACGTCTCGGGACGGGGTCATGCTCGGCTGTTCGCACGAGCAGCCGAGCCGATCGAGCAGGCCGGACAGCCGCGCCGCATCGGCATCCGACAGTTTCGAACCGACATGGCGCTCGATCGCCGACGAATAGGCACTCCACATCCGCTTCTGGAGGTCGCGCCCCGCCTCGGTGATCTCGACATAGAGGCCGCGCTTGTCCATCTTGCACTCGCGCCGCAGCGCAAGCCCTTCCTCGACCAGCCGGTCGATCAGCCGCGACATCGAATATTGCGGGATCAGCATCTGCTTCTCCAGCTCCACCGGCCGCATCCCGCCGCCCGGCGCGCGCGACAATTCCAGCAGCGCGTCATACCAGGCCAGCGGCGGAAAACCGGCCTTCTTCAGGTCCTGCTCGACGCAATTCAGCACGCGCCCCGGAACCCGCATCAGGCGAATCCAAGCGCCGGTCGTTTCTGTCGATGGTCTGCGTTTCATGGCTTCGTTCGTGCTTGTGCCGGAATCGACCCTACAACCATATATGCACCTGCATCAATCTTGACTATTCGATGCCCGCGCATTTAATCGACCGGCTCAACGATAACCAGTCTCCTTTTCGGGAGGACGTCCGATGAAACTGTACTATTCGCCCGGCGCCTGTTCGCTGTCGCCGCATATCGCGCTGCTCGAAGCCGGCATTCCCCATGAGACCGTCAAGGTCGACCTGCGGGCCAAGACGCTGGCCGACGGCGGCGACTTCCTCAAGGTCAATCCGAAGGGCCAGGTGCCGACGCTGCAACTCGACGGCGGCGAAATCCTCACCGAAGGTCCGGTGATCGTGCAGTTGATCGCCGACAAGGCGCCGGCCAGCGACCTCGCGCCGGCCTGCGGCTCGCCGGAACGCTATCGGCTTCAGGAATGGCTGAACTTCATCTCCACCGAACTGCACAAGACCTTCAGCCCGCTGTTCCAGCCGACGCTGGCGGACGAGGCCAAGGCATTTTTCCGCGGCCGGCTGATGGACAAGTTCGCCTATCTCGACGGCCAGTTCGCGGGCAAGGATTACCTGACCGGCAAGACCTTCACCGTCGCCGACGGCTATCTCTACACCATCCTGCGCTGGGCCGACGCCATGAAGTTCGACCTCTCAAGCCTCAAGAACCTGATGGCCTACAAGGCGCGGGTCGCGGCACGGCCCAAGGTGCAGGAGGCGCTGAAGGCGGAAGGGCTGGCGTAAGGCTTTCGCGGGGCGCGAACATGAATAGAAAGGGCCGGATCGATGATCCGGCCCCTGTTGTTTCCGTCGTCCCTGCGACGACAGGGACGTTATCACGCCGCTTTTCAGCAGCAACCGACTCGAAATGCCCCTATCCCAACCACCTCCCCGCAAGCGGGGAGACGGGGAAGCATCAGGCCGCCGCCTTCTTCGGCGCGAAGCGGCCGTAGAAGGTCTCGCCGTTGGCGGCCATCTCCTCCAGGAGCTTCGGCGGCGTGAAGCGCGAGCCGTATTTCGCTTCCAGCCTGTGGCACAGCGCGACGAAGTTCTTCGTGCCCATGAAGTCGATATAGGACAGCGTGCCGCCGGTGAACGGCGCGAAACCGAAACCGAGGATCGAGCCGACATCCGCCTCGCGCGGATCGGTAATGACGTG
>JAGRLZ010000146.1 GCA_020441545.1 Xanthobacteraceae bacterium | reverse complement strand
GCGAGCAGCGCGGTGAGCTGCGGCCACACCAGCATCAGGCTGTCGCCGAGCGACAGCGGCATGCCGGGAATCGCGCCCTGCATCTGGGTCGAGAGCACCGGGCCGAGCGCGCGGGTCGCCGGATTGAGGAAGGCGAGCGTGGTTTCGGCGAACAGCGTGTTCGGCGACAGCCGCGCGATGTCCATGCCGACATGGATGCTGTGCAGCATCGCGTAAGGGTCGAACGGATCGGGCGGCGCGATCGCGACCGTGACCAGCGGCACCAGCATCTGCCAGAAGAAGGCGAAGATCAGCCACACCGCGAGCGCCGCCAGCGCCGCGGTGGCGGGCGAGCGGAAGATCACCGAGAACAGCATCGCCAGCGCCAGCCACACCCCGCCATAGGCGATCGCCGCGACCAGGAAGGCGAGGCCGCGCAGCACCTCCTCCGTGCTCGGGGGAATGCCGAGCAGCAGGATGCCGAGGCCGATCACCAGGAGCCACAGCGCCGACAGAACCACCGCGAGCGTAACGAGGCCGGCGAGGAATTTGCCGAACAGCAGCGCGTCGCGATAGATCGGCTGCGCCAGGATGCGGCTCATGGTGCGGCGGTTGAACTCGCTGTTCACCGCGTCGAAGCCGAGCGCGATGGCGACGATCGGGATCAGGAAGCCGAGGAAGGCGACGAACGACGGCAGCGGGGCGTGGGCGCTGGTGAAGATCAAAAGGAACACGAACGGGTATTGCCCGATCTGCTCGCGCACCGCGCCGATGGTGGAATAGGCGGCACCGGCGCCGGCGACGAAGATCAGCACTTCGAGCAGCCGCATCCGCGTCGAGGTGAGGTTGTCGGCAAGCTCCTTGAGCATCACGGTGCCGACGCCGCTTAACGCCGAGCCTTCACGCCGCATCGCGCGCCTCCTCGAAATAGCGGGCATAGACCTCGTCGAGGCTGGCATGGCCGGCCGCGATGGTGGTCAGCGCGCCGCCGGCCTCGACCACCGCGCGCGCGATCTGCGGCCGCAGGTCTCCGGCCGCCTCGATGCGCAGGCCGTTGGCCTCGCGGGTGACGCGGGTGACGCCGGGCACGCGCGCGACCGTCCGGTCGAGCCCGTCGCCGGCCGCCTCCAGCCGGATCACATGCGAGCCGCCGAGCACCTCGAGCAGCAACTGGTCGACGCGGCCCGACAGGCCGATGCGGCCGTTGTTGAACAGCGCCACCTCGTCGCAAACCGACTGCACCAGGTCGAGCAGGTGCGACGACAGCAGGATGGTCATGCCGTCATGGCGCAGCGAGCGGATCAGGTCGAGGAATTCGCGCGTCGCCTGCGGGTCGAGCCCGCCGGTCGGCTCGTCGAGGATCGCGACGCTGGCCTGCTTCATCAGGATTTCCGCGATCGCCAGGCGCTGGCGCATGCCGCGCGAATAGGTGCGCACCGCCTTGCGGCCGGCCTCGACAAGGCCGACGCGCGCCAGCGCGGTGGCGATGCGGCGGTCGATCTCGCCCGCCGGGATGCGCGCCAGCCGCGCGGTGTAGCTCAGGTTGGCGATGCCGGAGAGGTTGTCGTAGAATCCGACCTGGTCCGGCATGTAGCCGACGCGGCGCTTGACCTCGAGCGGCTGGCGCAGCGGATCGAAGCCGGCGAGCCGGGCGCGGCCCGATGTCGGCTCGGTCAGCCCGAGCAGCATCAGGATGGTGGTGGTCTTGCCGGCGCCGTTGGGGCCGAGCAGGCCGAACACGCGGCCGGCTTCGATGCTGAGGTCGACGCGGTCGACGGCGACGGCGGTGCCGTACCGCTTGGTCAGCGCCTCGGCGCGGATGACGGGCTCGCTCATCGCCGGCCGAACCTGCCGACGGCGCCGACCAGGACCAGCAGCGCGGCGCCGATGACGCCGATGCCGGCCGCGCCCCACAGCGTGGAGGTGGTGACGGTGACGCGATAGCGGGCGTTGTCGGAGGCGCCGTTCGCCGAAGCGCGCATCGACACCATGTAGTCGCCGGCGAGCGCCTTCGGCCCCGGCGTCACCAGCGCGCTGACCTTCTGCTCGCCGTCGACGGGGAGCGAGGCGATCTCCTTCGGCTCGAAGCTCACCTTCCAGCCGCTCGGCGGCGTCGCGGCGAGCTTGACGCCGGTGGCGGTGGCGGTGCCGGTGTTGCGCACCACCAGCGCAAAGCTCTTTTCCTGTCCGGCGACGGCTTCGCCGCTGAGCCGGCCGTCCTTGCCGGACAGCGCCAGCGTCGGCTGGCCCGAGACGTCGAGGGTCAGCCTGGTGTCGGCCTTGGCCTTGTCGCCGGCGAGCGAGACGATCACCGGATACGCCCCCGCCGCGATGTCCGGCGGCGTCCTGATCGCGACCGACAGGTCCTTGCTCTCGCCGGCCTTGATCGGAATGCTGGTCAGCTCCTGCGAACCGTAGCCTTCCTTGAAGGTGGTGGTGAAGCCGTCCGGCGCCCGCGCGTCGAGCTTCACCAGCATGTCGGAGGCGCTCTCGTTCTTGGCGGTGACGTTGAAGCTGAAAGTGGATTTCGGCGAGCCCTTCAGCACCGGGAATTTCGGCGTCGCCGTGAGCTTGGCGGCGAGCGGCGGCACCAGGTTGATCGCGATCGGCAGGTCGGACTTGGCGTCCTCGCCGTCGGCATGCAGCATCAGCTTGTAGGAGCCCGCCTTGGCATCCGCCGGAACGGTCAGCTTGAGACCGAGGCTGGAATGGCCGTCGTGATCGACGAAGGTGGCGGACACCGGCTTGCCGCCGCCGTCGATCTCCGCTTTCCAGTCCGGTGGGCGGTCGACGATGCTGATCGCGGTGCGCTGGGGCGGCAGGCCGTAGTTGTAGACGGTGAGCGGCAGCGTGGTCGCTTCGCCGGCGCGAATCTGCAAGGCGGGATAGTCCGTCGTCAGCCACAGGCCGCGGATCGGGTTGGGGTCGGCGTTGGCTGCGAAAGCGGGCGTGCAGGAGAGCGCGACGAATGTCGCGGTAACGAGCGTGGCGGCGCGCATGGGGTTGGCACCTCTTGGAAGGTTTATGCGTGTGCTTCAATGAGCGCGAAGGTGAGAGCGGCCCCGCGCCTTGCGACGACGAAACCGGGCAGCGCTATAATTCTCCGCCCGCGCGATCATGCGAGTCACGATGGCGTGAATCGCGTTTCACCGCGCCGCGCG
>JAGRLZ010000145.1 GCA_020441545.1 Xanthobacteraceae bacterium | reverse complement strand
TGATTCCACCATTTGCGAAGATGCCCGCTGCAACGGGATGCAAATGTTGGAATCGGACCACTAGTGGAGTGGATTTGGCATTCGCGACCCACTTGGGTGCTTGCCCGGCAAGCGAATGTCAAATCCCAAACTCCACTGGAATCCTATAATTGCTAGTGGTCCTTTGATTCCAACATTTGCGAGGATGCCCGCGGCAACGGGATGCAAATGTTGGAATCGGACCACTAGGACCGGAAGAAATGGAGTTCGGCGCGGTTATGCCTGAATTGTCCCGCGAAGCCAAAGGACAATGGCGGCCGATGGGAATCGGGGATTTGCCCGGCGTTCTGGCGGTGGCGGAACGGGTTCATCCGGATTTTCCGGAAGACGCCGTCGTGTTCGTCGAGCGGCTGCGGCTCTATCCGGCGGGCTGCCTGGTTTTCGAGGCCCGCGATGGCGTGATCGGCTATGTCCTCAGCCATCCGTGGCGGGCCAACGATCCGCCGGCGCTGAATGCCCGGCTGGGCGAACTGCCCGACCGGCCCGGCACCTACTACATCCATGACATTGCGCTGCTGCCGCAATTGCGCGGAACCGGCGCGGCGTCGCTTGCCGTCGCCATACTTCTGGCGCGCGCCGGCAAGGAGCGGTTGCCGAGCGTCTCGCTGGTTGCGGTGAACGGCTCGGCCGGCTTCTGGCAGCGGCACGGCTTTCACGACATAAGCTCGGAAAAGGTCGTCGATGCGGCACTGATGCGCAAGCTGCGCAGCTATGAGACGTCCGCGACGTTCATGGTCCGCGCGCTCGCGTGAACCCGTCCCGGGCGTGATGCATCGTGCGGTGCATCGATGGACCGCGACACACCCGGGCAAACGATGTCAGCTCGCTTCCGCCAGCAGCGACAGCTGCCGCGGCTGCGCTTCGGTCTGGTCGAGATCGGTCAGCGGGGTCGGATAGTCGCCGGTGAAGCAATGGTCGGTGAACTTCGGGTTGGCGGGATCGCGGCCCGGCTCGCCCATGGCGCGATAGATGCCGTCGACCGACAGGAAGGCCAGCGAATCCGCGCCGATGATGTCGCGCATTTCCGCCAGCGTGTGGTTGGCGGCGAGCAGGCCCGCTCGGTCCGGCGTGTCGATACCGTAATAGTCGGGGTGGGTGATCGGCGGCGAGGCGATGCGGAAATGCACCTCGCGGGCGCCGCCATCGCGCATCATCTTGACGATCTTGCGGGAGGTGGTGCCGCGCACCAGGCTATCGTCGATCAGCACGATCCGCTTGCCCTCGATGGCGGCGCGGTTGGCCGAATGCTTCATGCGGACACCGAGTTCGCGGACACTCTGGGTCGGCTGGATGAAGGTGCGGCCGACATAGTGATTGCGGATGATGCCGAGTTCGTAAGGCACGCCCGAGGTCTGGCTGTAGCCGAGCGCGGCGGGCACGCCGGAATCCGGCACCGGCACCACCACGTCGGCCTCGACGTGGCTTTCGCGGGCGAGTTGGGCGCCCATGGCCTTGCGGACCTGGTAGACCGAGCGGCCGCCGGCCACGGAATCCGGCCGCGCGAAATAGATGTACTCGAAGATGCAGGGCCGGGGCGCCATCGGCGGGAACGGCTTGTGGCTCTGGGCGCCGTGGTCGTCGAACACGATGACTTCGCCGGGCTCGATGTCGCGGACATATTTGGCGCCGATGATGTCGAGCGCGCAGGTTTCGGATGCAAGGATCGGCGCGCCGTCGAGTTCGCCGAGCACCAGCGGGCGGATGCCGAGCGGATCGCGCGCGCCGACCAGCTTCTTGTTGGTCAGCGCGACCAGCGAATAGGCCCCCTCGATCGCGCGCAGCGCATCGATGTAGCGGTCGATGAAGCGGTTGCGTTTCGAATGCGCCACCAGGTGCAGGATGACTTCGGTATCCGTGGTGGACTGCATCATGGCGCCGTCGCGGACCAGTTCGCGGCGCAGGGTGAGGCCGTTGGTGAGGTTGCCGTTATGGGCGACGGCCAGGCCGCCGGCATTGAGTTCGGCGAACAGCGGCTGCACGTTGCGCAGGATGGTGCCGCCGGTGGTGGAGTAGCGGGTGTGTCCGACCGCCGAGGTGCCCGGCAGGCGCTCGATCACGTCGCGGCGGGAGAAGGTGTCGCCGACCAGGCCGAGACGGCGCTCGGAATGGAAGCGGTGGCCGTCGAACGAGACGATGCCGGCGGCTTCCTGGCCGCGATGCTGGAGGGCGTGGAGGCCAAGCGCGGTGATCGTGGCGGCGTCGGGGTGGCCAAAAATGCCAAACACGCCGCACTTCTCGCGCAGCGTGTCGTCGTGTTGGTTCAGATCGGCATCGGCCCCATGGGGCGGGGGGGCGGCGTCATCGGAATGGGGGTGCATCTCGTCCATCACGCCTCGCTTTCAGGGGGAGCCTGATCCCCTCGTCGGAAATCAGCGTCCCGTCGGTTTGCCGTCGATCAACTGTTTCAGGCTGTCGCGCGCGGGCTTGGAATAGCCACCGTTGTTGCCCGGCGCGGCAGGGTCGGCATCGGTTTGCTCGTCTTCGGGCTTGTTCTTCTTGAACCGTTTCAAGATGGTATTTTCCGGGTCGTCCGGCAAGAGCGTCATCAGCCAATCGCCGGTCGATTGCAGCATGGTTAGCGATTTTGCGTTGCTCACCCAGTCCGGGCGCTGCTTGGCGGGGACCAGCCATGCGAAGAACAGGAACGCCACCACCACGATCAGCAGGCCCCGCGCCAGCCCGAACAGGAAGCCGAGGGTGCGGTCCAGCGCGCCGATCCGGGAATCCAGGATCATGTCGGAGATGCGCACGGTGATGATCGATACGACGATCAGGGTGCCGATGAAGACGCCGGCGATCACCGCGACGCTCGCGACGGTGTCGTTGCTGAAGTAGGTTTTCGCCGTCGGCAGCAGCTTCTGGTAGGAATACAGCGTCACCAGCGCGGCGGCGCCCCAGGCCGCGATCGACAGCACCTCGCGCATGAAGCCGCGCACCATCGCCAGCAGGCCCGAAATCAGCATCACCGCAAGCAGGACAAGGTCAAGGATCGTTATCGGCATCGGCTGGTCGGGTCCGCTGGTGGCTCTCGATTGGGCGAATCGGTCTCGGTGGCTCAATTCAACTGAAGGCGGGAACGCCGATCCTGCAAGCCGGAAGTCCCCGCCGCGCCGGTTGTATAGCGGCGGCGGTGCATAACGTCACGCCTGCATTGATGTCATTGGCGGCGGAATCGGGGCGAAGGGGTGTTTTTCCGCATGGCTGTGTCCTTCCCGCCGCCGTTTCCGTCGTCGTCGTAGCCGGTTGCGGCCGCCTTGCGCGGGGTGCCGCGCGCCGCGATGTCGGCCACCAGCGCGGTCAGGTTGCCGATGGCGTTCAGCGACAGTCCGGCATCGCCGCCGGCGTCGCCGCGCGCGGTTTCCGGCAGCACGGCGCGGGCGAAGCCGAGCTTGGCGGCTTCCTTGAGGCGCGCGGCGGTCTGCGCCACCGGCCGCACCGCGCCGGACAGCGAGACCTCGCCGAAAAACACCGCGTCGGGCGGCAGCGGGGCATTGACCAGCGACGACACCAGCGCGGCGGCCGCGGCCAGATCCGCCGCCGGTTCCTGAATTCGCAGGCCCCCGGCGACGTTGAAATAGACGTCATGGCCGGACAGCTTGACGCCGCAATGGGCCTCCAGCACCGCCAGCACCATCGACAGGCGACTGGAATCCCAGCCGACCACGGCGCGGCGCGGGGTGCCGAGCGAGGTCGGCGCCACCAGCGCCTGCAGTTCCACCAGCACCGGCCGGGTGCCTTCGATGCCGGCGAAGACGGCGGTGCCCGGAGAGCCGAGGTCGCGCTCCGACAGGAACAGCTCGGACGGATTGCTGACCTCGCGCAGGCCGAGGCCGGTCATCTCGAACACGCCGATCTCGTCGGTCGGTCCGAAGCGGTTCTTGACCGACCGCAGGATACGGAACTGCTGCGAGCCTTCGCCCTCGAACGACAGCACGGCATCGACCATGTGCTCGACGACGCGGGGGCCGGCGATCTGGCCGTCCTTGGTGACGTGGCCGACCAGGATGACCGCCGCGCCCGACTTCTTGGCGAAGCGGATCAGCGCCTGCGCCGAGGCGCGGACCTGGGTCACGGTGCCCGGCGCGGATTCCACCGTGTCGGTCCACATGGTCTGGATCGAATCGATCACAACGAGGCGGGGAACCGTTCCTTCCGAGAGGGTTGCGATGATGTCTTCAACCGAAGTCTCGGCGGCGAGCTGGACCGGGGCGCTGGCCAGCCCGAGCCGTTCGGCGCGCAGCCGGACCTGGGCGATCGCCTCCTCGCCCGAGATATAGACCGCCCGGTGGCCGGCGCGGGCCAGCACGCTGGTGGCCTGGGTGAGCAGGGTGGACTTGCCGATTCCCGGATCGCCGCCGACCAGCAGCACCGAGCCGCGCACGAAGCCGCCGCCGGTGACGCGGTCGAGTTCGGCCATGCCGGTCGGCAGCCGCGGCGCGTCCACGCTCTTGCCGGCCAGGCTTTCCAGCGCGAACACCCGGCTCTTGCGCTTCGAACGGATACTGACCGGCATCGAGGTCGCGCCGGTCGTATCCTCCTCCGCCAGCGTGTTCCACGCACCGCAGGCGTCGCACTTGCCCTGCCAGCGGTTATAGGCTGCGCCGCAGTTCTGGCAGACGAAGGAGAGAGTGGATTTGGCCATGGATATCCGCGTGCCGAGTCAGGTTGCGTGGGTGGCGTTCCATAGCATGGAAAGGCCGGCCAGCAGCATGATGCCGTCCATCACCCGGCGGAACAGGTCGGGATCGAGCTTCAGCACGAAGCGCTTGGCGATGAAGGCCCCGAACATCAGCGACGAGCCGGCGATCAGGCCCTTCAGCGCGACTTCCGGCGTCAGCGCGCCGAAGCGTTCGAAGGTGACGGATTTGCTGACATAGAGCCCGAGCGAACTGGCGGCCTCGGTGGCGAGGAAGGCACCCCGGGTCAGGCCGTAGAACAGGAACAGCGGCACGCTGAGCGGCCCGGTCGACACCACGATTCCGGTGAGGAAGCCGATGAGCGCGCCGCCGAGCGCGAGATGTCCGAGACCGATGGTGATTTCGTGCCGGGCCAGCCAGTGCCGCACCGGCACCATCACGATCAGGAACAGGCCGATGGCGACATCGACCGCCCGCGCCGGCAGGACCAGCAGCGTTCGCGCGCCGAGTGCGGCGGCCGGAATGCCGGTGACGGAGTAGGCGGCGCAGGCGCGCCAGTCGACCTCGCGCCACCACGCCATGATGCGCGAGAGATTGGCCATCACGGCGGCCACCGCCATGATCGGCACCGCCTCCTTGGGCCCGAATTCGTAGGCCAGCACCGGCACCAGCATGATCGAGGAGCCGGTGCCGACGATGCCGCTGATGGTCCCGGCGAGGAGGCCGACCGTGAGAACGAAAATGTAGTTCACGGCCGCTGCCTCCAAAGCGCCGGGTGGCGTCAGCCTACGCGATTCGGCAAGACCTCAGGAGGTTGTCTCGCCGCTTTTGTAGACGCGGGTGAAGCGGCGGCCGAAGCTGGTCAGCACCTCGTAGCCGATGGTGCCGAAATGATGCGCCAGTTCGTCCACCGTGACGCCGTCGCCGATCAGGGTTGCCATGTGGCCACGGCGCACCGCCTTGTCGGGCAGGTCGGTGATGTCGATCGCCATCAGGTCCATCGAAATGCGTCCTGCGATCGGACAGCGCCTGCCGGCGACGATCACCTCGGCGCTGCGCACGCCGTCGGCGCCGCCGGCGGCGCGGAAATAGCCGTCGGCATAGCCGGCGGCCGCGATCGCGAGCCGGGTCGGTCGCCGCGCCGTCCAGGTGGCGCCGTAGCCGACGCTGTCGCCGCGGGCCACGTCGCGGACCTGGATGATACGCACCTTCAATTCGACCACCGGCCGCATCGGATTGGCGGCCTCCGGCGTCGGGTTGACGCCGTAGAGCGCGGCACCTGTGCGCACCAGGTCGAACTGGAACTGCGGCTCCAGGAAGCAGCCCGACGAGTTGGCCAGCGAGGCCGGTACGTTCGCATACTGGCTGGCGATCTCGCGGAAGCTCGCCACCTGCCTGCCGTTCAGCGGGTGTTGCGGGGTTTCGGCGCAGGCGAGGTGGCTCATCACCAGCGTGATGCCGTGATTGCCGGCATTGATGCGCGGCACCAGCCCTTCGGCATCCGCAAGGCTGAGGCCGAGGCGGTTCATGCCGGTGTCGATGTGAACCGCCGCGCCGCCGGTCCAGCCGCTGCGGCGGCAGAACATGTCCCATTCGGCAAGCTCGTTGAGATCGCCGATCACCGGCTTGCAGTCGATCTCGGCGAAATGCGCGCCGCTGTTCGGAAAGCAGCCGTCGAGCACGTAGATGGTTGCGGACCTGGCCGCCGCCCGCGCCGCCCGCGCCTCGCCGAGGGTGGCGACGAAGAAGGTCTTGCAGCCGGCGGCGGCCAGCGCGCGCACCACCGGCTCTGTGCCGCAGCCATAGGCGTTGGCCTTGACGACGGCGGCGCATTCGGCCGGCAGCACGCGGCTTTCGAGCGTACGCCAGTTGGCGACGATGGCGTCGAGATCGATGGTCAGGACGCCGGTGGCGGCGGCATCCTGTTCGGCGCTCGTGCTCGTAACGGCATCTGTTTCAGGCGGTTTCGGATCGGTCACGACATTCATGGCGCTGACGTTATCCCTGATCGATCAATGAAACCCGTCGTGGTCGTCATTGCGAGGCGCGAAAGCTCCGAAGCGATCCAGCCCGCAGGTCAAGATTCCGGATTGCCTCGCCTGGAGCGGAGCCATTTCCGTTCCGATTCTATCGGAACGGGGTTCTATGTCCCTGTTCTATCGCGCTTTCTTGACGCGAACCGGCACCCACTTCGCTCGAAAACGCTCTCGGCTTGCAATGACGGAGACAAGCAACTGCAAACTTTTACGCGCCGTCCCGAAAGTGTTCAACCGGGCTACATCCGGTCGGGCAGTTGATGGTCGTGCGCCAGGTCGCTGAAGCGCGTGAACTGGCCCTCGAAGTGCAGTTCGACCGTGCCGGTGGGGCCGTGGCGCTGCTTGCCGATGATGACTTCGGCCTTGCCGTGGGCGAGGTCCATCTCGGTCTGCCATTTCTCGTGCTCGGGCGTGCCGGGCCGCGGCTCCTTGTTCGCCAGATAGTATTCCTCGCGATAGACGAACACGACGACGTCGGCGTCCTGCTCGATCGAGCCGGATTCGCGCAGGTCGGCGAGCTGCGGGCGCTTGTCGTCGCGGTTCTCGACCTGGCGCGACAATTGCGACAGCGCGATGATCGGGATGTTCAGTTCCTTGGCCAGCGCCTTGAGGCTGGTGGTGATCTCGGTGACTTCCTGCACGCGGTTGTCGGAGCGCTTTCCGCTGCCCTGCAGAAGCTGGATATAGTCCACCATCAGCACGTCCAGCCCGCGCTGGCGCTTGAGGCGGCGGGCGCGGGCGGTGAGTTGCGCGATCGAGAGGCCGCCGGTTTCGTCGACGAAAAGGGGAAGGCTCTCCAGTTCGATCGTATAGTCGCGGATCCGGTCGAATTCGGCCTGGGTGATGCCGCCGCGCCGGATCGTGCTGGAGGCGATGCTGGTCTGTTCGGCGAGAATACGGGTGGCCAGCTGCTCGGCCGACATTTCGCACGAGAAGAAGCCGACGATGCCGCCGTTCACGGTCTTCATGGTGCCGTCGGCCTGCACCTCGCCGCGATAGGCGCGGGCGATGTTGTAGGCGATGTTGGTGGCCAGCGCGGTCTTGCCCATGCCGGGGCGGCCGGCGAGCACCAGAAGGTCGGAGCGCTGCAAGCCGCCCATCTTGGTATCGAGGTCGCGCAGGCCGGTGGCGATGCCGGAGAGTCGTCCGTCGCGCTGATAGGCGTTGGCCGCCATGTCGAGCGCGACCTTCATCGCCTGCGAGAATTTCTGGAAGCCGCCGTCATAGCGGCCGGCTTCGGCCAGTTCGTAAAGCCTGCGCTCGGTATCCTCGATCTGGTTGCGCGGAGCGTAGTCCACCGGCGCGTCATAGGCGACGTTGACCATGTCCTCGCCGATGTGGATCAGGTCGCGGCGCAGCGACAATTCGTAGATCGTGCGGCCGTAGTCGGCGGCATTGATGATGGTGGTGGCTTCGGCGGCAAGGCGGGCGAGATACTGCGCCACGGTGATGCCGCCGAGGTCGATCTCGGCCGGCACGAAGGTTTTCAGCGTCACCGGGGTCGCGACCTTGCCGGCGCGGATCAGGCTGCCGGCGGTCTCGTAGATGGTCTGGTGGATCGGTTCGAAGAAGTGCTTCGGCTCGAGGAAGTCCGAGACGCGATAGAACGCATCGTTGTTGACGAGAATGGCGCCGAGGACGCTCTGCTCGGCCTCGATGTTGTGCGGCGCGGTCCGATAGGTCGGATTTCCGGCTTCGGGGGCAAGCTTGAGCACATTCGAATCGGGCGCGGGCATTCGTCAGCGTTTCTCTCAGACGGACAATGGTGTCGGATTCGCGCGGCATAGAAGCATCGCGCGTCACGCCACGGAAGCGGAGACTTCCTGAATTCCCGTTACACACAGCGGGCGCGGCGACGAATCCATTGTCCCTTGTATCACTGATTCCGGCCGCGCAGCGGCTGGATGCAGTCGGTGGTGAAATTCGGGGCGTGAACCAAACGGCGATTCCGCGCACTCATCAAGAGTGGTCGGACGGCGGGAGCGTCGCGAGCGATCAGCCGATCACAAGCAGGATCAGCGCGATCAGGCTCATGGTGGCGCTGGCGGCGGCCAGAAGGAGATCGGCCTTGACGTCCGGCGACAACTCATCGGTTGGAACGGCATATTTGGTCATGCCCCATGGCTTACGACCCGCCGGCGCACCGAACTGTGATCTGGATCACATCGTCGATGTCGCGACCGCCTGCAACTTTGATCCGGCCACCGCGTTTGGAAACGGGTGGCGGCGATCGGGAGCGAGCGATGACGCAGTCGGGTTCTGACTTTGGCGTTCGGGAGCGGGGCGACACATGGCTTGTTTCGCTCGTTGCAGCCTTCGAGAGCGTCGCGGAAAGGGATATCGGCACCGGCGCCTGCGACCCTGTCGGGTGCGAGGCGCTGCGCGATGGGGTCGTGGCGCGACTGGCGCAGCCGGCCGATGCATATGCCCGCCGGCACGGGCTGGGCTCGTTTTCCGCCGTTTTCCCGCTATCGCCCGATGCGTGGACGCCGGATCCGGTCCCGCATGACGAACGGCCGGCTCATTCGCCGGCGATCTGCAGCCGCGGCTGGTTACCGTGCTCGAGCCCCCGCAGCTTGGCCTCCTGACGGGCGATATAGTCGCGCGTGATCGGAATGATGCCCTGGCGTTTGGTGATCTGAATCTGGAAGTTCATCAGATTCTGTTTGCGGAACGACATCTCCGAAGCAGCCAGATAGAACTCCCACAGCCGTACGAAGCGTTCGTCGTAGAGGGCCGCGGCTTCCTCGCGCCGGGCCATGAAGCGCTGGCGCCAGGCTTTCAGGGTCTCGGCGTAGTGGAGGCGCAGAATTTCGATATCGCAGACCAGCAGCCCGGCACGCTCGATATGCGGCAGCACCTCGGACAGGGCCGGAATGTAGCCGCCGGGGAAGATGTATCGCGCGATCCATGGATTGGTGATGCCGGGCCCCTCCGAGCGCCCGATCGAATGCAGCACCATGACGCCGTCGTCGGACAATAGTTCCGCGCATCGCCTGAAGAACGTGCCGTAGTGATCGACACCGACGTGCTCGAACATGCCGACCGACACGATCCGGTCGAACGGGCCGGGAACGTCGCGATAGTCCTGCAGGAGGAAGGTTGGTGCGTTGGCGCAGGCGTGCTCGTGCGCGCGCGCCTTGGAGACCTCGAACTGTTCGTGCGACAGGGTCACGCCGGTGACATCGGCGCCAGCGGTCTCGGCCAGATACAGCGCAAGTCCGCCCCAGCCGGACCCGATGTCGAGCACGCGCTGGCCGCGCTCGATCAGCAGCTTGGCGGCGAGATGCCGCTTCTTGGCAAGCTGGGCGTCATCCAGCGACGAGTCGGGGCTTTCGAAATAGGCGCAGCTATATTGCCTGTCGGAATCGAGAAACAGCGAATAGAGCCGGCCGTCGAGATCGTAATGGCTCTCGACGTTGCTCCTGGAACGGCCGCGCGGATTGAACTGCTGAACGTTGCGGACGATGTAGCGCAGCAGCCATTGCGGCTTGGCCCAGCGCGGCGCCATTTCGGGCTGGTCGAGGACAACCGCCAGGATGTCCGCGATGGTGCCTTCCTCCACCACCAGCGTTCCGTCCGTATAGACTTCGCCGAACGCCAGTTCGGGATCGAGCAGGAGGTGTCGTTGGGCGGCCGGAGTGGTGAGGCGTATCGCGACGGCCTGTCCCGTGCCGTCGCCGAAAGCAAGCCTCCGCCCATTGGCCAGGGTCACTTTCAGGGTGCCCCGCCGGACGAACTGGCGGAAACAGAACTCGAGCAAACGATCCATCGCGCGTACCTAGCGATCGAACATCCTCAAGCCGGCGTCGCGCTCACGCCTGGCATCGCCCGATACTATTGAGGCGGCGCCCGACTTACCGTTGGAAAATAGCAACGAGAAGAAGCCAGTTCCAGTGCGCTGCTTGCAACACCGACCCTCGAAATTGCGGTTGGAGCGGAAACGGGGCACGTGCCTTCTTCCATTCGCAGCGCAATAAGCTAGAAAGGCGCAGGTCTTGAGTTGTTCCCGTTCAGGGATCATTCGTTGCCGGCGTTGCCCGCAGGTCGTCCGTCTCGTGTGAAATCGGGTCGGGCTCAAGGGAGATCATCCCGGCCGGCGACGTTCCGCCCAGGCGGAACCCGGTGTGCGGCGCACAATATGGCGGAGCGCCGCGCGGAGCTGAATTCGCGATATTTGGAGGGTGGAATGTTGAGCCGAACGCTCGGTTTTGCGACGGTTTCGATATTGATCGGGTTTTTTGTGGCATTGCCTGCGCGCGCGCAGAATCTGGAGGCAGGCAAGAGCCCGGCACAGATTTTCTCAAGCGCTTGTTCGGCCTGCCACAAGTCGATGCGCGGTCTGGTGAAAACCGTTCCGGCGGGCTCGCTGCCCGGCTTTCTGCGCCAGCACTACACCACCAGCAGCAATATGGCCGCCGCGATGAGCGCCTATTTGCTTGGGCATGGTGGCGTCGACAGGCGGCGTGGCGAAGCGCCCGGGCGGCACGGACGCCGGGACCGGCGCGATGCGCGGGAACAGGCCGCGCCGCCGCAGCAGCAGCCGACCTTTACGCCGTTCTGGATGCGCCGTCCTGCACCGCCGCCGCAAGCGGCCGAGCAGGAGCCGCGGCATCATCGCCGCGCGCGCAAGCCGAAGCGGGCCGCCAGGCCCGCCGCCGAAAGCGGCAAGAGCGAAGCAGCCAAGCCGGCTGCCGGCCGTGACACCCGCGAGGCCAAGC
The DNA here is from genome assembly GCA_020441545.1 of Xanthobacteraceae bacterium. Taxonomy (GTDB): domain Bacteria; phylum Pseudomonadota; class Alphaproteobacteria; order Rhizobiales; family Xanthobacteraceae; genus 62-47. The sequence goes on along the minus strand of JAGRLZ010000145.1, from coordinate 46,051 downwards.
CCGCCGCGCGCGAGGACGCGAAGCCGCAAGCGGCGACGGAGGAGGCCGGCAAGACGCCGGTGCCGACCCGTGCCGATCCGGTGCCTCAGGTCACGCCCGCCCCCAAGGATGAGGCCAAGGATGAGGCCAAGGGTGAGCCCAAGGGGGAGGCCGCGGCATCTGAAGCCAAACCGGAATCCAAGCCTGCGCCGAAGCCGTCGGACGCCAAACCCGCCGCATCCGGTGCCGGCGCAACAAAGCCGGCGGATGTGCCCGCCAAGTCCGCGGCCTCCAATGGCGCGCCGGCGTCGGGCGGCTCGGAATCCAGATAGATACAGCGCGGGCGCGCCGTCGAACGAAGCGGGTGCCGGCGCGCGTCCGGAAAACCAGCAGTTGAGCGGACGATTTCCCGCGTTTGTTCGCTGAACACCTGCTCAAATGAAAACCCGGAACATGCAGGCCGCATGTCCCGGGTTTTTCGTGCGAGGCGGTAAGACTTCAGCTTAGAGCGTTTCAGGATCTGACGGAAACACCATGAGGCGTCATTGCCGGGCATAGGTGTTCGAAGAACGGCGTCGCTTCCGCTCGCCTATGCGAAGAACGGCGTCGCTTCCGCTCGCCTTTGGACCCGGCAATCCATCATTTTGAGAAGATGAATGCCCGGATCAAGTCCGGGCATGACGACGGATGATTCCGTCAAGAACAGAAAGCCTCTTGGAGCCATTTCCGTTCCGATAGAATCGAACCTTACGCTTCGGCGCCGGTCTCGGCGGGTGCCGGCTCGTCATCGTGGTCCGCTTCCGGATCGAAGAACTCGCCGGCGGCGGCAAGGGCCTCGGCCGCGGCATCGAGATCATCCTGGCGCGTGCTGATGTCTTCGCCGCGGTTGATGCGCTCGGCCTCCTCGGCGCTGCGGGCCACGGTCACGGTCACGCCGACCTCGACCTCCGGATGCACGGCGATCGACACGCCGTGCTGGCCGATGGTCTTGATCGGGTGATCGAGCAGCACCTGGCTGCGGCTGATCGCGACGCCGTCGGTCTCGAAGGTGGAGATGATGTCGCGCACCGACACCGAGCCGAACAGCTGTCCGGTTTCCGACGCCTGGCGCAGCACCACGATGTTGCGGCCATCGAGCTTCTCGGCGACCTTGGTGGCCTCGGTCTTGGCCTCGAGGTTGCGGGCCTCGAGTTCGGCTTTCATGCCGTCATACTTGGCGCGGTTGTCGGCGGTGGCGCGAAGCGCCTTGCCGCGCGGCAGCAGGAAGTTGCGGGCATAGCCGTCCTTGACGCGGACGACTTCGCCCATCTGTCCGAGCTTGGCGACACGTTCGAGTAGAATGACATCCATGTTCGATCTCCTTGAGGTCTGTTGCGTTTGAATGCGGGTTGACGGAAACGGGCTTAGGACAGCGGCGGGGCAGGTGGCTGCTGCCCCAGATAGCGTTCGCGAATGCCGATGAGGGCATCGACCAGGCCAAGCGCCGTCAGCACGACGATCGGCCAGCCGAACACCGTGACGGCGGCGTAGATGGTGGCGAGCAGCAGCGTGCGGGTCCGCATCGTCTGCGTAATGGTATGCAGCACGGCGAAGCCGACGAAGGCATAGACGAGAAGCAGGGCCGCGGTGATGACCTGGGCGATCAGCCCGGCCAGGCCGCCGGAAAAGCAGAAGGCGAGCGCGACCAGAAGCGCCACCAGCGTCATCGGCGGCAGCGTGGTGGCGCGCAGGGTCGGCCAGGGACGGCGCAGGCGGCCGGATGTCGCGGTGACATAGCCCGCCAGCCACAGGTTCAGCGTCAGCGTGGTGGTGGCGATGATCGCCGCGGCGGACGGCGCGATCACGGTGAGCGCTGCGATCACCTTCGCCGCATCGGCGCTCGGGGTGGCGTCGGATGAGCCGGTCACCAGGCGGGTCAGGCCGCGACGCAGTGCCTCCTGAATGGCCGCGCCGTCGGTGCCGAGGGTCAGCATCGTGGCGATCGTGGTCAGCGCCGCGAAGCCTGCGATCCACAGCAGCAGGCGGCCGATCGGATACCATTCCATCGCTGTCGGGATCGGTGTTCCGGCTGCCGGCGCCGGCACGGAATCCTCGGGCGCGAGCGGACGGCCGAGCATGACGATGCGGCCGAGCCACCACGCCGGAAGCGCAACGGTCAGCAGGTAGGCCGCGAAATAGGGAAAGCCGAAAATCGCGCCGAGGCACAGTCCGGCGACCGAGCCGCCGATCGCGGCGCTGTTGGGGCTCCATCCGATCGCCGCGACCATCAGCGGCAGCGGCGCGAGATAGAACAGCAGCAGGGAAATCAGCGCGCCCGAGCTGATCGAGGCGAACATCAGCGCCGACGCGCAGCCGGCCGCACCTGCAATGAGAAGTCCCGTCATCATGAGCTGTCCCGCCCCCTTCGAGCGGTTAGAGGTTCGCGAAACCCCAACTGTCGGCAGCCGGGCGGATATCCCGGAAGCCTTATGAAAGCGAATGGCGAAGGGGCGCGGCGCGTACGCCGCGGCCCCTGTCAAAGACGTTTAGCGGATCACGTAAGGCAGCAGGCCGAGGAAGCGCGCGCGCTTGATGGCGCGGGCCAGCTCACGCTGCTTCTTCGCCGATACGGCGGTGATCCGGCTCGGCACGATCTTGCCGCGCTCGGACACGTAGCGCATCAGCAGCTTGGAATCCTTGTAATCGATCTTCGGCGCGTTGTCGCCCGAGAACGGGCACGACTTGCGGCGGCGGAAGAACGGACGGCGGGCACCAGCGTCAGCCATGATGATTACTCCTGGTTCGCAGCGGTTGCTTCCGCGCCTTCGCGCGGACGGCGCGGGCCGCGATCACGGTCGCCGCGGAAACCGCCGCCACGGTCATCGCGCTCGCGATCACGGTCGGCCTTGCGCATCATCGCAGAGGGGCCGTCCTCGTGTTCGTCGACGCGGATGGTGAGGTAACGGAGCACGTCTTCGTTGATCCGTTCCTGCCGCTCGATCTCGGCGATGACGGTGGCCGGGCTGTCGACGTTGAGCAGAACGAAGTGCGCCTTGCGGTTCTTGTTCATGCGGTAGGTGAGGGAGCGCAGGCCCCAGCTCTCGGTCTTGGTGACCTTGCCGCCGAGGCTCGAAATCGCGCCGGTGATCTGGTTGGTGAGGTCTTCGACCTGCTGGGCGCTCGCGTCCTGGCGCGCGAGAAAAACATGCTCGTAAAGAGGCATGGAGATGTCCTTTCCAGTGTGAGCGCGGTTCCCGGCGACAAGCCCCTCGACCCCTTCGGAAAGGACTCGAATGCTCAGAAGGCGGAAGCACGGGACGCCGGACCGATTGGCCCTGTCGCATCAATTCGCCTGTTCAGGACAATTGCTGAGACCGTCCGTTCAGCTCCCGGCCGGGATCCACGGATGGCGCGCTTTATAGGGGATATTTCGAATCTGGCAAGCCCGAAACCCAAGTTCGGAACTCAAGCTCGCAACAGGTTCCGGGGGTTCCGGTGGCGGAGCAGGGACAGGTCGGCCGGCGGCCGTTGTGAACCCATTGCCGTCGCACGCCGCGCAGGCGCCCCAAAATCCAAAGTGTCCTGGAATCCGGAGCGTCCCGAAATCCGGAATCCGATTGACAATTTGTTTGTATGACATACAAATTCAAAAGGTAAGAATGCGATTGGCCTGCCCACATCGCGACGGTCAGGTCGGCAAGTCGGATCGGCGGCCAACCTGGCGGAATGGCGGCCGGGCCGGAGGCCATCCCAGGCTGGAGGCAACATGGCGATCAGGGGCGGCGAACGGTCGGCAAGGGCGGCGCGCCGCAGTGCGGAGCCCAAGCACGCCGTTCGGGCCAGTCGCGTCGCCGGCCGGCGCATGCGCTCGCAGCTTCTCGACGCCGCCAGCCGGCTGTTCAAGGAGCAGGGGCTGGGCGGGGTCTCGATCGCCGATATCGCCGCGGCCGCCGACGCCTTTCCGAGCCAGATCACCTACTATTTCCGGACCAAGGAAGCCCTGTTCGTCGAGGCCGCCTGTCGCGACGTGCTTTATGCTGCGAGGGGAGCCGAGGAAGCGGCCCGCGGGGCCCGCGATCCGCAGGACTATACGCGGGCGCTGGTCATGGCCGTGACCGGCACCGACTCGGTTGCGTTCTTCGTCGAGGCGATGACCTTGACCCGGCGGCGGCAGGATCTGGCGCCGCTGGTCGAGCGGACCATCGAGCGATTGCACGGCGAAGGCGAGCGGGCCTACGAGGCCGAAATGCGCATCCATGGCTGGCGATCCCGCCGCGGGGCGGATCTCACGGCCCGCAGGTTCTGGACCATTGCCATCGGCGTCACGCTCGAAGGCTACGCCACCGGGGGCGCGTCCGAGGAACTCGGCGCCGAGATGCTGCGCCTGCTGGAGCCACAGGCCGATCCGGCCGTGGGCGATGCCCGCCAACTCAAACTCGTTGCTGATGAAGACGATCAGAAAATTCCTTCGCTCGCTGCATCAATTGGGAATCGGAAGCCATGACAGCCCTCCGTATGCGCGCCCGCGATCTCCTGACGGACGACCAGCTCATCGAGGTGCGGACCAAATCGTCCTGGAAGGGGATCGCGCTGATCGCCCATGCCTGGGTGCTGATCTTCGGGGCGATCGCGCTCGTGGCCTGGTGGCCGAATCCGCTGACCTGGCTGCTTGCGGTCGCGATCATCGGGTCGCGGCAGCTGGGCCTGTCGATCCTGATGCATGACGGCGCGCACGGCAGTCTCGCCGAGGGCGAGAAGCTGAACCTCTGGCTGAGCCAATGGCTTTGCGCCTATCCGGTTTTTGCCGAGACCCGTGCCTATCGGCGCTACCACCTCAAGCACCACGCCCGCACCCAGCAGGATGACGATCCCGATCTGGTTCTGTCGGCACCTTTCCCAGTCACTGAAAAGAGTTACCGGCGTAAATTCATCCGGGACATCACCGGGCAGACCGGCTACCAGCAGCGCAAGGCGCAGCTTCTGAATGCCTTCGGCGAGCCGTCATGGCCATTGTCCCGGCGCCTGCAATCGTTCCGTAAGACGCTCGGCCCGCAATTCCTCGTCAATGGCATCCTGTTCGCGGGGCTGGCGCTGGCGGGGGTGTGGTGGGCCTATCCGCTGCTCTGGCTGGTGCCGATGCTGACCTGGATGATGGTCATCACCCGCATCCGCAACATCGCCGAGCACGCTGCCGTGCCCGACAGCAATGATCCCCTGCGCAACACCCGGACAACCCGCGCCAACATGCTGGAGCGGCTGTTCGTCGCGCCGTACTACGTCAACTATCATCTCGAGCATCACCTGCTGTTCTACGTGCCGTGCTACAACCTGCCGCGCATCCACGACATCCTGTCCCGCGGTCCCCATGCCGGCCGGATGGAGGTCCAGCCGGGCTATCTCGCGGTGCTGCGGCTGGCGACGTCGAAGCCGAACGACCAGGACCGTCCGGGGGCGATCGTGAGCAATGCCCGCCGTGCCCGGTCCGGTGCCGCCGTCGAGGGGGACCAGGCGGCGGCCGGCTTCTGATTGTTCGATTCCGGACATTTGCATTCCGAGGATTTTATTATGACGATCATCACTGTTACCGCGCCGTTGGGCCGCTTTACTTCGGACCAACGAAGCAAGCTTGCCACGACGCTAACGGATGCCGTGCTGGTTCCCGAGGTGGGACAGCACGCCCCCGCCGCACGGATCGGTTTTCAAGTCCATTTCGTCGATCTTCCGCTGGACGGGATGGCAATAGGCGGCATCCTTCTCTCGGAGAAGATGCGCGATATCATGGTGATCGATATCGCGGTTATGGATGGCGATTGGCGCAAGGAGGTTCGCGCCGAGGTGATCCGGCGCATTTTTACGGCCTTGACCGAAGCGAGCGGCTTGCCGGCGCCTTCACCGACCTGGTGGGTGAACTTCCGTGTCATCGATGAAGGCAGTTGGGGCTCGCGCGGCGATGTGCTGTCGATCTTCGATCTGCTCGGAAGCGGGGTTTTCACGCCGGAGAAAATCGACGCCATTCATGCGGCGCTCAAGGGCTGAAGCATATCCACTTCTGTCAGGCCGTCCTGTCCGCACGATCGGGTGATCGTGATCTTCGGGAGAATGGCGCTTCCTTATCGATCTCCTCATCCATCACCTGAATACCGTAATGGACCTGGCATCCAGCCGGTTGCTCATTCCGAATTTGCCGGCCTGTCGTCCCGATCAGGCTATTCCAGGGGTGTCCTGAGGAAGCGGTTGCCCGCTGCGGCTTGACAGCCGCGCCCACAACGGTGTCTTTCGACCCGAATTTTGGGGACGACACATGACCGCAGCATTCACTTTTCCTGGGCAGGGCTCCCAGGCCGTCGGCATGGGCAAGGCGCTTGCCGACGCCTTTCCCGCCGCGCGCGCCGTATTCGACGAGGTCGACGCCGCGCTCGGCGAAAAGCTCACCGCCGTCATCTGGGAGGGGCCGGCCGAGAGCCTGCAACTGACGGAAAATACCCAGCCGGCGCTGATGGCGGTGTCGCTCGCCACCTTGCGGGTTCTGGAGAGCGAGGCGGGTATTTCGGTTGCACGCGATGCGGCGTTCGTGGCCGGTCACTCGCTCGGGGAATATTCGGCGCTGGCCGCGGCCGGCAGCCTGACCATCAGCGATACGGCAAAGCTGCTGCGTACCCGCGGGCTTGCGATGCAGAAGGCGGTGCCGGTCGGCGTCGGCGCCATGGCGGCCCTGCTGGGCCTCGACTACGACGCCGCCACGGCGGTCGCGGACGAAGCGGCGCAGGGGCAGGTCTGCCAGGCCGCCAACGATAACGGCGCTGGCCAGGTGGTGGTCTCCGGCGACAAGGCGGCGGTCGAGCGCGCCATCGAGATCGCCAAGGGCAAGGGCGCCAAGCGCGCCATGCTGTTGCCGGTGTCCGCGCCCTTCCACTGTCGTCTGATGCAGCCCGCCGCCGATGCCATGGCGGAGGCGCTGGCGGGCGTGACCATCGAGGCGCCGGCGGTGCCGCTGGTCTGCAACGTGCTGGCCGCGCCGATCACCGATCCGGACGAGATTCGCCGGCGGCTCGTGGAGCAGGTGACCGGCACGGTGCGGTGGCGCGAATCGGTGGCCTGGATGGCGGCGCAGGGCGTGACCCGTTTTCTCGAGATCGGCGCCGGCAAGGTGCTCACAGGGCTGGTCAAGCGCATCGCCGACGGTGCGGTCGGCGTCACGGTCGGCGGACCGAACGACATCGCCGCCGCCAGGGAGGCAATCGCGGCCGCGGGTTCGGCTTGAAGCCGGGTGCTTGCGGTGGTGCCGGCTGCCTTACTGCGCGGTCGGCCGGGCGGCAATTTTCAGGAGCTTTCGATGTTTGATCTGACTGGAAGGACCGCGCTCGTCACCGGCGCGAGCGGCGGCATCGGCGGCGCGATCGCCAGGGCGCTGCACGGGCAGGGGGCGACGGTGGCGATTTCCGGCACCCGCCGCGAATCGCTGGACGGCCTTGCCGCCGCGCTGGGCGACCGGGCTCATGTCCTGCCGTGCAACCTGTCGAACAGCGACGAGGTCGAGGCGCTGGTGCCCGCTGCCGAGAAGGCGATGGGCCAGGTCGATATCCTCGTCGCCAATGCGGGAATCACGCGCGACAACCTGTTCGTGCAGTTGCGCGATGAGGACTGGGACGACGTGATCCGGATCAATCTCACGGCCACGTTCCGTCTGGCCCGCGCCGCGACCAAGCTGATGATGCGCAAGCGTTTCGGCCGCATCATCGCGATCACCTCGGTGGTCGGCGTCACCGGCAATCCGGGGCAGGGCAATTACACGGCATCGAAGGCCGGGCTGATCGGCATGATGAAGACGCTCGGGGCGGAATACGCCAAGCGCGGCGTCACCGCCAACTGCATCGCGCCGGGATTTATCGCAACCCCGATGACCGATGCCCTGAACGACAAGCAGCGCGCGGCGATTCTGGAGAAGGTTCCCGCCGCCCGGCTGGGCACGCCCGATGATATCGCGGCGGCGACCGTCTATCTCGCCTCCAGCGAAGCTTCTTACGTCACCGGGCAGACCATTCATGTGAATGGTGGAATGGCAATGATTTGAAGGCCTTGCCTTGACCGCCGAATGGCGGGGAAAGGCGGGCGCGGATCGGCCGGGATTTATGGTCAAGGTCGGGGAAGTATGCTAACCGAACCCCGCCGGTGTGACCGATCCGATGTTCCTTTTACCGTCGCGGCAGGCGCGTCATGGGGAGCGTCGGAACGGGAGCGTTGGAACGGGAGCGTTGGAACGAAAGCCGCACCGGGATCGAATCGTTGCCGGGATCCCTTCTGGTCCTGGCGTTTGTAACTGCGTTCGCCGCGAGGCGATACGAATGCCAGAGCCGGGATGCCGGAGCCGAAGAACGCCATTGCAGGATTCCGAAACCCTGTATATTGGCGTTGCCAAGCCTGGCGTCGTGACGTCGGATCCTCGTGCGCTGCGACGGGGGGCGACCGAGCGGAACGGCGGCGGGATACAACAGGGTACGCATCACGGGTACGCATCACGACGGCTCGTATCATCTTGCGGTCGAGTCCGAATTGAACAAGCACGAGGTTGAATGATGAGCGAGATTGGCGAGCGGGTTAAGAAGATCGTGGTGGAGCATCTTGGCGTCGAGCCTGAGAAGGTGGTCGACAGCGCCAGCTTCATCGATGACCTCGGCGCTGACAGCCTTGATACGGTCGAACTCGTGATGGCATTCGAAGAGGAATTCGGTTGCGAGATTCCGGACGACGCCGCGGAGACGATTCTCACCGTCGGCGACGCCACCAAGTTTCTTGAGAAGAACGCGAAAAGCTGACGTCCTGACGTCGCCATGACCGGAGCCGGCGGGGCCGCAGCGAGGCGGTCCTCCGGCTTCTTGTTGTGGCGTGCAGGATGCGCGTTGCGATCGAGTGCAGGATGCACGCCGGAGGAGCGAATATGAGGCGGGTTGTCGTCACGGGCCTTGGCATGGTCACGCCACTCGGCTGTGGCGTCGAGACCAGTTGGCAGCGTATTCTCGACGGCCGAAGCGGCGCCAGGGCGATCGACACCTTCGAGGTTTCCGATCTGCCCAGCCGGATCGCCTGCATGGTGCCGCGCGGTGACGGCAGCGACGGAACCTTCAGCGCCGACCAGTGGATGGATCCGAAGGATCAGCGCAAGGTCGACGACTTCATCATCTTCGCGATGTGCGCCGCCCGCCAGGCGCTGGACGACGCCAACTGGCATCCCTCCAGCGAGGACGAGCGCTGCGCCACCGGCACCATGATCGGTTCCGGCATCGGCGGACTGAGCGGCATCGCCGACGCTGCCGTGCTGGTGAAGGAACGCGGCCCGCGCAAGCTGTCGCCATTCTTCATTCCGGGCCGCCTCATCAATCTGGCATCCGGCTATGTCTCGATCGAGCACGGACTGAAGGGACCAAACCACTCGGTCGTCACCGCCTGTTCGACCGGCGCCCATGCGATCGGCGATGCCAGCCGCCTGATCGCGCTCGGCGATGCCGACGTGATGGTTGCGGGCGGCACGGAATCGCCGATCTGTCGGATCGGCATGGCCGGCTTCTGCGCCCTGCGCGCGCTGTCCAGCGGCTTCAACGAAACGCCCGAGAAGGCCTCGCGCCCCTACGACAAGGACCGCGACGGCTTCGTCATGGGCGAGGGCGCGGGCGTCGTGGTGCTCGAGGAGTACGAGCACGCCAGGCGCCGCGGCGCCAAGATCTATGCCGAGGTGATCGGCTATGGATTGTCGGGCGATGCCAACCACATCACCGCCCCGTCGCCGGACGGCGATGGCGCCTATCGCTGCATGTCGATGGCGATGAAGCGGGCCGGTATCGAAGCCGCCGACATCGATTACATCAATGCCCACGGCACCTCGACGCCGCTCGGTGACGAGATCGAACTTGGCGCGGCGCAACGCCTTCTCGGCGCCGCCGCCTCGAAGGTGTCGATGTCGTCGACCAAGTCCTCGACCGGGCACCTGCTCGGCGCGGCAGGGGCGATCGAAGCGATCTTCTCGATCCTCGCGATCCGCGACAATGTGGTGCCGCCCACCATCAACCTGGATGCGCCGTCGGTCGAGACCGCCATCGATCTCGTGCCGTGGAAGCCGCGGCAGCGTCAGGTCGACGTGGCGCTGTCGAACTCGTTCGGCTTTGGCGGCACCAATGCCTCCGTCATCATGCGGCGGGTCGACGGCTAGGAGACCTGCGGGACGTTCGCGTCCATCGCAGACACATCGTTATCGCGGGGCCGGTGACGCGCGGGGCGGAATCGCGCTAACAACCGCGCGAGTCGGGTGGTTCACCGTTTCGCCGCATTCGCTGCCGAAACCTGTTCGCGCGGTAAGTTCGGGCAGGTCGACGGGGGCGGGTCGGCGCTGGCCGCAAGAGCGCCGCAAGCCAAGGTCAATGTCGCGCCGGGACGGGTGGGCGATCCCAACGCGGAATGTGGCTGGCCACATTCGGTCCGAAACGACAGGATTGCAGATTTCATGAGCGAGAGACCGCCCATTTCGCCCCGAAGCCCGCGCGCCGCACTGGAGCCGGAGCAACTGCCGCCACCGCCGAAGCGATCCGACCGCGCGCGCAATCCGTTCGTCGTGGCGGGCAACGCGATCATCACCTTGCTGATCGTCGCGATGGTCGGAGCCGGCGCCATCTATGTCTATGGCAAGCAGAAGCTGGAAGCCGCCGGCCCGCTGCAGCAGGACAGGATCGTCAATATCCCCGCGCGTTCGGGAATGTCGGACATCGCCGACATTCTGCAGCGCGAGGGCGTGATCGACGACAACCGCTGGGCGTTCATCGGCAGCGTGTTCGCCATGAAGGCGCGGTCCGACCTCAAGCCCGGCGAATATTCGTTCAGCAAGAATGCCAGCCTGCGCGAGGTGATCGAAACCATCGTCGAAGGCAAGGTGGTGCAGCACGCCATCACCATTCCGGAAGGGTTGACGTCCGAGCAGATCGTGGCGCGGTTGCAGGACAACAGCATCCTGTCGGGAAGCATCCAGGAGATTCCGAGCGAAGGCTCGCTGCTGCCGGAGACCTACAAATTCCCGCGCGGCACCCCGCGCAAGCAGGTGATCCAGCGCATGCGGCAGGCGCAGCGCCGCGTGCTCGCCGAAATCTGGGAACGGCGCAGTCCCGATCTGCCGCTCAAGACACCGGCGCAACTGGTGACGCTGGCATCCATCGTCGAGAAGGAAACCGGCAAGCCGAACGAGCGCAGCCGGGTCGCCGCGGTTTTCATCAATCGCCTGCAGAAGAAGATGAGGCTGCAATCCGATCCCACCATCATCTACGGTCTGGTCGGCGGCAAGGGAACGCTCGGCCGCCCGATCAAGCGCAGCGAGATTCAGCAGCCGTCGCCGTACAACACCTATGTGGTGGATGGCCTGCCGCCCGGACCGATCGCGAATCCGGGGCGGGCGTCGCTGGAGGCGACCGCCAATCCGGCGCGGACCCGCGACCTGTATTTCGTGGCGGACGGCACCGGCGGGCACACCTTCACGGAGACCTACGAGCAGCACCAGAAGAACGTCAGCAAGCTGCGGGCACTGGAAAAGCAGAACCAGAACGACACCGCCGAGCCGGCTGAGGAAGAGAAGCCGACCGGGGCCGCGGCATCCGACGCCGGCGCGGCGAACGCAAAGGACAAGGACGAGGCGCCGGCTGCGAAGCCGCAGCAGGCGCCGTCGCAGCACCGCCGGCACCGCCGGGGCGCGCGCACCACCCAGTAGGAACGGGCGGAGGCGGCTTTTCGACCCGGCAGTGCCGCGGGCGGCGCGCGCCATTCGCGGCTCTCCTGCTTGGCCTGCCTGCGGGGCTCTGTTAGGAAGAGGCCGCTATTCGCAGCCGCGGCGCGGCTTCCGCTTTCATTTGCTTGTTCAGGACCAGCAGCGCGATGACGCTTTCGAGCATGACCGGCTTTGCACGGAGCCATGGCACCAGCGGACCGTACGCTTTCGATTGGGAATTGAAGTCGGTCAATGCCAAGGGCTTCGATTTCCGGATGCGGCTGCCGCCCGGCTTCGATGAGATCGAGCAGCGTGCGCGCAAAGAGGCCGCCGGGCGGCTCGCCCGCGGCACCGTCTATGCCAATCTGACTGTCAAGCGGACGGGAACGGCGGCTGCCGTGCGCGTCAATCACGACGTGCTCAATGCGGTGCTGAAAATCGCCGTCGAGATGGCCGGCCGGATCGATGCGGTGGCCCCCAGCATCGACGGGCTGATGTCGATCAAGGGCGTTGTCGAGGTGGCCGAGCCGGAAACCGACGAGGCGGAAGATCAGGAAGCGCGCGCGGCGATCCTGTCCGCATTCGAGCAGGCGCTCGACAGCCTCGTCGACATGCGCCGGCGCGAAGGCGCCGCGCTCGGCGAGGTGCTGACGCAACGTCTCGACGAGATCGAGAGCCTTGCCGCAAAGGCGGAGGCGGCGCCCGGCCGCAAGCCGGAAGCGATCCGTGCGCGGCTTGCCGAACAGATCGCGGTGCTGCTCGAGGCGTCGGACCGCTTCGATTCCGATCGCCTGACCCAGGAAGCGCTGATGATCGCCACCAAGGCGGATATCCGTGAGGAGCTGGATCGCATTGCCTCGCATATCAAGCAGGCGCGCAATCTGTTGCGCAAGGGTGGCCCGGTGGGACGGCGTCTCGATTTCCTTTCGCAGGAGTTCAACCGCGAGGTGAACACCTGCTGTTCCAAATCGAACGATCTTGAACTGACCAACACCGGCCTCGAGCTCAAGAACGTCGTGGAGCAGTTCCGCGAGCAGGTGCAGAATCTGGAGTGAAGCGATGGCGGGGGCGGGCGACCAGAGCTTCGACGGGGTCGAACGGCGCGGCCTGATGTTCGTGTTGTCGTCGCCGTCCGGTGCCGGCAAGACGACGCTGTCGCGGCTGCTGATCGAACGGGTGACCGGCCTGAGCATGTCGGTATCCGTCACCACGCGCCCGATGCGGCCCGGTGAGGTCGATGGCCGCGATTATGTCTTCGTCGATCACGCGCGTTTCCAGGAGATGGCCGACAGCGGCGCGCTGCTGGAATGGGCGACGGTGTTCGACAACGGCTATGGCACGCCGCGCGCCGCGGTGGAGATGGCGCTGAGCAGCGGCAACGACGTGCTGTTCGACATCGATTGGCAGGGCACGCAGCAGTTGCGCGAGAAGGCCGGCAAGGACGTGGTCAGCGTTTTCATCCTGCCGCCGTCCGCCGCCGACCTCGAACGGCGCCTGCACACGCGCGCGCAGGACTCACGCGAGGTCATTCGTGGCCGGATGAGCCGTGCCAGCCACGAATTGAGCCACTGGGCCGAATACGACTACATCGTCGTCAACCACGCGATCGAAGAAGCGTTCGCCGAAGTGCAGTCGATCCTCAAGGCGGAGCGCCTCAAGCGCGAGCGCCGCATCGGATTGACCGAATTCGTTCGCGGCCTGCAGAAGCAGCTCGAACGCTGATTACGCCGCCGTCCGGTGGGCGATCTCCGTCGAGGCTTGCTCCTCAACCCGCGTCCCAAGAGGCGGCGCGGCATTTTCCGGAGCCAGCGTGCTATTCGCCGCCTTTTTGGGGGCCGCCTTGTTGAGGTCCGTCCTGCCAAGGGCCGCCTCGTCGAGATCCACCGGCGCCGACATTGCCGGGCTCTCCTGCATCTCATCGTTGGGCGGCGCATTGCCCCAGATGTCGCGACGCCCGCGCGGGCCGTCCTCGATGCGGATGACGGCGCGCCGCCGCTCGATGAGCTTGAACCCGACGCCACCGAGAATGAGCGCAAGTCCAAGGCCGCTGGCCAGCGCGGCCAGGATCGGCTGCAATGAGGACGTGGGAGCCGATGCAGGGCGCGTCGCTGGTGGCGCGGTGGCGGCTTGCGGCTGTTCGGCCTTTGCGGTCGCGCCGGCGGGCGCTGCCTGGGGAGCGGCTTGTGCCGTCGCCGGGATGACCCGCGCAGGCGGCTGTGCGTCGGCCACCGCCGGGCCGGGCGCGAACCCGTTCTGGGCGTATGGCGACGTGACCGGCTGCAGTGGCGCAACGGCGTCGCTGCCGGCATCGGTGCTTGCGGATTTCGTCTGGGACGTATCCGCGATCACCGGCCAGACCGAATCCTGAAGCCTGTCATCGCCAGGCGCGGTGTCGGCGCTGGTCATCTCGGCGCGTGCGTTGTCGAAGGACTGCAGTGCAGTCTTCGGCGCAGTGTCGGCCTCCTTTGTGGCGGCGTCTGGATCGGCCGCTGCGGAGTGCGATGGCTTCGCCGGCTTTGCCGCGACAACCTTGTGCGTCTTCCTGTGGGTACTGGCTTCACCGAGGAACCAGCACCGGCGCTTGGTGGCACGATCCGTCCGGTAATACCAGTGCCCGCCCGGCGGGGTCTCGCTCATCTTCGGTGACCGCCGACATTCGGCCGACGCCGTTTTTGCCCCGTCCGGCGCCGCAACGGCACTCCCGTTCGGCATGAGAAAGCCCACCAGCATCGCCGCCGCAATTGTGTTCTGAACGCGCATGTCCCCTCCGTATCCCGCGAGCGCAACCATCGGCGTCAACCTTTCGTTGACAAGTTGGGTCGGAGTAGGCCGGAAATCCGGACAGGCTGGGGCATAATTCGGGCAACGATTCCACAACGGAACATCGCAGCGCCGCAAAAAGAATGCGGCGCGCGAGACCTGGTCCCGCGCGCCGCGACTGGATCGAGATCGGCTCAGCCTATCTCTAATTGCAGAGCATGATGCGGCCGACGACATGGCCGGCCCGCAACTCGTCGATCCATTTCTGGACGTCGGTCATCGGCTCTTCCTGCATGGGCGTCGGCTTGATCTTGCCGGCGCGGGCGAGGGCCATCAATTCGCGGGCTTCCTCCAGCGTTCCGGTCATGAAGCCTTCGACGGTCATGCGTTTGTAGATCCACTGCACCATCGGCAGATTGAAGTTGCCGCCCATCAGGCCGGAGACGACGATCTTGCCGCCGCGCCCGACCACCGAGGTCGCGAAAGCCATCGACTTCTCGTTGCCGGCGAAATCCACGACCTCGTCGAAGCCGCCCTCGGTTTCCTTCAGGATGCGCTTGACGACATCCGCTTCCGTCGGATCGTAAGCCACCGCCGCGCCGTTCTTCAGCGCGGTCTCGCGGGCGGATGCGCTGAGATCGGCGACGGAGACCGGCTGCTTGAACATCGCCTGCGCGAGCGCAAGCCCCATCATGCCGACGCCGCCGAGCCCGATCAGCAACAGGTTGCGCTGGCGCGGACGATCGACGAGCCGCTTGAGCGCGCCGTAGGCGGTAATGCCCGAGCACATCAGCGTTGCCGCCATGTCGACCGGCACCGGATCGTATTCGAGCAGGTATTTCGCGTCCGGCACCAGCACATGGGTGGCAAAGCCGCCATCGATCGACACGCCGAGGAAGCGGTTGCGGATGCAGAGATTTTCGTCGCCGTTGAGGCAGTCGCGGCACTTGCCGCAGCCGATCCACGGGAAGACCGCGCGCCGGGCGCCGATCAGATCCTTGGGCGCGTCGGGGCCTACGTCATCGACCACACCGGCGATTTCATGCCCGAGCGTGAAGGGTAACGTCATGCCGCGGGTGGTATCAAGCCGCTTTCCGTTGCCGAGGTCGGCATAGCCGTCCTGGATGTGAAGGTCCGAGTGGCACAGCCCGCAACGCTCGATGCGCACCAACACCTCGCTACCTTGCGGCTTCGGTGTCTCGATGATGGTTTCGCACAGCGGTGCGTCGAACTTGACGAGTGATTGGCGACGCATCTGCGCCATGGCGATATCTCCTCTCGGGCTTGGTTGGTTCGTTCAGGAACTCTCGGAGCGAATATTGGCCAATTCGCGCGCCATGGCAACAAAGCCGGCGATCGGAATCGTCTCGGCGCGCTGCGTGGGGTCGATGCCGGCCGCCGCGGCAAGCCGGGACGGATCGACGCCCAGCGACTTCAGGCTCTGCCGCAGCATCTTCCGGCGCTGTCCGAACGCGGCCGCGGCGACCTGTTCCAGGAGCCGGCGGTCGCACGGCAATGGCGCGGCGCGCGGTGTCAGCCGGACCACGGACGACGTTACCTGCGGTGGCGGCACGAACGCGGATGGCGAGATGTCGAACAGGATCCTGGTTTCCGTCCGCCAGTTGGCGAGCACCGCGAGGCGGCCGTAAGCATCCTGACGGTCATGCGCGACGATGCGGTCGGCGACCTCGCGCTGGAACATCAGCACCATCCGGTCGAACCACGGCGGCCATGGTTCCGCCGAAAGCCAGCCGATCAGCAGCGCGGTCGCGATATTGTAGGGCAGGTTCGCCACGATCCGCGCGCGGTCGCCGTCGAGCAGCGGGCGCGGATCGTAGGTCATCGCATCCGCAGTCACGATCTCAAGGCGTCCGGGATAGCGTTCGGCGATCTCCTCGAGCGGGCCGACGGCACGCTCGTCGCGCTCGATCGCGATCACGCGGCGGGCGCCGAGCGCGAGCAGGGCGCGGGTGAGGCCGCCGGGTCCGGGACCGACCTCGATCACCGTCGCATCCTCGAGGGGACCGGCGGCGCGCGCGATGCGCGCGGTGAGGTTGAGGTCGAGCAGGAAGTTCTGTCCAAGCGATTTGCGCGCCGACAATTGATGTCGCTTGATGACCTCGCGCAGCGGCGGCAGATCGTCGATCGCGCTCATGCGGGTGCGGATGCCATGCGGGCGGCAAGCTTCAATGCCGCGACCAGGCTGGACGGGTTGGCGGCGCTGCTGCCCGCGATGCCGAAAGCCGTGCCGTGGTCCGGCGAGGTGCGGATGAAGGGCAGGCCGAGCGTGACGTTGACGCCGTCGTCGAACGCCAGAGTCTTGATCGGGATCAACGCCTGGTCGTGATACATGCAGACCGCGCAATTGTAGGATTTGCGGGCCGCGGCGTGGAACATGGTGTCGGCGGGCAGCGGGCCGCGGGCGTCGATGCCGTCGGCGCGGAGAATCTCCACCGCCGGCGCCACGATCGCCTGGTCTTCGCTCCCGAGCGATCCGGACTCGCCCGCATGCGGGTTGAGGCCCGCGACGGCGAGCCGTGGCTTCGCAATCCCGAACCGCGCGGTCAGGTCGGTCACCAGAATGCGCGCGGTCCTGACGATCAGGTCGGTCGTCAGTTGCGCGATGGCATCGCGGAGCGAAACATGAATCGTGACGGGCACGACGGCGAGCGTCGGCGAACACAACATCATCACCGGCATCGGCGCCGGAGCACCGTCCACGGCCAGTTCGGCCAGGAATTCGGTATGACCCGGATGGCGGAAGCCGGCACGATACAGCACGCTTTTGGCGATCGGGTTGGTGACCACCGCCGCGGCGCGGCCGGCGGTCACATCGGCAACGGCCTGGCGGATCGCGGCAAGCGCGACCGGCGCGCTGCTGTCATCGGGCCGGCCGGGCGCGGCGGTCGGAACGGGTCCGACCGGGACAATCGGCATGGCATCGGCAAAAATTTCAACGGCGCCTGCGGCATCGGTTGGCGCCAGCGTCACTTCGACGCCAAGCCGTTTGGCGCGGTCGGCCATATAACCGGCGTCGCCAAGCAGATAGAACGGCGGAACGCCGAGATCGTCACGCCTGCGCCATGCCTCGATGGCGATATCCGGCCCGATACCCGCGGGCTCGCCGATGGTCAGCGCAAGCGGCTTTGACATTTCGTGCGTGGCGCCTTTCTCTCCACCGGCCCCGCCTTGCATCGCGTGGCGGCCGTAGAATTCCAGAATTCTCAGGTCAGCAGCGGAGCCATCGTGTCACGCGATCGTTGCGTCACGCGGTCATCGGCGGTGACGATATTCGATCATCGCGCTCTTGCGGAGATCTTCCAGGTAGGATTTGGAGCGCGCCTCGTACTTCTTCGCATAAAGCTTTTCGCGGATTTCACGCTCGCGCGGCGAGTCGGCGGTCGAAGCCTTGCGGTCGCAGAGCGCCACCATCTCGATGCCCTGCCGCGTCACTTCCGGCGGCGTCAGATGTCCGATCGGGGTCTTGTCGAGCAATTGGCGCAGCGGCGGCGGCAGGTCGGCCGAGGTCTTGATGACGATTTCGCGAACCGTCCCCCCCGGCAGAGAGGTCACGATCCGGGCGGCTTCCTCGCAACTCGTGACACGGTTGCGCAGCGCCTCGGCCTCCCGGTGCCGCGATTGGACCAGCGACGCCGACGATCCGCGCGGAACGATGAGGACGACGGGACGCATCCGGTATTCGAAGCTGTTGCCGGCGTCCTTGCCATCGCCTTCGCCGGCCTCGGCGCGGACTGCCTTTTCGCTGACCAGCAGGCTTTCCTTGAAGCGGCCGCGAACGAGGCTGCCCCACACGATTTCGGCCTTGATACGACTCTTCAGCGTTTCCGGCCGGATGCCGCGACTTCGCAGCGTCTGGGCGAGCTGGTCCGGCGAGAGCCGCATACGCCGGCCCATCGCGGCGAAAGACGAATCGACGTCGGTAGCGGAGGGGTCGACGCCGTACTTCTTGCCCTCCTTGATCTTGAGCTTCTCGTTGATCAGCTCGTCGATGACCTGCTGCCGTGCTGCCCGCTTGCCGGACAGGGCCGTCAGGCGGGATCGCTGGTCCACATCGAAGGAAGTGATGGGCTCGCCATTGACCATGACGAGCACGCCTTGCGCATATGCCGGCGACCGGATTCCCGAAACACCGAGTGCGAGCGCGCAAAGGAGGGAAAAAGCAAAAAGGCGAGGAAAAAGAATCGTCGTCATCGTCAAACCAAGTCACAGCGCTGGTTGGAGAATGCTGACCGGGCCATCACGGTCCCGCGGCGTCGTGAAGGATGCATTCGCTTACTGGAAGCTGCTGCTGCCGCCGCCAGCGGTCGTATTCGCGATCGTCCTCAGCCCCAGTTGCAACATGACAGCATGGCTAAGCTGTGGCGCAGCTCCATTGTTGGCATAGCTGTACGATCTCACATAGTTGACCGCAAGAATGAAGCAGTCGTCAACATAGCCGGCTCCGACCGCATACTGGTTGATCTGGTCGGCTTCGATATCCCAGCGGGCGGCGCCGGTCACGACCCAGTTCGACGCAACCTTGATCGAGCCGGTGCCGAGAATGCCCGACCGCCGGGTCAGGTAGCCCAGATCCGGTTGCGCGGCATAGTCGCCGTAAAGCACGCTGACGGACCAGCGATCGAAGCTCGCACGGCCTTCGGCCTCGAACCGCTGCATGGCGCCGGTTGCCTCGTCGAAGCGGGCGCGGGTACTCAGGTTGTAGGTTGAGTTCGGCGCATAGGCGATGCTGGCGACATAGTCCGAACGGGTGTTCTGGAGGCCGGAATCGACGGCCGTATTGGTCGCATCCGCCACGGCGAACGAGTTCAGCCCGAACAGGTGGTAGGATTGGCCGAACATGGCCTTCACATAGCCGCCATGGTCGAACTGGGCCGTGGCCTGGACCCCGACATTGGCGCGGCCGCCGCCCTCCACCCGGTCATAGCCGGAGAACTTGTCGACACTGAACAGATTGCTGGTGTCGAACGCCATGCTCTGGGCATCTTCGTTCGGCAGGCGGCCGGCATACTGCTCGTTCGGCCGCAAAATAACCTGCGCGATCGGCTCGATCGTCGTGGTGCCCCAGGGCTGCACGTTGATGAACGGATAGCGGTACTCGAAGCCGAGCGTCGGCATCAGCCGGACATCGTTGATGTCGCCGGGGGGCAGGTAGTTCGACACGCCGGGCTGATTGAGGATCGACGCATTGATGGCATCGGCGCGGATCGAGGCGAACGGCGTCCAGATCTGGCCGATCGGATCGGTGAAGGACCGCCGCCATTGCACTTCCGCCGACAGCCGCGAATAGGTGCCGGGGATGCCGCGCAGCAGGCAGTTGGTCCGATTCTTGGCCAGCGGATCGGCGGAGGTCGGCAGGCAGGCGCCGCTCGCGAGCGCGCTGGCCGAGATCGTGTCGAAGGCGGCCTGGTCGCGCGTCAGGCTGGTGAAGTTGGTCTTGTAGCTGACTTCGCCGCCGAGGATCGGGCGATTGAACACGTTGGAATAGTCGATCACCGGCGCCACCACCGGCACCTGCGACTGGTTGCCGGAGAAGCTGAGATAGTGGATCGCGCGTGCGTCGAAATAGCTGCGATTGCCGACGCCGGTCAGATAGATCTGCGACGTCGCCTCGGTCGGCAGGGTCAGGAAGGCGTTGAACGGATCGGCATACTGGCCAAGCCGGTAGTCGTAGAGGAAACGGTTGTCCGACAGCGCAATGGCGTCCCAGCCCCACACCCAGCGATCGTTGAGGGCGAATTGTCCGTTGGTCGCGACCGCGCCGCGCAATTCGCGATTGCCCGGCCGATTTACACCGAACGCACCCGGATCGAGCTGGTCGATGCCGTAAAGCCGGATCTGATACGATCCGGCGGCGAAGCGCTGGCGGAATTCGGTCTGCATCAGCACGCCCTGGCGCGTGGTGATGCGGGGCGTGAAGGTCATGTCGTAATCGGGCGCGATGGCCCAATAGAACGGAATATTGACGCCGTAGCCGACGTTGGTGCTCGATGTGAAGCCGGGCATCAGGAAGCCGGTCTTGCGCTTCACGGTCGGATCGGGCGTCGAGAAATACGGCAGATAGGCGATCGGCATGCCGAAGAATTCGAGGCGCGCGTCCTCGAAGTAGAGCATCTTCTCGCCCTGGTCGTGAATGACGCGGGCCCCCTTCACCTGCCATAGCGGCGGTTTCTTCGGGTTGTCGCGGCAGGGCGCGCAGGCCGTGTAGACGCCGTTCTGGAAGACGGTGTAGTTGCCCTTGGTCCGGTCGGCCCGGGAGGCCGCCATGCGGGTCTGGTCCGGGGTGTCGACGCGCAGCGAATCCACGAAGCCGTCGCGATAGTCGTCGCTCAGGTCGAGGACGTTGGCATAGGTGATCTTGCCGTCGGCATCCTCCAGGCGAATGTTGCCTTCGGCATGCAGCCGCTTGGTCTTCTGGTCGTAGATCACCCGGTCGGCCTGCAGCGATGTCCCGTTATAGAAAATCTGGACATTGCCGACCGCCGAAACGCGGGTGTTATTGTAGTCGTAATCGACCTCGTTGGCCTGGACCAGCATCTGGCCCTGGCTGCTGGCCGGAGGTGGCGGCGGCTTCGATCGCCTATGAGGCGGGTTGTAGGTGAAGCTCTGCGCGATCGCCGGGCCGGCCGGAAGCGTCAGGCAGGTGGTGCCGAGCAGCAGCGACCCGAGGACCGGGAGAATCGCGGCCAGACTCACCCCTTTGCGGCGCGCGCCTTCGCGCCGCATTTCGGCAAATTCCAGCCTCTGGCGGGTGGCGACGTCGGCCACTACCCGTCCTCCTGGTACAACAAGGCCAAAAATCCGGTCAGGCCGCCCACACAGACGGGCAGCCAAGCCGCAGCGATCGGATGCATCAATTCGGCCTTGCTCAAATCCTCAGTCACTTTCGACAGAACATAGAGCAGAAAGCCGGCGCCCACGCCACTCAAAACCATCTTCTGGACGCCGCCGAAGCGGAAGAAGCGGAGGCTCACCGAGGCGGCCAGCATTACCATCGCAACCAGCAGAAATGGCTGTGCGACAAGCTTGTGGTACTGCAATCGGTAGCCCGCGCTGGCGACGCCCGAATTCTCGGACGATCGGATGTAGCTCGGGAGTTGCCAAAAAGACACAGTTTCGGGGGTCGAAAAGCTGTTCCGGACCTGGGCGGAAGTCAGCGTCGTCAGGATGCGGAGGCTGTCCTGATTCACTGGCGGAACCCCAATAGAGTATCTCCGTACCGATTTAAGTAGCCAATAGCCGTCTTCCAGGGTGGCCTCGCGCGCTTCGATTCGCTCCTGGAACCGGGCGGCGGAATCGAATCGGAACACGGTCAGGCCGGTCAGGCGCTGCCCCTGCTTCTCGCTGCGCACGGCATTGATGATGCTCTGGCCTTCCCGGGTGGTCTGGCTGATCCAGAAGCCGGTAGCGTCCTGCAGGCCGCCGCCGGGGACATTGCCAAACAGTTCCGCCTCCATCCGTTTCGACCGTTCGCGGAGTTCCGCCGAGACCGGGTTGTAGACCGTGGTCGCAAAGATGCCGAGCACGAGGGCGCTGGCCAGCGCCGGCGAGACGAATTGCCAGGCGGAGACCCCGGCGGCGCGCGCCACCACCAGTTCGAGCCGCCGCGACAGGGCCAGGTAGCAGGTCATGCCGCCGATCAGTACGCAGAACGGCGTCAGTTTCTCGAGCAGTTGCGGCACGCGGAACAGCGAGGTTTCGGCGACCATGATGGCCGATGCCGAGGCCAGGTTCGAGGTTCGCCGCACCATTTCGATGTAATCGACCAGCACCAGCAGCACGAAGATGCTGACGAACACGCCGAGCGCCGAAATCAGGAAGCGGCCGGCAAAGTAGCGGCCGAGCGTGTTGGTCAGCATGCTCATGGCGTCACCGGGCGTCCCAGCAGGCGCAGCAGGCGGGCATTCGAGCGATTGATTGCCTCGACGATCCGCGTGGGCGGCTCGACGACGGCTCCGACCAGGATCATCCAGATGCCGGCGCCGGTCGCCAGCGCCAGCATGAGATACTGCACGACCACGGCGAGCGGCGACTTCACCGCCATGACGGAGCAGGCGAAGCCGATCGTGCGAAGGCCGAAGACGGCGAGGATGGCATTCGCGATCGAGAAGTTGCGGCTCTGGCGGGTGGTGCGCGGGGTGCCGAGGAAGGCGAAGGTGAGCGCCGCGAAGGCGAGCGGATAGAGCGGCGCCATCAGGCGGTCATGCAGGTCGGCACGGAACTGTCCCGGCAATTGCTTGTACATCGGATCGTCC
Organism: Xanthobacteraceae bacterium; assembly: GCA_020441545.1. GTDB lineage: Bacteria > Pseudomonadota > Alphaproteobacteria > Rhizobiales > Xanthobacteraceae > 62-47. Next base: position 23,323 of record JAGRLZ010000145.1, on the reverse strand, counting down.
GGCGCGGGCGAGAACAGTTCCCAGAGGTAGCGCTCGCGAATCCCGTAAACGACGTCGGAGCTGCGCCGGGAAAACTTCGACATATCGAATGCGTTGCGATCGAACGTGATGAGGGCAGGCTCCTGCTTGCCGGTCTCGAAGCGTTCGAGGTGGCCGTCCTGCAAGATAAGGAACGAGCCGCGATCGTTGTTCAGCACCGTTCCGCGGTCGGCGATGATGCTGATCCGCTCCTTGGGATCGCGCCGGTCGTCGATGAAGATGCCGGCCAGCACGCCGCCGGGCTGCCGCTCGCGAATGCGGATGGTGAGGTTCTGGTCCAGTTGGACGAAGCGGCCCGGCTGCAGGATATTGGCAAGCACGTCGGCAGTGATTTCGGCATCCCACCGCTTGATCCGGCGCATGCCGTCCGGCGCGAGGTAGGCGGCGATGAATGCCACCAGCAGCGCCACCAGCAGGGTCGCATAAAGGAACGGCACGAACAGCCGGATCGGCGACAGGCCGGCGGCGTTCATGACGATGATCTCGGAATCGGTCGCCAGCTTGTTGAGCGTGTGCGAGATGGCGATCATCAGCGCGATCGGCGCGATGATGAGAATCAGCGCCGGGATCACCAGGCCGGTGATGCCCAGGAAGGTGATGATGGTCTGGCCCTGGCTGGTCATCAGGTCGATGCCGCGCAGCGCCTGCGTAATCCAGATCACGCCGGTGAGACTGACGAGAACCACCGCGAACGAAGCGAGCGTCGTCCTCAAAATATACGTGTCGATGGATCCCATCGGGCAGAACGATTCCCATCCTCGATATCCGGCCTGGCGGCGCAGTCCGGATCGTCAGCGCCCTGACCCCGCGGGCGCTCGCTTGAAGCCCGAGTTCAGAACCCATCCTTCTGGTTGGTCAATAAAATGGCCGCGCCAAGGCGGGCTCCAAACGACGTTAACAAGTTGTGTCGGGTTTTATCAATAGTTCCCGAATGTGTCTTGACGGAACCTCATGGGCGACGAAGAACATGACACGCGGCGCCCCGGCCGCCACGGGTTCGTGCCTTTCTGTTCAAGTGGAGGATTTTGGCTCATGTCCGATGCCGTCAAGGTCGGCTTTGTTCCGTTTTCGACAGCCGCGCGCGGCAGTCTGGTCGTGTTCTGCGACGAGACGCTGAAATTCGGCGCCGCGACGCGGAAGGCGTTGGGAGCGGCCGCGGCCACCGTGCGGCGCGCGGCGGAGGTCAGCCATTTCAAGGGCAAGCTCGCCGCGACCCTCGATATCGTGGCGCCGGACGGCATCAAGGCCGAGCGGCTGCTGGTCATCGGCGCGGGGAAACCGGCCGCGCTCAAGGACAAGGATTTTTTCCGGCTGGGCGGCGTCGCCGCGGGCAAGGTGCTGAGCGGCGCTGCCGCGACGATCGTCGCCGAACTGCCGTCCGGGGCGATGACGGCGGCGCAGGCCGCGGCGGTCGGCGCCGGCGTGCGGCTGCGCGCCTACAGGTTCGACCGCTACAAGACGAAGAAGAAGGACGATGACGCGCCCCGGCGCACCGATGTTGCCGTCGCGGCGGGCGATGTCGCCGCCGCGCGCAAGGCTTTCGCGCCGCAAAGCCATGTCGCCGACGGCGTGATGCTGGCGCGCGAACTCGTCAATGAGCCGCCGAACGTCCTGTATCCGGTCGCGTTCGCGCGGCGCGCCAGCCAATTGCGCAAGCTCGGCGTCACGGTTGAGGTGCTCGACGTCAAGGCCATGACCAGGCTCGGGATGGGGGCGCTGCTCGGCGTCGGGCAGGGATCGGCGCAGCCGAGCCGCGTCGTGATCATGAAATGGAACGGCGGCAAGCGCGGCGAGCAGCCGGTTGCCTTCGTCGGCAAGGGCGTCTGTTTCGACACCGGCGGCATCTCCATCAAATCCGCGGGCGGCATGGAGGAAATGAAAGGCGACATGGGCGGCGCGGCCTGCGTCGTCGGCCTGATGCATGCGCTGGCGGCGCGCAAGGCCAGGGTCAACGCCATCGGCGCCATCGGCCTTGTCGAGAACATGCCGGACGGCAACGCCCAGCGCCCCGGCGATATCGTCACCTCGATGTCCGGCCAGACCATCGAGATCATCAACACCGATGCCGAGGGCAGGCTCGTGCTCGCCGACGTGCTGTGGTACGTCGCGACCAAATTCAAGCCGAAGTTCATGGTCGACCTGGCGACGCTGACCGGCGCGATCATGGTGGCGCTCGGCACCGAATATGCCGGGATGTTCTCCAACGACGACCAGCTTGCCGAACGCCTGACGGCGGCCGGGCAGGCGACCGGCGAAAAGGTCTGGCGGATGCCGCTCGGGCCCGAATACGACAAGCTGATCGACTCCCGGTTTGCCGACATGAAGAACACCGGCGGCCGCCATGGCGGCTCGATCACCGCGGCGCAGTTCCTGCAACGTTTCGTCGACGACACGCCGTGGGCCCACCTCGACGTGGCCGGCACCGCGATGGGCGCACCCAAGACCGACATCAACCAGAGTTGGGGATCGGGCTACGGGGTCCGGCTGCTGGATCAGCTCGTGGCCGATCACTATGAAGCGGGGCGATGACGGAAGTCCTGTTCTATCACCTTCAAAATATGAGGCTGGACAATGTGTTGCCGACGCTCCTTGAGAAATCACTGGAGCGCGGCTGGCGCATTGTTGTGCAGGCCGGATCGGACGAAAGGGCCGATGCCCTCGATGCCCATTTGTGGACCTATCGCGACGATTCATTCCTTCCCCACGCCGTCTGGCGTGCGGGCGACCCGACCGACCAGCCGATCGTGCTGACCGCCGGCGAGGGCAACCCCAACGCGGCCAATGTCCGGTTTCTGGTCGACAGCGCCGTCCTGCCGGCGGACGCCGACAGCTACGAGCGCGTCGTCCTGATGTTCGACGGCGACGATGCCGACGCCGTGGAGGGCGCGCGCGCGGCGTGGCGGGAAGGCCGGACGCGCGGTTTCACGGTGACGTATTGGCAGGCGGACGACCGCGGCAGGTGGCAGCGTCGCGAGTAGTTTTATGAGAATTTTAATGATATCCGACGAGCACTGGGCCGGTGTCATGGTGGCGCCGCAAAGTGGTGGTGTTCAACGGTTTCGCAGCGGGGAATGATACGCAAAGTGCTGAGATCGAACAGGCAGCGAAGGGCTTTGCTGGTGTTGGCGGTTGCCGGCCCGATGCTCGGCGGGTGCGCCGGCGCCAGTATGTCCGACGTCTTTTCGTCGGACCTGATGTCGAAGGATGCCGCGTGGTTCTCGCGCGCCGGGCGAACCGTCATCAAGAACGTCTCGATCGAAACGCCGCCGCTGACGCCCAACAAGCCGGTGACTCCCGACGATCTCGTCAGTGCCGGCGGCCAATGCACCGGCATGCCGGTGCCGGGCGAAGCGAATGCGATGGCCGGCGGCGACCCCACGGCTGCACCTGCCGCGACCGCGACCCAGGTGGGTCACGTGGCGCTCGGGCATACCGAATGTGACGTGGTGCGCGGCGCCGGCGTGCCGGATAACGTCAACCTCTCCAATAATGGCGGCACGCGCGTCGCGGTGCTCACCTATGCCAGGGGCCCGCGTGCGGGAATCTATACGTTCAATGACGGCCGCCTGCGGTCGATCGAGAGGCTGCCCGAGCCGGTGGCGCCGGCCCGGCCGTCGCGAACCAGATCCCGAAGGCACCACGCCGGCTGATCGCCGCGCGGATGATATCGCATCGCGACCCGGCTTAACTTAACTCACGCCTTCCTCGGCGTCGCTGCTTGCGGTCAGCCATTCGTCCTCGGCACGTTGAAGTGCGGTCGCCGCGGCAGCGCGTGCCTTGCCGAGTTGCGCGGCCTGTTTCGGGTCGCGCTGGAACAGGTCGGGCAGGGCGAGCGCCGCATCGATCTTGGCGATGATCCCGTTGATCCGCGCGATCTCGGCCTCCGCATCGGCGATGCGTTGCCTTGGCGAAGCGCGCCGCCCGCGTTTTGGTTCGCCCTTCGGTTCGCCTCTGGCGCGCTCGGACCGGGGGCGATCGTCCGCGCGGCCACGGGTGTCGGTCGAGCGCGACGACAAGATGCTGCGCCGATAGTCGTCGAGGTCGCCGTCATAGGGCGTGACGGTGTGGTCGGCCACCACCCACAATCGGTCGGCGCAGGCTTCGATCAGGTAGCGGTCGTGCGAAACCATGATGATCGCGCCGGGAAACGCGTTGATGGCCTCGGCGAGCGCGGCCCGGCTGTCGATATCGAGATGGTTGGTCGGCTCGTCCAGGATAATCATGTTGGGCGCGGCGAAGGTCGCGAGCCCGAGCAGCAGGCGCGCCTTCTCGCCGCCGGACAGATCCTTCACCAGGGTGTCGCCGGCCTTGCCGGAGAATCCGATCGCGCCGACGCGGGCACGCACCTTGCTCTCCGGGGTATCCGGCATCAGCCGGCGGAGGTGATCGTAGGGCGAGCCGTCGAGGTCGAGTTCGTCGGTCTGGTGTTGCGCGAAATAACCGACCGACAGCTTGTCGGCCCGCACCACCTTGCCGGCGAAGGGCGCGAGCTTGCCGGCCAGCAGTTTCACCAGCGTCGATTTGCCGTTGCCGTTGGCGCCAAGCAGGGCGATGCGGTCGTCGTCGTCGATGCGCAACGTGACGCGGTTGAGCACCGGCGCCGCCGGATCGTACCCGACCACGACGCCGTCGCTCGCCAGGATCGGCGGTGACAGCGTCTTCTCCGGCGTCGGGAACTGAATCTCGCGAACGTCCTGCGTCACCAGCGCGGCCACGGGTTTCATCTTCTCGAGCATCTTCACGCGCGATTGCGCCTGTCGCGCCTTGGATGCCTTGGCCTTGAAGCGATCGACGAAGTCCTGCAATCGCTTGCGTTCCTCGGCCTGGCGCCTGGCGTGCCGCGCGTCGAGCATTTCGCGCGCGGCGCGTTGGTCCTCGAAAGAGGAGTAGCTGCCTTTGTAGAGGGTCAGCTTGCCGCGATCGAGATGCAGGATCTGGTCGACGGAGGTTTCGAGCAGGTCGCGGTCATGGCTGATGACGATGACGGTGCGCGGATAGTTGGCGAGGTGGTCTTCCAGCCACAACGTGCCTTCGAGGTCGAGATAGTTGGTCGGCTCGTCCAGCAGCAGCAGGTCCGGCGCGGCGAACAGCGTTGCCGCCAGCGCCACGCGCATCCGCCAGCCGCCGGAAAATTCCTGGCACGGACGCAACTGGTCGGCTGCCGGGAAGCCGAGGCCGCTCAGGATCGCCGCGGCACGGGACGGCGCGGAATGGGCGTCGATGTCGACGAGCCGGGTCTGGATTTCGGCGATCCGGTGCGGATCCTGCGCGATGTCGGCCTCGCGAAGCAGGGCGTCGCGTTCGGTATCCGCGCGCAGCACCACCTCGATCAGGCTGTCCGGTCCGTCCGGCGCTTCCTGGGCCAGGCTGCCGACGCGCCAGCGTGGCGGCAGGGCGATGGTTCCGGTTTCGGTCGGAACCTCACCGCGAATCGCGCGGAACAAGGTGGATTTTCCGGTGCCGTTGCGGCCGACGAAGCCGACGCGCGAGCATGGCGTGATCTGGATCGAACTGCGGTCGATGAGGAGCCGTCCGGCGATGCGGATCGAGATATCGGTGAGCGAGAGCATCCGGGGGTTTTCACCGCTGCCCGCGTCAAACGCAACACCTTATAGAGGCCGGCGAGGCCGAGGCGCACCACCCGGATCGCCGCTAGCGCGGCGTTCGGAATGACAACAGAGAGTTTTTCAACATTCCGCTAGCGGAAACGATCTTCGCGCCGCCGCATTTCGGCGAGCAGTTCTTCGATGCGGGCGGACGGTGGCTGCGAGTCCGGCGGCAGGTCACGGGACAGGCGCTCGCCGATGGCCTTGCAGATCGACCGGCTGGTGGCAGGATCGATCGCGCCACGGGTCGTGCGGATGCGTTCAGCCTCGGCCATTGCGGGTTCCACCGGCAAATCGAATGTCATCGTATCAATCCAGAACCGGCTGAATGGTTTCCTCGATTAGCGATCAGATCGCAATTTGGTAAAAGGCGAATGAATCGCGGAATTCGGCCCGCGAGCGCAAAACGCCCCCGGCTTTCCGGCCGGGGGCGTTGGCTTGCAGGTGGTGCGGATCAGTTGCAGCGGTTCACCCAGCGCCAGCGCGGACCCCAGGGGGTGGGCACCAGCCGCCGCACCACGCAACGGCCGCCATACACGTAGGCAGGACCGCCGACATAGAAGCGGGGACCGCCCCAGCGGTGATGCCAGCCATGGTGATGTCCATGCCAGCCGTGGCCGCCATGCCAGCCGTGGCCGGCCGAAGCGGCCGTCGGCATCAGGGCGGCGGCACCAAGCGAGCCGGCGGCGACGATAGCAAGTGCGAGTTTGCGAAACATGGTCGTATCTCCTTCTGTTTCCGTGTTCGGTGCGATGTATCTTGCAGTTGTCCGTCTTGTACCTGTTCGTTGCGTCGACGAAGAACGGGGTTCATGGCGTCGAAAATATTCTTGCAAGGCTGAACGGACGGGCGGGCCACGTTTCAGGTCTCGTTCATGCCGCATGGAGGGGTCGGCGGGGGCCGGAAGCCCGCGGCCGGCTGTGTCATCCGTGTGCCGGGCGCCCCTTGTGCCGCGGACGATTTCTGCGCCCCGGACGACCCGCGGGGTTCTTGCCGTTCCCGCGGGGCATCGATATAAGCCCCGCATCTCCCACCCATCGTTGTTTCAAGGACGAAGACCATGGCGATTGAACGCACCTTTTCGATCATCAAGCCGGATGCCACCGCGCGTAATCTGACCGGCGCGGTCAATGCGATCATCGAGAAGGCAGGCCTGCGGATCGTGGCGCAGAAGCGCATCCGCATGACGCGCGACCAGGCCGAGACGTTTTATGCCGTCCACAAGGAACGGCCGTTCTTCGGCGAGCTGGTCGAGTTCATGACCTCGGGTCCGGTCGTGGTGCAGGTGCTTGAAGGCGAGGGCGCCATCGCGAAATATCGCGACGTGATGGGCGCGACCGATCCGTCGAAGGCGGCGGAGGGCACCATCCGCAAGCAGCACGCCAGGTCGATCGGCGAGAATTCCGTGCACGGCTCCGATGCTCCCGAAACGGCCGTCATCGAAATCGCCCAGTTCTTTTCCGGCAACGAGATCGTCGGCTAATCTCGGTCTGCCGGTCGCTGGTGTCGCGGCGGGGGTCGCGACGAGCCGGCGACGACGGGAAACCTTGCGATGGACTGGCTGACGTCTGTTTTCGATTCCGCGACCATCTGGGCGATGGTCGCGGAATTCGAGCGCGAAGCCGCCCGGCCCGAATACTGGCTCGCCGTCCTCAAGATCATCTGGATCGACATCCTGCTCTCCGGCGACAATGCGCTGGTGATTGCGCTCGCGTGCCGCAACCTGCCGGAACGGCAACGCCGATGGGGCATGATCCTCGGTGCGGGCGCGGCGGTCTCGTTGCGCATTCTGTTCGCCATGATCATCGTCACGCTGATGACGATTCCCTACCTGAAGCTGGTGGGGGGGCTGGCGCTGCTGGTGATCGCCGCGAAGCTGGTGGTTCCCGAGCATGAAGACGAAAAGGTCGATGCCGCGAGCAACCTCTGGCAGGCGGTGCGGCTGATCGTCGTGGCCGATGCGGTGATGAGCCTCGACAACGTCATCGCCATCGCCGCCGCCGCCGACGGCAGCATCACGCTTCTCGTCTTCGGCCTGGTCGTCAGTATTCCACTGATTATCGCCGGCGCCACGCTGATCATGGTGCTACTCGATCGGTTGCCGATCCTGGTCTGGGCCGGTGCGGCGCTGCTCGGCTGGATCGCGGGGCACGTCATCGCCACCGATATCGCCGTCGAGCCTTATCTGCATCACCTCTTCAAGGGGCAGCTGACGCTGACGCTCGATGCCTCATCGGCGCTGTTCGGTCGCGCCGGAACGATCGGCGGATCGACCGACTTCGGAGAACTGGCGATGTCGGCGCTCGGCGTGATCGTGGTGCTGGTCGCCGGGCTCGTCTGGCGGCGCCGGTCGCGGCGGCGGTTCGTGCTTGCAGGCACGAACGAGGAAGCCGACGCGGCGTGATGCGCGCCCCTCGCCGGCGCTCGACAATGCGGTCCGCTTCCGAATTGGCCGGTCCTGCCGGCGTTTCCCCGGTCCTGTTCCGCGCTTCGTTCGGCCAAGCCGAGGCTCGCCTGACCGCGTGGCGGTGTTGCCAAGGTGGAATTTTCATGTTCGAATTTCCACACGGTCGGCTTCTGCCGCGCATTCCGGCTGATCCGGGCGTGATGGCAGCAATGAAAATGGTCGGTTGTGACGCGGTCGGCATAACGCTTGCCGCGTTAATTCAGGTCTAGTGAGGAGAGACAGACGATGCAGAAGGGCACCGTCAAATGGTTCAACCCGACCAAGGGGTATGGATTCATCAAGCCGGAAGTCGGCGACAAGGATGTGTTCGTTCACATCTCCGCGGTCGAACGGGCCGGACTTAGCACGTTGAACGAAAATCAGGCTGTCGAATACGATCTGGTCGAAAATCGCGGCAGGACGTCCGCGGAGAACCTGAAGGTCGGCTGAAGCAGCGTGCCGGGATTTTCTTATCCTGGATTTTCTTGGACTTTGGCCTTCGGCCACGATCCCCGGTTCCAATCCGGGGATTTTGTTTTTCAAGCGCAGTTCTTCTGTGGCGCTCAGAGATAGGTGCGCTCGCGCGCCCTGACGAGGCCGACCACGGTGTCGTTGACCGGCGTCGGGACGCCGAGCGGCTTGCCGAGCCGCGGAATCGCGCCGTTGATGGCATCGATCTCGCCGCGCCGGCGGGCAAGAAAGTCCAGCAGCATCGACGGCCGTGCGTTCGGGATCTTGCCGCCGAGCTTGCGGATATGCGCGATCGGCTCGCCGACATCCAGCCTGACGCCCGCGGTACGCGCCACCGCGACGGCTTCCTCGGCGCAGCCGAGCGCCACCTGCCAGGCATCGGGATCGTCCATGATCTGCCCGATCGTGAGTTCGGTGATGCAGGAGGTGCCGGAGAAGGTCACGTTCATGATGAGTTTCTCCCAGACCATCTGCTTGATGTCCTCGAACAGTGCCACCTTGAAACCGGCGGATTCCCAGATCGCGGCCGAAGCTTCGAGTTGCCGGCGCGGCAGGCCGGCGAAAGTACCGAACCGGATCATCTCCATGCCGTTGTGGTGGACGCGGCCCGGTGCGCGGATCGAGGCGCCGAAACCGCCGACGACCCCGACGGCGAGGCGATCCGCGCCCACGATCGGCGCCGCGATCTCAGGCGAGCCGAGGCCGTTCTGAATCGATTGCACCACCGTCCCGGGACCGAGCAGCGGGACGCTGGCGCGGGACGCAGCCTCGACGTCGAACGCCTTGGTCGCGATGATGACGAGATCGCAGACGCCGATGCCGTCGGTGGTGGTGGAAGCATATAGCCGCACGGTGCGGTCGCCGCTGATGCCTTCGCAGCGCAAGCCGCCTTTCGCCATCGCTTCGGCATGATCGGGCCATAGCGTCACAGCATGGACCTCGTGCCCGGCATCGGCCATCAGTGCCGCATACACCGAACCCATCGCGCCGCATCCGACGATCGCAACCTTTGCCATTTCAATCCTCCCGTTCCGGCGCGGGTTCAGCGCGGCGCGATCAGCGTGTCGTCGCCGCAAGTCGTGGTCGTGATCCTGCAAACCCCGCCCTCGATGCGCACGGCGCCGGAGGCCACCAGCCGCAGGGCCGCCGGGTAGATACGGTGCTCGACCGTCAGCACCCGTGCCGCCAGCACGTCCGGCGTGTCGCCGTCGCAAACCGGCACCACGCCCTGCATCACGATCGGGCCGGCGTCCATCTCCGGCGTGACGAAGTGAACCGTCGCGCCCGACACCTTCACGCCGGCGCGCAGCGCCTGGCCGTGCGGATCGAGGCCGCGGAACGACGGCAGCAGCGAGGGATGGATGTTCAGCATCCGTCCCGACCAGCGGTCGACGAAGGCGTTGGTCAGCAGCCGCATGAAGCCGCCGAGGCAGATCAGGTCGATCCCGTTGGCATCGAGCACGGTCTGCATCGCCGCCTCGAAACCGGCACGGTCCTTGCCGAACGGCTTGCTGTCGATGGTCTCGGTGGCGATGCCGGCCCGTCGCGCGCGATCGAGACCGGCGGCATCCGGCTTGTTGGAGAGGACCAGCACGATCTCGGCCGGAAAATCCGTGCCGCGCGCGCCCTCTATCAGGGCGGCCATGTTGGAGCCGCGCCCGGAGATGAGGATGGCGACGCGCCGCTTCATGCGCTCACCATGAGAGGTCGAGATGTCCGTCATAGGCGACGCGCTCGCCGTCGCCGGTGCTGGTGACCTCGCCGAGCAGCGCGACCGTCTCGCCGCCGTCGCGCAACACGCCCATCACCTGCTCGGCCGCGTCGGCGCGTACGATCGCGATCATGCCGACGCCGCAGTTGAAGGTGCGGAGCAGTTCGGGTTCCGCGATGTTGCCCTCCTGCGCCAGCCATTTGAACACCGGCAGGACCTGCACCCTGGCGAGGTCGATGCGCACGCCGAGACCTTGCGGCAGCACGCGCGGAATGTTGTCGGTGAAGCCGCCGCCGGTGATGTGCGCCAGTCCCTTGACGGCGCCGGTCTCGCGGATCGCGCGAAGGCAGGACTTCACATAGAGCCGGGTCGGGGTGAGCAGGGCGGCGCCCAGCGTCATCACCGGCGCGAACGGCGCCTGCGCGTCGAAGCCGAGGCTTGATCGCTCGACGATCTTGCGTACCAGCGAGAAGCCGTTGGAATGCACGCCGGACGAGGCAAGGCCGATCACCGCGTCGCCGGCGGCGATATCGCGGCCCGGCAGCAGGGTGCCGCGCTCGGCGGCGCCGACCGCGAAGCCGGCCAGGTCATAGTCGCCGTCCTTGTAGAGGCCCGGCATTTCCGCCGTCTCGCCGCCGATCAGCGCGCAGCCGGATTCCCGGCAGCCTTCGGCGATCCCTGCGACGATGGCCGCGGTCGCCTCCGGCTCCAGCTTGCCGCAGGCGAAATAATCGAGGAAGAACAGCGGCTCGGCGCCCTGGACCACGAGATCGTTGACCGACATCGCGACGAGGTCGATGCCGATGCCGCCGTGGATGCCGGTCTCGATGGCGATCTTGACCTTGGTGCCGACCCCGTCGGTCGCGGCGACCAGGATCGGATCCTTGAAGCCTGCCGCCTTCAGATCGAACAGGCCGCCGAAACCGCCGATCTCCGCTTCCGCGCCGGCGCGGGCGGTGGCGCGGACCATGGGCTTGATGAGGTCGACGAGCCGGTTGCCCGCGTCGATATCGACGCCAGCGTCGGCGTAGGTCAGTCCGTCTTTTTTGTCCGTCATGGCTGCAATCGGTCCCGGCCTCCCAGGGGCGGGCCGGGAAAGCCGCGCTGGCGGGAAAAAGGTGGAATTCAAGGGTGGTTACGTCGATTTCCATCGGCGTGCAATGGCTCGTGCCGCGGCCGCTGCTTATACTGTGTAAAGATAGCCGGAATAAAGTTGGGCAGCCTCTGAAATCCCAACGATATCAGGTGCAAGACCGAGAACTTGGCGTGAGTATCCCAAATATCATTACCCTGGCGCGGATCCTGCTGGTTCCGTTCATCGTCTGGGCCATCGCATCGGGCCAGATGGAGATCGCGTTTGCCATCTTCGTGGTCGCCGGCGTGAGCGACGCGGTCGACGGGTTCCTGGCCAAGCGCTTCAACATGAGCAGCGAGCTGGGCGCGCTGCTCGACCCGCTCGCCGACAAGGCGCTCCTGGTGTCGATCTATGTCGCGCTGGGAATCTGGGGCGCGTTCCCGCTCTGGATCGTCATCCTCGTGGTGTCGCGCGATGTCATGATCGTCGGCGCGGTGATCGTGTCGTGGCTGTTCGGCAAGCCGATGCCGATGAAGCCGCTGATGGTGTCCAAGCTGAACACCGGGGCGCAGGTGGCGCTGGCGGCGCTGGTGCTGGCGGCGCTGGGATTCGGGTTCAAGCCGGCGCCGTACGAAACCATCCTGATGGCCTGCGTCGCCGTGCTGACCCTGCTGTCGGTCGCCTTCTACCTGGTGGAGTGGGTGCGGCACATGAGCACCATCGAGCCGTCCCCGGGAGCCAAATGATGGACCGCGCCGGCCGCCGATCCCGTGTGCCGGCCGACGGCCGGCCGCGCCAGCTGACGTTCGCGCTGCCGCACGCGGAGAATTTCTCCCGCGACGATTTCCTCGAGGGCCCGGCCAATGCGGCCGGCCTGGCCTTGATCGACGGTTGGCCGGACTGGCCGAACCGGACCATGATGCTGGTCGGCCCGGAGGGGGCCGGCAAAAGTCATCTGGCCGCGATCTGGGCGGAACTGTCGGGGGCGCCGGCCATCGCGGCCGACAGCCTGACCGCAACGTCCGTGCCCGAGGCGCTCGTTACCGGCGCCCTCGTGGTCGAGGATATCGATCCCGTCCGGGTCGATGAGAAGGCGCTGTTCCATCTCCTGAACCTCGCGCGCGAGCAGGGAGCCTATCTGCTGCTGACCGGCCGGCGGCCGGCGACGGCGGCGGATAGCGGCCTGCGCGATCTGCGGTCGCGGCTGCGCGCCATCCCGGTGGTCGAATTGAGCGCGCCGGACGATCAGCTGTTCCGGGCGCTGCTGGTGAAGCTCTTCGCCGACCGGCAGGTGAGCGTGGACGAGGCTGTCGTCGGCTACCTGGTCAACCGGATCGAGCGGTCCTATGCGGCGGCGCGAGGGGCGGTGGAACGTCTCGACGCCGAGTCGCTGCGGCTCGGCCGGCCGGTTACCCGAGCTTTGGCCGTCGAGGTCCTGCGAGGCGGCGACGATGCGGCGGGCGGCTGAGGTTGTCGTCGCGCGACGGGAGTCACGGATCGGCTCAAAAAGGCTGGCTGCCCGCGTGTTGTCGCTTGCCGCGTCAATGTCATTGAAACGTCATGTCGATAGGACATGATCCATGGTGGCGCGGTTGGCCGCGCCTATGTGACCGTGTGGTGGTTCCGAACCCTGCTTCATCGCGGCCGTGATGGCTGCAAGCGTGGTTCGCGACGGAACCCGCCGCCGGACACCGGAATTGGACCCTTATCTCATGAATGCCCCGCAAGCTGCTGTAATCGAAGAAAAAACGAGCGAAGAAAAGGCCGCCCCCGAGATCGTCCAATCGCCCGCCCGTTTCATCAATCGCGAGCTGTCCTGGCTGCATTTCAACCGCCGCGTGCTCGAGGAGTCGGTCAATCCGAGGCATCCGCTGCTGGAGCGGGTTCGCTTCCTGTCGATTTCCGCCAACAACCTCGACGAATTCTTCATGGTCCGCGTCGCGGGCATCAAGGCGCAGGTCCGGGAGGGGATCCTCGAGCGCAGCCCCGACGGGCTGACCCCTTCGGAGCAACTCGCCGCCATCAACGAGACGGTGTCGCGTCTCGCCACCGACCAGCAGGCGATCTGGCGGCATTTGCGCGACGATCTCGCCGAAACCGATATCGTCCTGGTCGACGGCCGCGATGTCTCGAAGACCGAGCGGGCGTGGATCGAGGATCATTTCCTGCACAACATCTTCCCGCTGCTGACGCCGCTGGCGATCGATCCGGCGCATCCGTTCCCGTTCATCCCGAGCCTCGGCTTCACCATCGCGCTGCACCTGGTTCGGGTGTCTGACGGCAAGCCGATGAACGCGCTGATCCGCATGCCGGGCAAGATCGACCGCTTCATCCGCATTCCGACGCCGGGCAGGGATGGCGCGTTCCGCCTGATGACCCTGGAGCAGGCGACCGGGCTGTTCATCGGGCGGCTGTTCCCGGGCTACATGGTGAAGGGGCAGGGCGCCTTCCGGGTTCTGCGCGACAGCGAGCTGGAAATCGAGGAAGAGGCCGAGGATCTGGTGCGGCTGTTCGAGACCGCCCTCAAGCGCCGCCGCCGCGGATCGGTGATCCGCCTCGAGGTCGAGGCCACCATGCCGGAGGAGCTCCGCGCTTTCGTGCAGCGGGAGCTGTCGGCGGCCGACGACGAGGTGCTGCTGGTCGACGGCGTGCTGGCCATGAACGAACTGTCGCAACTGACGCGGCTCGACCGGCCCGATCTCGAATTCACGCCCTATGTGCCGCGGCATCCGGAGCGCGTGCGCGATCATGGCGGCGACATCTTCGCCGCGATCCGCCAGAAGGACCTCATCGTCCATCACCCCTATGAATCGTTCGACGTGGTGGTGCAGTTCCTGCAGCAGGCCGCGCGCGATCCGGACGTGCTGGCGATCAAGCAGACGCTGTATCGCACCTCGAACAATTCGCCGATCGTGCGCGCGCTGGCGGAAGCCGCCGAAGCCGGCAAGTCGGTCACGGCGCTGGTCGAGCTCAAGGCGCGTTTCGACGAGGAGGCCAATATCCGCTGGGCCCGCGACCTGGAGCGCGCCGGCGTGCAGGTGGTCTACGGCTTCCTCGAACTCAAGACCCACGCCAAGCTGTCGCTGGTGGTGCGGCGGGAAGGCGGCAGCCTGACCACCTACGTTCACACCGGCACCGGCAACTATCATCCGGTGACCGCGCGCATCTACACCGACCTGTCCTACTTCACCTCCGATCGGATCATCGGGCGCGACGTCGCCCGGGTCTTCAACTACATCACCGGCTATGCCGAGCCGAGCGACATCGAGAGGATGGCGGTGTCGCCGCTGACCTTGCGCAAGCGCATCCTGTCGCACATCCACGGCGAGATCGAATTCGTGCGCCAGGGCAAGCCGGGCTCGATCTGGATGAAGATGAATTCGCTGGTCGATCCGGACATCATCGATGCTCTGTACGAGGCGTCGCAGGCGGGGGTCTCGATCGACCTGATCGTGCGTGGCATCTGTTGCCTGCGCCCCGGCATGCCGGGGCTGTCGGAGAATATCCGCGTCAAGTCGGTGATCGGCCGGTTCCTCGAGCACGGCCGCATCTATTGTTTCGGCATGGGACAGCCGATGCCGGGACCGAAGGCCGCGGTATATATCTCGTCGGCGGACATGATGCCGCGCAATCTCGACCGCCGGGTCGAGGTGCTGTGCCCGCTGCAGAATCCCACGGTGCACCAGCAGGTGCTCGAGCAGATCATGGTGGCCAACCTGAAGGACACCGAGCAAAGCTGGCAATTGTTGCCGGATGGATCGTCAGCGCGTATGAAGGCGGCGAAAGGCGAGGAGCCTTTCAATCTGCATAACTACTTCATGACGAATCCGAGTCTGTCCGGCCGTGGAAAATCGCTCAAGGAATCATCGCCTCGACGTCTCACGCGCAGGTCCGAGCGCTGACGCGCGGCGTGGAGGCATTGCCTAGTGGCGGCGCGCAAGGCCAAGCGCGCGTCGAGCGTGGCGGTGATCGATATCGGATCGAACTCGGTCCGGCTCGTCGTCTATGAATCGCTCGCGCGCAGCCTGGTCACGCTCTTCAACGAGAAGGCGTTGTGCGGGCTCGGCCGTGAGGTTCAGTCCACCGGGCTGCTGGCGCCGGATGCCGTCACCAAGGCGCTGACGGCGCTTCGCCGGTTCCGCGCATTGTGCCGGGTCATGAAGGTCGGCCGCGTCCATGCGATCGCGACGGCGGCCTGCCGTGACGCCTCCAACGGTCCGGAATTCATCGCAAAGGCGACGCGCATCTGCGGTGTTCCGATCGACGTGCTGTCCGGCAAGCGCGAGGCGATGCTGTCGGCGCTCGGCGTTGCGTCGGGGGTCTATCAGCCCGACGGCATCGTCGGCGATCTCGGCGGCGGCTCGCTGGAATTGATCGACGTTCACGGCAGTCGCCTGCGGAAGGGTGTGACCCTGCCGCTTGGCAGCCTCGCGCTTCAGGATGCCTCGCAGAAGTCGCTCAAGAAGGCCGAGCGCATCGTCAAGCTGGCGCTGACGCCGCTCGCGGAACTGAAGGGCGCCGGCGGCCGCAACTTCTACGCGGTTGGCGGCACGTGGCGCGCCCTGGCGCGGCTGCATATCATTCAGCGCGGCTATCCGTTGCATGTCATGCACGGCTACGAGATTCCGGCCGGCGAGGCGCTGGCCTTCGTGCGGCGGGTCCGGCGTCTCGCGGCGGCCAACACGCTCGCCAGCATCGGGGACGTGGCGGACGCGCGCCAGCCGCTGCTCGCCTATGCGGCCCTGGTTCTCGAATACATCATCCGGATCGGGCAGCCGAAAGCGATCGTGTTTTCGACCTACGGCGTTCGCGAGGGCCTGCTGCACGAGATGCTGCCGCCCAAGGAGCGCGCGAAGGACGGCCTGGTCTGCGCGGCCCAGACCTTGAACAAGCTGCTGTCGCGTTCGTCGCGCCATGCCGAGGAACTGGTGGCGTGGACGGATCGGTTTTTCCGGATCGCCCAGATCAAGGAAACGCCGGCGGAGCGCCGGCTGCGGCACGTCGCCTGCCTGCTGTCCGATATCGGCTGGCGGGTGCATCCCGACTATCGCGGCGAGCAGACCCTCAACCTGATCTGCAACGGCAATTTCGGCGCGGTCAGCCACGAGGGCCGGGCGTTCGTCGCGCTGTCGGTGTATTTCCGCTACGCCGGACTCAAGGACGAGAACGAGCCGCCGCAGTCGGTGCGTTCCCTGGTGTCGCCGGCGATGCTCGAGCGGGCACGCATACTGGGCGCGGCCTTCCGCGTCGCGCACCTGATCTCGGCCGCCCGGCCGGGCGTGCTGCCCGCCACGCACTTCCGAAGCAAGGGGCGCAAGCTGATACTCATCTTCGAGCATCGGCTGGTGGACCTGGTCGCCGATCGCGTCGGCAACCGCTTCAAGCAGTTGACCAGGCTGATCGGGCGTTCGGGATCGATCGTCCGGAAGTAGCCGGTATCGCTGGCGGCGAGCACGGTGGCGGTCGCCGTGTTTCGATTTTTCGGGTATCGGCCAGCTCTGAAGTGTTCCAGGTCAGTGGTCGGACCGCTGCTCGATCTGCACCACGCGGCCTTTCGCGATTGCCAGCGACAGCCGGCCGTGCTTGAGGGCGAGGGCGGCCTCGCCGAACAGTTCGCGCCGCCAGCCATGCAGCGCGCCCACATCGGCCTTGTCGTCGGCGGCGATGCGTTCCAGGTCGTCCACCGTCGCGATCACCTTGCTGGCCACGGCGTATCGTTCGGAGGTCATCCGCAACAGCACCTTGAGCAGTTCGACCGTGGCCGAGCCGTTCGAATTGTTGCGCGGCTTCTGGATCTTCGGCAGCGTGTGCGGATCGCGCGCGAGGCCGCGCTCGACCGCCGCGATGATGTCCGCGCCCCATTTCGAACGCTCGAAGCCTTTCGGCAGCGAGCGCAGGTTGGCCAGTCTTTCAAGCGAGGTCGGGGCGTGGGTGGCGATGTCGCCGACCGCATCGTCCTTCAGCACGCGCGAGCGCGGGATGTCGCGCGTCTGCGCCTCCTGTTCGCGCCACGCCGCGACCTCCATCAGCACCGCGAGGTCCTTCGGCCTGCGCACCCGCGACCTGAGCCGCTCCCAGGCCCGCGCCGGATCGACATCGTATGTCGACGGCGAGGTGAGCACCTCCATTTCCTCGCTGACCCAGTCGCTGCGCTTGCGCTTCCTGAGATCGGCGTCGAGCGCGGCGAAGACGTCGCGCAGATGGGTGACGTCCGAGACCGCGTAGTGAATCTGCTCGGCGGTCAGCGGGCGCCGCGACCAGTCGGTGAAGCGATGGGTCTTGTCGGGCCGGTGGCCGGTGACCCGCTCGACCAACTGGTCGTAGGCGATGGAATCGCCATAGCCCAGCACCATGGCGGCGACCTGGGTGTCGAACACCGGATGCGGCACGATGCCGGCCCGGTGCCAGATGATCTCGATATCCTGGCGGGCGGCGTGAAATACTTTCAGCACCGCCTCGTTGGCCATCAGGTCGAAGAACGGCTTGAGGTCGATGCCCTCGGCGAGCGCGTCGATGACCACGGCCTCCTCGGCGCTGGCCATCTGGACGACGCAGAGCAGCGGATAATAGGTCGTCTCCCGCAGGAATTCCGTATCGACGGTGATGACGGGATGGCGGGCGAGGCGGGCGCAGGCGGCGGCGAGGTCGCCGGTCGTGGTAATCAGGTCCATGTTCGCTGAATAATCCTTCTTTTCCCGCTTGTCGCCATGGTTTCAGCCTCTCGCGGCATTGTTTTTGGCCGCCGGTTTCGGCCGCCGGGACCACTGAAAGGGCCCGGAAACCCCGCCGGCTCGGTTGCCGCGCCCGGTGCGCTCGGGTAAACCCTCTGCTTCCGCAGGGTTTCCGCCAGCAATCCTGCGATCAGGCTCCTTCTGGCGCGTCTTTAGAGATTTCCATGCATCGATACCGTTCCCACACCTGCGGCGCGTTGCGCGAAGACAACATCGACCAGACCGCGCGGCTGTCCGGCTGGTGCCATCGTATCCGCGACCATGGCGGCGTGTTGTTCATCGACCTGCGTGACCATTACGGGCTGACCCAGTGCGTCGCCGATCCCGATTCGCCGGTGTTCCGCGAGGTCGAGAAGCTGCGGTCGGAATGGGTGGTGCGGTTCGACGGCAGGGTGCGCCGGCGCCCCGAGGGCACCGAGAATCCCGACCTGCCGACCGGCGCGGTCGAACTGTTCATCTCCGATATCGAGGTGCTGGGCGAGGCCGGCGAACTGCCGCTGCCGGTGTTCGGCGAACAGGAATATCCCGAGGACATCCGGCTCAAATACCGCTTCCTCGACCTGCGCCGCGAGAAGCTGCACGACAACATCATGACCCGCGGCGCGATCATCGATTCGATGCGCCGGCGCATGAAGGAGCAGGGGTTCTTCGAATTCCAGACCCCGATCCTGACCGCCTCGTCGCCGGAAGGCGCGCGCGACTTCCTGGTGCCGAGCCGCATCCATCCCGGCAAATTCTATGCGCTGCCGCAGGCGCCGCAGCAGTACAAGCAACTGCTGATGATGTCGGGCTTCGACCGCTACTTCCAGATCGCGCCCTGCTTCCGCGATGAAGACCCGCGCGCCGACCGCCTGCCGGGCGAGTTCTACCAGCTCGACGTCGAGATGAGCTTCGTCACGCAGGACGACGTGTTCGCCGCGATGGAGCCGGTCATCACCGGCGTGTTCGAGGAATTCGCCAAGGGCAAGCCGGTGACGGCCGACTGGCCGCGCATTCCGTTCGCCGACGCAATCCGCAAATACGGCACCGACAAGCCCGACCTGCGCAATCCGCTGGAGATGCAGGAGGTTTCCGAGCACTTCCGCGGCTCCGGCTTCAAGGTGTTCGCGCGGATGCTGGAAGATGCGAAGAACCAGGTCTGGGCCATTCCCGGACCCGGCGGCGGCAGCCGCGCGTTCTGCGACCGCATGAATTCGTGGGCGCAGGGCGAGGGCCAGCCCGGCCTCGGCTACATCATGTGGCGCGACAGCGGAGAGGGCGCCGGCCCCCTTGCCAACAATATCGGCCCCGAGCGCACCGAGGCGATCCGCCAGCAGTTCGGCCTCAAGGCCGGCGATGCCGCGTTCTTCGTTGCCGGCGATCCGGCGAAGTTCTGGAAATTCGCGGGGCTGGCGCGCACCCGCGTCGGCGAGGAACTGAACCTCGTCGACAGGGATCGGTTCGCGCTGGCCTGGATCGTCGATTTCCCGATGTACGAATACAACGAGGACGACAAGAAGGTCGATTTCTCGCACAACCCGTTCTCGATGCCGCAGGGCGGCCTTGATGCGTTGCGGACGCAGGATCCGCTGACCATCAAGGCATTCCAATATGATATTACCTGCAACGGCTACGAGATCGCGTCGGGCGGCATCCGCAACCATCGTCCCGAGGCCATGGTGAAGGCGTTCGAGATCGCCGGCTATGGCGAGAAGGAGGTTGTCGACCGCTTCGGCGGCATGTATCGCGCCTTCCAGTACGGCGCGCCGCCGCATGGCGGCATGGCGGCCGGCGTCGACCGGATCGTGATGTTGCTGTGCGGTACGACCAACCTCCGCGAGATTTCGCTATTCCCGATGAATCAGCGCGCCGAGGATCTGCTGATGGGGGCGCCCTCGGAAGTCACTCCCAAGCAGTTGCGCGAACTCCACATTCGGCTCAATCTGCCACAGGATTGAGTCCTCGCGGGTCAAGCCAGTCGTGACAGGTTCGAGCGTGTTTGGGGGAGTAGGTGTCGTCAGCTTCTGAAGATCTCAAATCCGCGGCGCTCGCGTTTCATCGCCTGCCGCGACCCGGCAAGCTCGAGATTCAATCCACCAAGCCGCTGGCGAACCAGCGCGACCTGGCGCTGGCCTATTCGCCGGGGGTGGCGGCGGCCTGCGAGGCGATCGCCGCCGATCCGGCGGAAGCGGCCGAACTGACCACCCGCAGCAACCTCGTTGCCGTCATTTCCAACGGCACCGCCGTGCTGGGGCTCGGCAATATCGGACCGCTGGCGTCCAAGCCGGTGATGGAAGGCAAGGCGGTCCTGTTCAAGAAGTTCGCCGGCATCGATGTGTTCGACATCGAGATCGCGGCCGATACGGTGGAGCGGGTGGTCGAGACCGTGGCGGCGCTGGAGCCGACCTTCGGCGGCATCAACCTGGAAGACATTCGCGGGCCCGAGTGCTTCGAGATCGAGGCGCAGCTCAAGGAACGCATGAAGATTCCGGTCTTCCATGACGACCAGCACGGCACCGCCATCATCGTCGCCGCCGCGATCACCAACGCGCTTCGCCTGAACGGCAAGAAGCTGGAGGAGGTGAAGATCGTCACCGCGGGTGCCGGGGCGGCGGCGCTGGCCTGCCTCAACCTGCTGGTGTCGATGGGCGCGCGGCGCGAGAACATCTGGGTCTGCGATCTCGACGGCCTGGTCCACGAAGGCCGTAGCGTCGCGATGGACCGCTGGAAGGCGGTCTATGCGCAGAAGACCGACAAGCGGACGCTCAACGAGGTGATCGGCGGTGCCGACATCTTCCTCGGCCTGTCGGGCCCGCGGGTGCTGACGCCGGAGATGGTGGCGCAGATGGCGGACAAGCCGCTCGTCATGGCGCTGGCCAATCCGACGCCCGAGATCATGCCGGACGAGGTGCGCAAAGTCCGCCCCGACGCCATGATCTGCACCGGGCGCTCCGACTTCCCCAACCAGGTCAACAACGTCCTGTGCTTTCCCTTCATCTTTCGCGGCGCGCTCGATGTCGGCGCCACCGCCATCAACGAGGACATGAAGCGGGCGGCGGTGGCGGCGATCGCTGAACTGGGGCGCGAGGCGCCGTCCGACGCCGCGGCGATCGGGCGCGAAGGCGGCGATGTGCAGGGCTTCGGCCCCGGCTCGCTGATCCCGCCGGCGTTCGATCCGCGCCTGATCCTGCGCGTCGCGCCCGCGGTGGCGCGCGCGGCGATGGAGTCCGGCGTCGCGACCCGGCCGATCAGGGATTTCGACGCCTACCAGGAAAAGCTGGAGAGCTTTGCATTCCGGTCCGGCCTCATCATGAAGCCGCTGTTCAACAAGGCGCGCACGCAGCCGGTCCGGGTCATCTATGCCGAAGGCGAAGACCAGCGGGTGCTGCGCGCGACCCAGGCGGTGCTGGAGGAACGGCTGGCGCGGCCGATCCTGGTGGGACGGCCGTCCGTCGTTGAATCGCGGATCAAGCGGCTGGGCCTGAATATCCGCATCGGCCGCGACTTCGATCTGGTCAACCCGGAAGACGATCCGCGCTATCGCTCCTATGTGCAGAGCTACATCGATACTGCGGGCCGCTTCGGGGTGACGCCGGAAGCTGCGCGCACCGTGGTGCGCACCAACGCCACCGTGATCGCGGCGCTGGCCGTGATGCGAGGGGAAGCCGACGCGATGCTGTGCGGCGTCGAAGGTCGCTACATGAGCCACCTCCGGCACGTCCGCGAGGTGATCGGGTTGCAGCCCGGCGCGGTCGATTTCGCCGCGCTGGTGCTGACGGTGACCAGCAAGGGCTCGTTCTTCCTCGCCGATACCCAGGTGCGCCCCAATCCGAGTGCGGAAGAACTCGCCGATCTCGCTGCCTGTGCGGCGCAGCACGTGCATCGTTTCGGGCTGAAGCCGAAGATCGCCTTCGTCTCGCACTCCGATTTCGGCAGCTACGACACGGACTCCTCCCGGAAGATGCGCCGCGCCACGGCGCTGCTGGTCGAGAAGCATCCGGAACTCGAGGCCGATGGCGAGATGCAGGGCGGCACGGCGCTGTCCCAGATCAAGCGCGATTACGTTCTGCCGCAATCGCGGCTGGAGGGCGTCGCCAATGTGCTGATCCTGCCCAATCTGGATGCGGCCCATGTCGCCTATCAGATGATCAAGGAATTGGCGGACGGGCTGCCGGTGGGCCCCATGCTGATCGGGCCGGCGCGGCCCGCGCATATCCTGACCCGCTCGGTCACATCGCGCGGCATCCTGAACATGACGGCGGTGGCGGCGGTCGAAGCCCAGGAGCGCGCCGGACGGCCGCAGCCGACGCTGTTCGGATAGATGGCCGCATTTCCCAAAATGCCGATTTGAAAATCGCCGCGGCCTGAGCATAATTGCCGCGCGATGCATCGCATCGGTTCACGCAGGTGAGGCGGCAATGCCAGCTTTCGTTACGATCGGCCGGGTTCTGTTCGCGGTGCTGTTCATTTTCTCCGGCGCATCGAAGCTTCTCGACATCGCCGCGACCACGCAGGCGATCGCCGGAAAGGTGATCCTGCCGCCCGAACTGGCGACCTATACGTTGCAGATCGAGAGTGCGACCGGGATGTCGTTCGCGCAGTTGCTGGCGATCCTGGCCGGCGGGCTCGAACTGATCGGCGGACTGCTGATCGCGCTCAATTTCGGCGCGCGTTTCTTCTCGGTCCTGCTGATCCTGTTCGTCATCGTCGCCACCTATTATTTCCACGACTTCTGGAATCAGACCGGCCCCGAGGCCCGCGGCAACATGATCCACGCCCTGAAGAACCTGTCGTTGATCGGCGGTCTGCTGATGATCGTCGGGATCGGCCGGCCCGCGCGCGCGGCCGCGCCGGCTTATGCGGAACCGCTGTCGCCGGGCTATTGATAGCCTCGGCATCGCTTCGTCACGAGCGCCTGTGTCACGCGAGCCTGCGCCACGAGAGCCTGTGTCACTTGAATCTATGTCACTTGAGTCTGTGTCACTTGAGTCTGGGCCGGACGGTGCGAAGCACCGATTGCGCGTGCGCCTCGCCATGACGAGCCAGCAGGCCGTCAAATCCAAACGCATTCTGCCATAGCGTTTCACGTTTGACGGAAACACCATGAGGTGTCGTTGCCGGGCATAGCCATAGCCGTTCGAAGAACGGCGTCGCTCCCGCTCGCCTGTGCGAAGAACGGCGTCGCTCCCGCTCGCCTGTGCGAAGAACGGCGTCGCTCCCGCTCGCCTGTGCGAAGAACGGCGTCGCTCCCGCTCGCCTGTGCGA
>JAGRLZ010000144.1 GCA_020441545.1 Xanthobacteraceae bacterium | reverse complement strand
GCGAATAGACCGTCTTGCCGTGCTGGTGGATGGTGAGGATCGCGCCGGGGATCTTGCCCTGCCTGATCTCGTTGTCGAAGAAGGCGTCGATCCGCGCCAGCTTCTCCGGCGAGAATTTCGCATCGGCAGGAAGCTCGAACAGCCCCTGTCCTTGCACCTGCCCCTCCGCTTGCGCCGGTCCGGCCCAGGCCGAGTGCCATATCGCGGTCGATGCCGCGCCCGAAGCCGCGAACATCACCGCGGTCGCCGCGGCGATCCGCATCAGCCGGTCAGCAATCCTCATGTTCCCACTCCTCCGATTTCAATCCCGTCATGCAGGATCGATCCGCCGATCGGCCTGCGTCTCCAATGCCTGACGATGCAGGGCCGCGCCCGGCTCAGAAAAACAACAGAAGATGACGCGCCGAAGGGCGTTCGCGCCGCCCGCATGTGCAACCGACGTCGCCACCGCGATCGCGGCGGCCTGATCGGCGGGAAAGCGATAGACGCCGGTCGAGATGGCGGGGAAAGCCAGCGACGCCAGGTCATGATCCGCGGCAAGCGCAATCGCCTTGCGATAGCAGGAGGCCAGCGCCGCCGCCTCGCCCGCCGCACCGCCGTGCCACACCGGACCGACCGCGTGAATGACATGGAACGCCGGCAGCCGATAGCCGCGCGTGATCCTGGCGTCGCCGGTGGCGCATCCGCCAAGCCCGCGGCATTCGGCCAGCAGTTCCGGCCCGGCGGCACGATGGATGGCACCATCGACGCCGCCTCCGCCCAGCAGCGAATTGTTGGCCGCGTTGACGATGGCATCGACGGCGAGCGTCGTGATATCGGCGACGACGACTTCGAATGTCGTCGCCCCGATCAATTTGCGGGAAGTCGTCAGGCCGAAGCCGGCGCGAGCGTCACGCCCTTGTCCGCGAACATCTTCTGCAATTCGCCAGCCTGGAACATCTCGCGGATGATATCGCAGCCGCCGACGAACTCGCCCTTGACGTAAAGCTGGGGAATGGTCGGCCAGTTCGAATAGACCTTGATGCCGTTGCGCAACTCGTCGGATTCCAGGACGTTGAGGCCCTTGTAGCCCGCGCCGATGTGATCGAGAATCTGCACCACCTGCCCGGAGAATCCGCACTGCGGGAATTGCGGCGTGCCCTTCATGAAAAGCACGACGTCGTTCGACTTCACTTCGCTGTCGATGAATTGCTCAATGCTCATATTCGCGTCCTTACTGTGGCCCGCCCGTTGATCCTGCGGCGGGCACCCGTTCGGCATATATGTAGCCTGAAACGTCGATTCACCCCAAGTAAAATGACAAAAAGCCGCCAACCCGACCGCTCCCGCACCGGGACGGCCGCCGCGCCTTCACAGGCTCAGATTATCCCCCGAGCCGAACAAAATCCGCGCCGGCCCGGTTTACCGGCGGCAGGGTCGTGCCTATCTTGGGAGACCCTCGCCGGAGAAGGGATTTCCGCGGAACCTCTTCACCATCACGTCGTTTTTCCACGATACCGGAGATGGTTGTGACAGAACATGCTGCCGCTCAAAAGCGCTCCCGAGGCGGGCCCGATCTTTACGGTGCCTCCACGCTGAGACGGCACCTGATCGATGCCTTCCGCACGGTCCGGAACGAAACCGAACGCCGGGCCGCGCCCCTGAGCCCGGAAGACCAGTTGATCCAGTCGATGCCGGACGCCAGTCCGGCGAAATGGCATCGCGCCCACACCACATGGTTTTTCGAGCAGTTCCTGCTCGGGCCCCACTGTGCCGGCTACACGCCGTTTCATCCGGACTACGCCTTTCTGTTCAATTCGTATTACGTCACGGCCGGACCACGGCACACCCGCGCCGAGCGCGGCCACATCACCCGGCCGGGCACCGGGGAAGTTACCGCCTATCGCCGGCACGTCGATGCGGCGATGATGGCATTCCTGTCGGATGCCGATGAGTCGACGCTGGCGCGGCTGGCTCCGCTGATGGATGTCGGCCTCAATCACGAGCAGCAGCACCAGGAGCTGATGCTCACGGATATCCTGCACGCCTTCGCCCAGAATCCAACCTGCCCGGCCTATGACAAGACGTGGACGCCACCGCCTCCCGCGGTCGCCAACGGCGACGGCTGGGTGCAGCTCAACGAGGGCATCCACAACATCGGCTTCGGTGGCGACGGCTTTCATTTCGACAACGAAAAGCCGGTTCACCGCGCGCTGGTCGGCCCGGTCGGAATCGCGCGCGATCTCGTCACCAACCGCGACTGGCTGGCCTTCATCGATGACGGCGGCTATCGCACCGCGACATTGTGGCTGATGGACGGCTTCGCCAGGGCGACGGGCGAAGGGTGGGAAGCGCCGGGCCACTGGCGCAACCGCGACGGCACATGGCACATCATGACGCTCGGTGGACTGCGCCCGGTCGATCCGGACGCGCCGGTGTCGCATGTCAGCTATTATGAGGCCGATGCCTTCGCGCGATGGGCCGGCAAGCACCTGCCGACCGAGATGGAATGGGAGGTCGCGGCCCGTGGCGGCCACCTTCATGATGCATTCGGCATCGCCTGGCAGTGGACCCGCAGCGCCTATGCGCCCTACCCCGGCTATCGCCCGGTCGACGGAACGCTGGGCGAATACAACGGCAAGTTCATGGTGAACCAGTACGTGCTGCGCGGCTCGTCGCTGGCGACGCCGGAAGGGCATAGCCGGCTGACGTATCGCAACTTCTTCTATCCGCACCACCGCTGGCAATTCAGCGGCCTGCGCCTTGCCGATTACGGCGATTGATCCGAAGCGCGCAACCCTCCAGCATCGACAGGGGATTTGAGGAGATCGTCATGACCGCCCCCACATCCACGTTGCCCGAAGAACAACAGATCGACAGGGATTCGGCCTTCGCGACCGATGTGCTGGAAGGGCTCGCGCGGCAGCCCAAGCAACTGTCGCCCAAGTACTTCTACGACGCGACCGGATCGGAATTGTTCGAGGAGATCACGGTGCAGCCGGAATATTATCCGACCCGCACGGAGCTTGGCATCCTCGACGAGAACGGTGCGGATATCGCCGCGATCCTGCCCAGGGGCGCGGCACTGGTCGAGTTCGGCGCGGGCGCCACCACCAAGATCCGGCGGCTGCTCTCCCAGGCCGATTTCGACGCCTATGCGCCGGTCGACATCTCCGGCGACTTCCTCAAGGCGCAGGCCGCCGCGCTGCGTCAGGACTTCCCACGCTTGAAGGTCCATCCGGTGGTCGCCGACTTCACCGCGCCGTTCGATCTGCCCGCGGCGGTCCGGACCATGCCGCGGGTCGGGTTCTTTCCGGGCTCGACCATCGGCAACTTCGAGCCGCACGAGGCTTGCGGCTTCCTCAAGAGCGCGCGCCGCATTCTCGGCGCCGGATCGCTGATGCTGGTCGGCGCCGACCTGGAGAAGGACGAGCGCGCACTATATGCCGCCTACAACGACGCCGCCGGCGTCACCGCCGGCTTCAACCGCAACCTGCTGGTCCGGATCAACCGCGAACTCGGCGGCAATTTCGATCCCTCCGCCTTCACCCATCGCGCCATCTACAATCGCGAGCGGCATCGGATCGAAATGCACCTGGTCAGCCGCAAGGCGCAGACGGTGCGAATTCTCGGGCAGCGTTTCAACTTCCGCGCGGGCGAAAGCATCCATACCGAGAACAGCTACAAATACAGCCTGAACCGCTTCACGGCACTGGCGAAAGGCGCCGGCTGGCAGCCCCGCGCCGCCTGGACCGATGCGGAAGGGCTGTTCTCCGTTCACGCGCTGGTGGCGTCGGACTGACCATGCGCCGGCGCGCGTTTGGCCGCCCCAAGCGAGACAGCCTCCCACACCGCGACGAGCAGCATGATGGCGGTCGTCGCCGCCGACAGCATCAGCGGCGTCAGGCTGTGGGCGAACGGGATCAGCGCGACCAGCAAGCCGATGCCGACCAGGTGCGATAGCTGCAAGTGTCCCCGGATGGTGCGCTTGAACAGGATCAGGCCGATCAGATACAGCAGCGATCCGCCGACGATGCTCAGGATTTCCCTGACACCGACATGCCCTTCGGGGTGGGCGAGCAGCAGTTCGTCCCCCACCGCGCAGACCACGATCCCGGCGACGATCGGCAGGTGCAGGTAGGTATAGGCCAGCCGCGCCAGGCGGCCGGAATCATTGGCGCTGGAAATGTACTCGGAGCCGGCCTCGGCGCCGAGGTGGAAATAGACCCACCACATCGCGATGCTGCCAAGGAGCGCAATGGTGAACGCCGTCACGACAGGCGCGCTCCAGGCCGCCTCGCTGAAGATGGTGCCGGTCACGACGATGGATTCGCCGAGCGCGATGATGATGAACAGCCCGCAGCGTTCGGCCATGTGACCGCCCTCGACGGTCCAGTCCTCGATCGTGGAGGCGCCGAGGCCCGGCGTTCGAAAGCGCATGGCGGGCCCGCAATATTCTATTCCCAGCGCGACGAGCCAGAGCGCGAGGCGGCTGCCGGGATCGGCGAGGCCGCCGGCGATCCAGAACACGCCGCTCACCGACAGCCAGATCGCGATCCGCATGAAATTCCGCCGATGAGCCGTCTCGGATTTCGGCACCGCGAACACGAAGAACAGCGAGCGGCCGACCTGCATGAAAACGAAGGCCAGCGCGAAAGCCAGCCCGCGGCTTTCGAACGCCTTCGGGATCGAGGTCGACATCAGCAGGCCGGCGACCATCATGACGAACAGCATGACGCGCACCGGCGTCCGTTCCGGATCGAGCCAGTTGGTGACCCAGGACATGAAGACCCAGACCCACCACACCGCGAGCATCAGAATGCTCACCTGCAACACGCCGAGCGGCGTGAAGTGCGCCAGCAGGGTGTGCGAGATCTGTGTGATCGCGAAGACGAACACCAGGTCGAAGAACAGTTCGACGAAGGTGACGCGGTGATGCTGGTGCGGCTCCCGCTCCCGCAGCAGCGATCGGCTGGCCCGATCGGTCATGCCTGCTCCCCCGACCTAGAGCCATTTCCGTTCCAATAGAATCGGAACGGGGCTCTAGATCCTTGTTTTGACGCGTTTTCTTTACGCGAACCGATACCCACTTCGCTTGAAAACGCTCTATCGCCCTCCGTCGGGCGCCGGACCCGGTCAGTCCGGCACGCCGGTTTGCAGGGCCAGCGCGTGGAGAACGTCGCCCATCTGGCCCTTGAGGGATTGATAGACGGTCTGGTGCTGCTGGACCCGCGATTTCCCGCGGAAGGACTCGGAAATGACGGTCGCCGCATAGTGATCGCCATCCCCGGCGAGATCGCGGATCGTCACCTGCGCGTCGGGGATCGCGGCTTTGATCATGGCTTCGATATCCCGAGCATCCATCGGCATCTTCGTGATCTCCAATCAACGACAGGCAGCCATTCGCGATTCGCGCATGCACCGCCCGGCCCGACAATACTATATCCGATTGTACCCTCAACAGCCCGTTCCGGCGTCAGCAGGGACAACCGATCCGCGAGGCGTCCATGAAAATCCCCGGCCCCGATCATCCCATCACCATCACCCCGACCCGCAAGCGCATCCGCATCTCGGCAGGCGGTATAGTCGTTGCCGACACGACCCGCGCGCTGACGCTGAAGGAAGCGGCTTACCCGGCGGTGCAGTACATTCCGCGCGACGATGCCGAAATCGGGAAACTGGTCCGGACCGATCGCGTCACCCATTGCCCCTACAAGGGCGACGCCAGCTATTTCAGCATCCAGGCCGGCCCGGGCCTGATCGACAATGCGATCTGGACCTATGAGCAGCCCTATCCGGCCATGGCGGAAATCGCCGGACACCTTGCCTTCTATCCGGACAAGGTGACGATCGAGGAACTGCCCCTTCCCTGACTGCCGCTTCCCTGAGGACCGGCGACACCCGCCGCCAGCCCTCGATATCCATCCGCGCCCACACGAAAACAGGTAAAGCGGCGCCCGATCCTGCCGCCAGGGTTGGCGGCGGCCGGCCGTCGTCATGCCCGGAAAATAGTCAGGCCCAGAATGAGCAGGACCAGGAAGATCACGACGAAGATGTAGAACAACACCCGGGCGATATCGGCGGATGCCGCCGAAACGCCCGTGAAACCAAGCAGGCCGGCCACGATCGAGACCACCAGAAAGATCAAAGCCCACTTCAGAATGCTCATCCGCTTGTCCTCCAGACAGCCCGTAAGCTAACAATCGATCTGGAACTTGGTTCCTGCCGCCCGCGGCCGGCACCGACCGCTGACGAGAAGCACATGAAATCAGTCGCGCACCCGGCGCCCGCAGTCGCCGCCGAAGCCGCCCCCGAGGACGTTGCCCGCGCCGCCGGCCGCAACAACGCG
>JAGRLZ010000143.1 GCA_020441545.1 Xanthobacteraceae bacterium | reverse complement strand
GTGTGCGCTGGGAGCACATCCAGCGCATCTACGAGCTGTGCAACCGCAACGTCTCGGAGACCGCGCGGCGGCTCAACATGCATCGCCGCACCCTGCAGCGCATCCTGGCGAAGCGCGCCCCGCGCTAAAGCCATTTCCGTTCCGATAGAATCGGAACGGGGCTCCATATCCTTGCTTCAACGCGTTGTCTTGACGCGAACCGGCACCCGCTTCGCGTGAAAGGGCTCTCAGCCGCAGGGATTTTGAAAGCCGGTTTCCTGAAAGCCGGCTTTCTCCAACGCCGGCTTTCTGCCCTCGAACGCGCGCTCAGAATTCCGCATGTCCCTGCGGGTCGGCCAGCCGGCTGATCCGCCGCGCGGCCGTCATCGCGAACGTCACCGTCATCAGCTTGCGCGTCGGCGCGG
Organism: Xanthobacteraceae bacterium; assembly: GCA_020441545.1. GTDB lineage: Bacteria > Pseudomonadota > Alphaproteobacteria > Rhizobiales > Xanthobacteraceae > 62-47. Next base: position 3,548 of record JAGRLZ010000143.1, on the reverse strand, counting down.
CCAGGCGATGCTCCGGCGCCCCGCAATGCATGTGCGCGCCATAGGCATCGGCGACGATCAGGCCGGTCCCGGCCGGAAACATCTCGCACGGCAGGTCCTGCGTGAAAGCGAAGAACAGCCGGTCGCAATGGGCGCGGTAGTCCTGCCACTTGTGGTCGGCGCGCAGGTCTTCCAGCGACGACTTGATCTCGACGATCCAGATTTCGTTGCGGGCGTTCAGCGCCACCAGATCGGCGCGGCGGCCCGACGGCAACGGCAGCTCGCTCAAGGACGAGAAGCCGAGCGAGCGCAGCAGCCGCGCGGTGCCGCGCGCGATCGCCAGCGCCGTCTCCGACTGGCGGCGATCCGGCGCCAGCGTCAGCGGCGTGATGTGAGCCTGCGATTCCATTGCGACCAATCCTAGCCGATTCCGGGGCACCGCTCCAAACCTGCTTGCGCTCCCGATTTCGCCACGGTTTCGCAACCGTCCGGCCTTAGTCGCCGCCGGCATGAACGCGAACCGCCGGAACCCCCACTAAGGGATAATCCATCACCCAGAGGATTCCGGCATGACCTTCGCCACCACGCTCCGCTCGCTCGCCCTCGCCTGCGCGGCACTTCCCTTTGCCGCGAGCCTGTCGCTCGCCAGCCCGAATGCGGCCCCAAGCCCGACCCCAAGCCCGACCCCGAGGCCGACCGTGGAAGTCGCCTTCGTGCTCGACACCACCGGCTCGATGGGCGGGCTGATCGAAGGCGCCAAGCGCAAGATCTGGTCGATCGCGACCGCGATCCTGGATTCGAATCCGGATGCCGACATCCGCATGGGCCTGGTCGCCTATCGCGACATCGGCGACGACTACGTGACGAAAACATTCGATCTCACCACCGACATCCAGGACCTCTATGCCCGCCTGCTCGAAACGCGGGCGCGCGGCGGCGGCGACTGGCCGGAGAGCGTCAACGAGGCACTCGATGTCGCGGTCAACAAGCTGCAATGGACGCAAGGCGATGCGGCGCGGCGCATCGTGTTCCTGGTCGGCGACGCGCCGCCGCACATGGACTACGCGCAGGACACCAAGTATCCGGCCACGCTGGCGGTGGCGAAGCAGAAGGGCATCATCGTCAACGCGGTGCAGGCGGGAGCCGCGCGCGACACCGAGCGGACGTGGCGCGACATCGCCCAGCATGGCAACGGCCGCTTCATTCCGATCCCGCAGGACGGCGGCCAGGTGGTGGTGATCGAAACGCCCTATGACGACGACATCATCATCCTGCAGAAAGAGATCAACGGCACGGTGATCCCTTACGGTCCGCGCGCGCTGCGCGAGCGCACCGCAAGCAAGACGCGGCAGTTGAGCGAGGTCGCAGCTGCCGCCCCCGCCTCGGCGTCGGACATGGCGAGCTATCTCAACAAGCGCGCCAGGCGCTCGGCGGAAGCGGTCACCGGCGGCGGCGACCTGGTCGGCGACGTCGCCAGCGGCCGGCGGAAGCTCGCCACCATCAAGGACGCGGACCTGCCGGATTCGTTCCGCACGCTGACGCCGGAGCAGCGCGCCGCCGTGCTCGACAAGCAGATGACTTCGCGGAAGGCGCTGAACGCGAAGCTCGCGGTGCTGGTCGCCAAGCGCGACCGCTATGTCGCCGAGCAGCAGGCCAAGTCCGCGCCGAAGACCTCGTCCTTCGACCGCGCGGTGGCGGACACGCTGAGGGCGCAGATCGCGCGCTGAGGGAGCGTTCGAAACGCGAGCGGCCTCGCGGCCGTTCCCCGGATCCAGAGTCGTGACGGCAATGGGCTCCCGTGCGTCTTCGACGGGTGACGTATTGTAACGATCCCGGGTCTGCGCAGCGGCACGGCGTGCCGCAGCGCGCCCGGGACACGCCCGCAGCCGACTTCTCAAAAAAGAATCCGCTTGGCCTCGCGGCAAAAATCGGCATTGTGCGGGCCATGACAGATGCGACAAATGCCCAAGAACCGAAGGCGAAGGCCGGCGCGACCATCATCCCGGTCACGCTGTTCCAGCAGAACTGCATGCTGCTGTGGTGCGAGGCGACGCGGCGCGCGGTGGTGATCGATCCCGGCGGCGACGTGCCCAACATCCTCGACGCCATCAGGCAGGCCGACGTCAAGGTCGAGCAGATCTGGCTGACCCACGGCCATATCGACCATGTCGGCGGCGCCGCCGAACTGCGCGACGCGCTCAAGGTGCCGATCGAGGGTCCGCACATCGCCGACAAGTACCTGCTCGACCATGTGGTCGAAAGCGGCGCCAGTTTCGGCATGGCCGGCGTGCGCAATTTCGTGCCGGACCGCTGGCTCGACGAGGGCGACCAGGTCCGCATCGGCGAGTTGACGTTCGATGTCCTGCATTGCCCCGGCCACTCGCCGGGCAGCGTGGCGTTCTTCAACAGGGAGATGCGTTTCGCCCATGTCGGCGACGTGCTGTTCAACGGCTCGGTCGGCCGCACCGACCTGCCGGGCGGCAGCCACGCCACGCTGATCCAGTCGATCACCGACAAGCTGCTACCGCTCGGCGACGACGTGCAGTTCATCTGCGGCCACGGGCCGGGCTCGACCATCGGCCACGAGCGGCGCACCAATCCGTTCCTGAACGACTGACATTGTCCGGCGCGAAAGAATCAGACGCCGTCCGGCTCGGACCAGTGCTCGACCTGGGAGGCCGCGATGATCTGCTTCGGCTGATGGGGATTCAGCGTGCCGGCGCTCACCAGGAAGCCTTGCGAAAGAATCTCGCGGGCAAACGCCTTGGCGTCGGCCTCGGACCTGAAGGTGCGCGTCGCGCGCACCGGGCCGGAGGTTCGCACCGGTCCTTTGTAATCCTTGTCGGGACCGTAGGAAACGTACCAGGTATCGGATCGTGGCATGGAGAAGGAACGCAACATCGCGGCGAAGGTTTCACTGCCACCATGCATGGACAGCAAAACGTCCGGAGTTTGGCAAAGACGCGGCGCGAGGACGAATTCCACACCTCCCCGCACCGTTCGCCGCCATGAAACGCGCCGCGGCGCTCAGCGCAGGCCGAGGCCGCGGGCGATGATGCCGCGCAGGATTTCGCGGGTGCCGCCGCGCAGCGAGAACGACGGCGCCGCCAGCACCGTGTAGTGCAGCGTGCGCGCCAGCTCCGCGGTGTGCGCCGAGCCCGGCTCGATCTCCACCAGCGCGCGGACGATATCCGGAATCTCCTGCTCGACCAGCGCGCCGAGATCCTTCACCACCGACGCCTCCAGCGCCGGGTTCTGGCCGTTCTGCAGCAGCCAGGCGACGCCGCGCGACAATTGCCGCAGCACCACCAGATGCGACACCAGCCGGCCGACCGCGATGGTCGCCTGCTCGGACGGGTTGTCGCGCAGCACGCGGACCAGTTCGGCCAGCAGCACGAAGGACGACAGGAAACGTTCCGGCCCCGATCTCTCATAGGCCAGTTCGCTGGTCACCTGGTGCCAGCCGTTGCCCATCTCGCCGATCAGCGCCGACGACGGCACGAAGACATCCTCGAACGCCACCTCGTTGAAGTGTTTCGCGCCGGTGAGATCGGCGATCGGGCGGATGG
>JAGRLZ010000142.1 GCA_020441545.1 Xanthobacteraceae bacterium | reverse complement strand
GTCGCCTGCCGCAGCATGAAGTGGCCGAAGGCGGAGGCGATCGGCTTGTTCGGATTGTCCTGCCACGCCCTGGCCTCGAAGGCGACGATGCGCCGGCCATGCTTGACGATCGAGACATTGGCGTAGCTGTCGATCGGCCGTCCCGAACGCAGGTAGTTGACGGTCAGGTTGATCGGCTTCGGCTGCGCGCCGGCGCCCAGTTCGCGCGCGACCCCGAAGATCGCCGTGGTTTCGAGGAAGGCGCCGATCAGGCCGCCATGGATGGCCGGCAGCACCGGATTGCCGATGATCTTCTTCGAGAACGGCATCACCAGCGTGCCGTCGCCGTTGATACCGATCCCGAGCCAGCGCGCGAAGGGACTGACCGCGAACGGGCCGTCCGGATCCTCCGGCGCCTCCAGCGACGGCAATTCGGGATAGGCGGCGGGACGATCCTTGATCATGTTGGAGCGATTGGCGTCGATCATGAAGCAGGCGGTCGCGGTCGCGACCGGATCGTCCTCGGAGTCCTGATAGGCGGTGGCGCGCACGAACGCGATCGAGCGGGTGATGCGATAGCAGATCGCATGGGCCTGCAGGTCGAGACCGGGCGTCGCCGGACGCTGGTAGTCGATGCGCAAATCGAGCGTGGCGATGGCGCGGAAGCCATCGAGCGCGAGCTGCACCGCCATGCCGCAGGTCTCGTCCAGCATCGCGGTGACGACGCCGCCATGCAGCACGCCGATATCCGCGTAGCCGACGAAGACCGGCCGATAGGGCAGCCGGGTCCACGCCTCGCCCGGCGCTTCGCGGTCGAGCCTGAGGCCGCTGACATGCCCGTAATAGGAGCGGAACTTGCGCGCGGTGCGCACGACCTCCTCGAAGGCGGCGGGAGAAGGCGTGTTCGACGTTTCAGTCATGCGAATTTTCCAGACCTGTAGGCGCGCACGGCCGGCGGGCTTCGACGCGGGCCGATCCTGGTTGATACGATATCCCATTTTCCGCAACGGCAGGCGCCGCCGCAAGACGTGAGAGCCATGCCCGAGAGCGGTGCCCGGCGACGGCGCCACGCGGCCTCACATCGGAGGAGACTTCGAAGACCCCGATCCGGCCGCGGACGCAAGCCCCCTTTCGGCAACCCTGTCCCGCGCCGGCGCGTCCGCGCATCCGCCCGAGGCATCCCCGGCCGTTCCGGATCACGTCGCTTTCGATGGTGCGTCCCGTCGAAACAGCAGGTAGAGCGCCGGCAACACCAATAGCGTCAGCACGGTCGAGGAGATGATGCCGCCGATCACGACCGTCGCCAGCGGCCGCTGCACCTCGGCGCCGGCGCCGGTGGCGATCGCCATCGGCACGAAGCCGAGAGAAGCGACCAGCGCCGTCATCAGCACCGGCCGCAGCCGCGCCCGCGCGCCCTCGACGACGGCCTCCAGCAGCGGCCGCCCCTCGGCGCGCAGCCGTTCGATGAAGGTGAGGATGACCAGCCCGTTCAGCACCGCGACGCCCGACAGCGCGATGAAGCCGACCCCGGCGCTGATCGACAGCGGAATGCCGCGCAGCAACAGCGCCGCGATGCCGCCGGTGAGCGCCAGCGGCACGCCGCTGAACACCATCAGCGCATCGCCGGCCGAGCCGAGACTCATGAACAGCAGCAGGAACACCAGCAGCAGCGCCGCCGGCACCACGATGGTGAGGCGCTGGGTGGCGGAGACCAGTTGCGCGAACTGGCCGCCCCACTCCATCCAGTAACCCGCCGGCAGCTTGACCTTGTCGCTCACCACGCGCTGCGCCTCCTCGACGAAGGAGCCGAGATCGCGCCCGCGCACATTGGCCGAGACGATGATGCGCCGCTTGCCGTTCTCGCGGCTGATCTGGTTGGGGCCGGGCGCGGCCTCCACCCGCGCCACCGCCGACAGCGGCACGTAGCGCATCTGCGCCAGCGGCGAGGCCGACCACGACGCTTTCGTCGCCCCCGCATCGACATGGGCCGGCGGCAGCGGAACGGGCAGGTTGCGGATCGTCTCGATGTCGCCGCGCATCCGTTCGGGCAGGCGCACCACGATGTCGAAGCGACGGTCGCCCTCGAACACCTTGCCGGTCGCCTTGCCGCCGACCGCGATCTCGATCAGGCTCTGCACGTCGTCGACGCTGATGCCATGGCGCGCCAGCGCCGCGCGGTCCGGCTTGACGGTGAGGATCGGCAGGCCCGCGACCTGCTCGACCTTGAGATCGGCCACGCCCGGAATCGGCGCGACCGCCGCCTGCACCTCGCGCGCACTTTTCAACAGCGTCTCGAGATCGTCGCCATAGATCTTGATGCCGATATCGCTGCGCACGCCCGATATCAGTTCGTTGAAGCGAAGCTGGATCGGTTGCGAAATCTCGTACTGACTGCCGGGAATGTCATCGGCGGCCTTCTGCACCTCGGCGACCAGCACCGCTTTGGGCTTGCTCGGATCGGGCCACGCGCGGCGCGGCTTCAGCATCACGTAGCCGTCGGACACCGAGGGCGGCATCGGGTCGGTCGCGATCTCGGCGGTGCCGGTGCGCGCGAAGAAATCCTTCACCTCCGGAATCTGCTTCACCCGCCGCTCCAGCGCCTTCTGCATCTCCAGCGCCTGCGACAGGCTGGTGCCGGGAATGCGGATCGCCGCCAGCGCGATGTCGCCCTCGTCGAGACTCGGGATGAATTCGCCGCCCATCCGCGTCGCGGCGAACCCGCTGACGACGACGACGGCCGCGGCCGCGAGCACGACGCTCCTGCGGAAGCGGATGGCGAGCCGCAGCAACGGCATATAGGCGCGCCGCACCGCCCCCATGATCGTATTCTCCGTTTCCGACACCTTGCCGGTGACCAATAGCGCGACCGCCGCGGGAACAAACGTCATCGAGAACAGTGCGGCGCCGAGCAACGCCATCAGCACCGTCAGCGCCATCGGCGTGAACATCCGGCCCTCGACGCCCGTCAGCGTCAGCACCGGCAGATAGACCACCGCGATGATCATGGTGCCGAACAGGCTCGGCCTGATGACCTCGCGCGCACCCGACAGGATGGCCGCGAAGCGCTCCTGTGCCGACAACAGCCGGCCAAGCCGGCGCTGCTCGTGCGCCAGCAGCCGCAGGCAGTTCTCGACGATGATGACCGCGCCATCGACAATGATGCCGAAATCGATCGCGCCGAGGCTCATGAGGTTGGCGCTGACCCTGTTTTCCACCATGCCGGTGATGGTGAACAGCATCGCCAGCGGGATGACGCAGGCCGTGACGACGGCCGCACGGATATTGCCGAGGATCAGGAACAGCACCACGATCACCAGCAGCGCGCCTTCGAGGAGATTGCGCTGGACCGTCGCAATCGTCGCCTCGACCAGTTGCGTCCGGTCGTAGACCGTGGTGGTGGCCACGCCTTCCGGCAACGACCGGGCGATGTCCGCGAGCCTGGCATCGACCTGCTGCGCCACCGTGCGGCTGTTCTCGCCGATCAGCAGCATCGCGGTGCCGAGCACGGTCTCGCGGCCGTCGATGGTGGCGGCGCCGGTGCGCAGGTCGGCGCCCTCGCGCACCTCGGCGACGTCGCGGATGCGGATCGGCAGCCCATGCAGCGCGCCGATGACGACGTCGCGGATTTCCTCGCTGCCGGCGACCTGGCCGGGCACCCGTACCAGATACTGCTCGCCGTTGCGCTCGATATAGCCGGCGCCGACATTGGCGTTGTTGGCGGCGAGCGCCGTCATCACGTCGCGGAACGACAGCTTGTAGGCCATCAGCCGTGCCGGGTCGGGCAACACATGGAACTGGCGCTCGAAGCCGCCGATGCTGTTGACCTCGACCACGCCCGGCACCAGCCGCAATTGCGGCTTGATGATCCAGTCCTGGATCGTGCGCAGGTCGCTCGGCGTATAGTCCTTGCCATCGGGCCGCTTCGCGCCGGGCCTGGCATTCACGGTGTAGGAATAGATTTCGCCGAGCCCGGTGGAGATCGGTCCCATGCTGGTGGCAACGCCGGCGGGCAACTGGTCCCTGGCCCGCTGGATGCGCTCGTTGACCAGTTGCCGGGCGAAATAGATGTCGGTGCCGTCCTCGAACACCACGGTGACCTGGCTCAGCCCGTAGCGCGACAGCGAGCGCGTGTAGCTGAGCCTGGGCAGGCCGCCCATGGCGGTCTCGATCGGAAAGGTGATGCGCTGCTCGGTTTCGAGCGGCGAATAGCCGGGCGCGTCGGTGTTGACCTGCACCTGCACATTGGTGATGTCGGGCACGGCATCGATCGGCAGCCGGGTGAAGTTCCAGGCGCCGAACGCCGCGACGCCGAGCACGGCGACCAGCACCAGCCAGCGCCGCCGGATCGAGAAGGCGAGAATGGCGTCGATCATCGCGCATGTCTCCGATTGCGACGGAAACCGGCAACGCGTCCGCGCAAAGCGGCGAAAGCTGTCATGGCCGGCATGTCAGTGACTGTGCTCCGCCTCGCTCTTGCCGATCTCGGCCTTCACCACGAAGCTGTTGTCGGCGGCATAGGTCTCGCCGGCCGCCAGACCGTCGAGGATTTCGACATGCGCGTCGTCGCGCTCGCCGGTCGTCACCGGGCGCGCTTCCAGCCTCCCGCCTTCCCTGACGAACACGACGGTCCTGTTCTCGAAGGTCTGCAATGCGCTGCGCGTCACGGTGACGGCGGCACGGCGGCCGCTCAGCATCACCCTGCCGCGCACGAACAGGCCGGGGCGCAGCCGGCCGTCGGCATTGGACACCACGGCACGCGCCAACGCGCTCTGCGTCTCCGCCGATCCGACCGGCGACAGGTAGGAGATTTCCGCCTCGACCGGCGCGCCGCCGTCGTCGAGGTCGATCACCAGGCGATCGCCGACGCGCACGCGCCGGATGTCCTGCCGGTACACCGAGAAATCGACCCAGACCGTGGACAGGTCGGCGATCACGAAAGCCGGCTTCTGCTCCGAGGCGTATTCGCCGAGCGAGACCTGGCGGTCGATCACCGTGCCGTCGATCGGCGCCTTCAGCTCATAGGATGTCAGGCTCTGGTTGCTCTCGATCCGCGCCAGCACCTCGTCCTTGCGCGCGGAATCGCCGATGCGCTTGTGGATCTGCCGCACGATGCCGGGAAAGCGCGGCGTCACCTGCACCAGGGTCTCCTGGTTGGCGCGCAGGATGCCGTTGAGCACCAGCGTGTCGCCGAGCGTCGCCGCCCCGGCCTTGCGCAGGACGATGCCGGCGGCGGCGAGCTGCGCCGCGGTCATCGACGCAGCGTCCGCGTCACCATGACCGTGGTCACCATGACCCTGTTCGTCTTTCACCTTGTGGACCGTTGCGCGATCGGCCTGGTGCGGTTCATGCGCCGGCGCCCACACCGGCGCCGCGACCATCAGGCCGACCGCGAGACCGAGAGATCCCGCTTGTCTCCAGAATATCGAAGTCATCGCGCACTCTCCCGCGCCAGGGCGAACGGATTGCCGACCAGCCCCTCGATGGTGGCGACGGCGATGTGGAAATTCTGCTGCGCTTCCTGCTCGCGCAGCCGCGCCCGGGTGACGCTGGCCTGCGCGTCGAGCACCTCGAGCAACGTGAAACGGCCCTGCCCGTAGCCCTCGGAAATCGCCTCCGCCGCCGCGCGCGACTTCGGGATCGCGGTTGCGCGCAGCACCGACAATTCGCGCAGCGAGCCTTGCAGCGAATCATAGGCGCGGCCGGCGATCACGATCAGCGCCTTGCGACTGGCTTCGCGCTCGGCCCGCACCTTGGCGAGGTTTTCCTGCGCCGCGAGGATGTTGCCGCGGTTCTGGTCGAACACCGGAATCGGAATGGAAATGCCGAGCCGCACCGCATCGCTGCCGGTGTCGTTGTGGTGGCGCCAGCCGGCGCTGACGCGCACATCCGGATACGGCTTCAGCCGGGCGACCAGCAACTCGGCATTGCGCCTGGCATAGACCGCAGTCCAGCGCGCAAGCCGCGGATTGGCGTCGATCGCCGCGATCACCGCGCGGAACGCGGGCGGCCGGCCGACGGCGTCGAGACGGCCCGAGACGGCGGAGAATTTCGGCGCGGTATCGCCCATCAGCACCGCGAGGTCGCGCCGCGCGCTCGCCAGCGTGGCGCGGAACCGTTCGCGGTCCGCCTTCACCAATGCGGCGGCGACCTCGGCACGTCCAATCTCGGCCGGCGACGACGCCCCGGCATCGACGCGCCGCTGCAGCAACGGCGTCAGCCTGTCGATCGCGGCGATCTGCCGGTCGAGGATATGGATCCGCCGCTGCGCGCCGAGCACGGTGAGAAAGGCGATCGCGGTTTCGGACAGCACCTCCAGCCGCACCGCCTTGCGCTGGATGACCGCGCTCTCGACGCCGGCGCGACCGACGGCGATGCGCGCATCACGCTTGCCGAACAGTTCGACGAGCTGGCTGATCTGCAACGTGGATTCGGCCGAACGGGTGCCGCGATAGGGCCCCGAGCCGAACGAATTGTCCTGTTCGTAGGACAGTTCGGGATTGGCCCATGCGCCCGCCTGGATGCGATGGCCGGATGCGATGCCGATATCCCGCTCGGCCGCGCTCAGCCGCGGATTGGCCGCGAGCGCGCGCTGCAGCGCCGCGCGCAGGCTGAGCGGCTGCGCATAACAGGGAGCCGTCAGCCCGGGGCCGACCAGCAATGCCGTCGCACACGCGATGCGCGCGACGGCGCCTTTGAATGACATGAAAACAGCCTGACAACCATTGGCACGAGGACGCGCAGGCGCGTCCGGCGGATGCGATCAGGCGATCTGCTTGGGTGGCGGCGTATCGATGCCGGGACTGCGGCCGGCCATGCGCTGGCGCGGCTGCGACGCGACCCGGAACGCCGGAGCGGCAGCAGCAGCCGTGCCGAGGAGCGCCGGGACCGACACCGAGAAGCAGCCGTGGCAATGATGTTCGGCGCCCAGCCCGTGCGGATGGGTGGAATCATGATCGGCATCGGACGATGCCGCGACCGTCACGGTTCCTGACGGATTCGCGACATCGATGTCGAGACAGGCATGGACCGCGCCGGAGCAGAGGAACAGCAGCATCACCAGCACGGCCGCAATGCCCCGCGCGCTGCGCAGGCGGCCGATGTCAGTGGTGCGGGTTCCCAAAATCACGCTGGCGATCCATCGATATTCGCGCGCTTGGTAGCATGCACATGCCCGCAAGTCGACGCGCTATAATGTAACGGCCGCGCGCGATGTCACTCGAACGGCGCTTAACAAATCTTAAAGTCGCGGTCGTAGGGTGATTCGATCACGCCGGGACATTCCATGCGCCGACCTCTGCCGCTTGCCGCCATCGCGCTTTTCATCGCCGCCGCGAATCCGTCGAACGCGGCCGACCTGCCGGCGCAAACGCGCCTCGGCAGGATTTTTGCCGAGCCGGCGCCGCGCGCGCCGCGCCATGCGGCCGTCACGGACCAACGCGGCTGGGGCATGGACAGCGTCTACGCGCCGGAGGTGGAGATTCAGCCGCTGGTCAACGGCTATTACGGCAAGCCGGGAGCCTATCGCCACCGCTCCTATTACGGCACCTCGCCGGGCCTGATTTTCGACCGCCTGCCCTACGCCTGCGGCTTCTACGGCTACTGCTGAACCGGCAGCGTCCCCGCGGCGGGGTGGCGCGGCGGCAGGTCCCTCACCGCCATCCACCAGGCATCGAGGGCATCCGCTTCCGCCGGCAACCCGACATAGAGCGGCGCCGCGAACCGATCCCATGCGTCCTGAAACTTGGGCGACACCGCAGTCAGAACCGGCACGCCCGCTTCGATCGCGGCGGAGAACGCCGGGCTCAATCCGTCCCGCGCGGCTTCGAGCTTGCCGAACTTGCTCAACACCACAAGGTCGCAGCCGGCGGCGATATCCCGCCGCACCGCCTCGCTGGCGGTCACCGCGCCGCTGCCTTCGAGGTGGCACGCGGTCGAACCCTCCCCGAGGTCCTGGAAGATCGGAAACGATTGTCCGCCGGCCAGGCTCTGCAGGCGGCCGGCGCTGCACGCCCTGTTCGGCAGGCCGTGCTCCTCCTCGAGCAGCCCGACAATCCGCGCCGTTGCCCGCCAGCGTGCCACGAAGGCGCGCAGCGCCGCCTGCATCAGCGTGCTCGACTGGCCTTCGATCACCGCGACCGTCTTGACCGGGATCGTCTTGGCCGGGATTGTCTTGGCCGCAATCGTCTTGGCCTGGGGATTCATCGGTCTCCTCCCTCGCCGACGCTGCCGACGGGCCGGACCCGTATCGCAAGCCGACCATCGCATGTATCGATGACATGTATCGACGACATGCGCGCAATCCGTCGCACGACGCCTCGCATCATCATGCAATCATCCCGCGCGCGCCTCTTTGTTCCTGCGCAAAAGCCTCGCGTCGTCGTGCCGGTAAGGTCCGCCGCGGCGATGTCGATATCCGCGGGCGCAATCCATGCGCGCCGGCGATGCCGCCGGAGACGAATCGATGCGCTACCCGCCCCTTCTCCAGCACGCCTTTCGCGTCTGCTTCCTGTTCGCCGCGCTGTGGGCGGCGGCGGCGGTCCCGATCTGGCTGCTGATCTATGCCGGAACCCTCGCCTTCGATCCCGGCTATGGCGGCATCAACTGGCACGCCCACGAACTGATGTTCGGCTATGCCGCGCTGGTGGTATGCGGCTTCCTGTTCACGGCGATTCCGAACTGGACCGGGCGCCTGCCCGTTGCCGGCTGGCCGCTCGCCGCGCTGGTCGCGATCTGGATCGCAGGCCGCGCCGCGATGCTGCTGCCGCAGGTTCCCGGGCCGGCACTGACCGCCGCGATCGACATTGCCTTTCTCGCCGCGGTGCTCGCGGTCGCGGGACGGGAGATCGTCGCCGGCAAGAACTGGCGCAACCTGCGGGTGCTGGCGATCGTCGCGTGGCTATTGGCGGCCAATATCGCCTTCCATGGCCTCATCCTGAGCGGCGCGGCGGCCGACATCAGCCTGCGCGGCGCGATCGGCGCCCTGATCGCGCTCATCACGCTGGTCGGCGGCCGGCTGGCGCCGAGCTTCACCCGCAACTGGCTGGTCAAGCAGGGCGCGGCCGCCCTGCCCGCGCCGTTCGGACCGCCCGATGCCGTCGCGATCGGGTGCAGCGTGCTCGGCCTGCTCGCATGGATCGCGATCCCCGACGGCGCGGTGACCGGCGCGCTGGCGCTTGTGGCCGCGCTGGCGCTGACCTGGCGGCTGGCGCGCTGGCGCGGATGGCTGACATGGCGGGAGCCGCTGCTGCTGATCCTTCATCTCGGCTACGGCTTCGTGCCGCTGGGCTTCGCGCTACTGGCCGGCACCACCCTGTGGCCCGCGATGATCCCGGCCAGCGCCGCCGTCCATGCCTGGACCGCGGGCGCGATCGGCACCATGACATTGGCGGTGATGACCCGCGCCAGCCTCGGCCATACCGGCCATGCCCTGACCGCGACACCGGGCACGGTCGCGATCTATCTGGCGATCCTGCTCGCCGCGGTGCTGCGGATCGCCGCCGCGTTCAGCGGGGACTGGCGCATGGCGCTGCTCGATGGCGCCGGCACCGCCTGGATGGCGGCGTTCCTGCTGTTCGCCATCAATTACGGCCCGATGCTCTGCACGCCGCGCAAGCCGAAAGGCCGCTGAGACGCGGCCGTGGCGCATCCGCCCGGACGCACATCATGCCCTACCCCTGCTCGCTCTACTCCTGCTCGGCGATCGCCTCCAGCAGCGGCGCATTGGCGACCACGACGCGCCGGCGTCCGCAATCGACCAGCCCGCGCTCCTCCCATCCGCTCAAGGTGCGGCTGACGGTGTGCAGCGTGGTGCCGGACATTTCGGCAAGATCCTGCCGGGACAGCGGAAAGGCGATCTCGATGCCGCGCGCGGTGCGCCGCCCGGCCTGCGCCACCAGGCGCAGGATGGTGTGCGCGAGGCGCCGTTCCACCTTTTCCGTCGACAATTCGCGCAGCCGCACCTGCACGTCGAGATAGCGGGCGCCGATCAGCCGTACGGCGTTCATCGCAACCAGCGCGTGCCGGCACATCAGGTCGCCGATGTAGCTCCCCTTCCAGCCGATAAGATGGCAGTCATCGACCGCCACGATCGCGCCCGGATGGGTTTCGCCGTCGACGAGAACGGCATAGCCGGCAATCTGCCCGGGGCCGAGATAGCGCATGATGACCTGCTGGCCGTCGAGCGTGGTCTGGGTCGCCCGCAGCCGCCCGGCAATGACGATATAGAGCGTCGCGGCGGGATCGCCCTGCCGGATCACCGTCTCGCCGGCGGCGAACCGCCTGCGGAACGCCGCCCGCTGGATGTCGCGCAGCAGATCGGCCGGCGCGCCGCGGAACAGCTCGGTGCGCCCCAGCATGTCGAGGTCAGATTGATCGTCCATTCCGCCGCGCCCGCGTCGTCCTCACCGTCCGGGATCCGCTCCGCACCGGACCATTCCGTCGCACGGATCGCCGGCCCCGATGCCCGGCACCGAGGCAATCTAGAGCCATTTCCATTCCGATGGAATCGGAACGGGGCTCTATATCCTTGTTTTGACGCGTTTTCTTTACGCGCACCGGGACCCGCTTCGCTCGAAAACGCTCCGGCAGGCCGGTTCCCCAAGATGAAGCCGAACGAGGGCGAATCCGGACAAGACCAATCCGAACGCCGGCGCCTCCAAGGCCGGGCGGCCGACAGTCTCCGCTGGCAGACAATCCCCAATGCTGGTTTATTGCGCCAGCGCAAAGATGGATCTATCCGGCCACGGCAGCTTCGATGCCGCAAAGGCACAATTGGAACGCGAATGCTCAACGTCAACAAGACCGATCTTCTGCGTCATCATGCTCCCGAAACGTTCTCGGACCGCTTCGCCGCGGCCGGCCAGCGCCTGCTGGCGGCGACGACGGACGCGCTGTTCGGCCGCAGGTATGGCGACCGCGTCGTCGTGCTGGAAACCATCGCCGCGGTGCCCGCGATGGTGGCGGCGAGCCTGCTGCACCTGCGATGCCTGCGCCAGCTGATCGACGACCGCGGCTGGGTTCGCACCTTCATGGACGAAGCGGAGAACCAGCGGGCACACCTGATGGCGTTCGTCGCCATCGCGCGGCCGAGCTGGGGCGAGCGGCTGCTGATCGCCGTCAGCCAGGGCATTTTCTACAATACCTATTTCCTGCTCTACCTGATCTCGGCACGGACCGCCCATCGGCTCGCCGGCTATCTCGCCGAGCAGGCGGTGCGCGGCTATTCGGCCTATCTGGCACGGCTCGAATCCGGCGAACTGGACAACAGCGCCGCGCCCGAGAACGCGGTGGCCTACTGGAATCTCGCCCCCGATGCGCAAATCAGCGATATGATCCTGGCGATGCGCGAGGACGAGGCGATCCATCGCGACATCCACCATGCCTTCGCCGACGCGCTGGCCGAGGGCCGCGCGATTCCCGACCGTCCCGGCCCGCTGATCTGACGCGGGTTACGTTATGAAGTGGCGCGACGCGGCGCGATTCCGTCGAGTGGCAACTTCGCTGTCATCTTCAGGCGATCCAGCACGATCGACGAGCGCACATGCGCCACGCTCGGATGCGGCATCAGGACGTCGTTGACGATGTCGGACAGGCTCTTCAGGTCGCGCAGGATCACTTTCAGCAGATAGTCGGCGTCGCCGGTCAGCGAATACGCCTCCTGCACCTCGTCCACCCGCTGCACCAGGTCGCGGAAATGCCTGGCGTTGTCCGGCGAATGCGTCGCCAGCGTGATGTGGATGAAGGCGATCACGTTGAAGCCGAGCCGCGCGCCGGCAAGATCGGCGTGATAGCCGGCGATGATCCCGTCATCCTCCAGCCGGGTGCGGCGGCGCGAGCACTGCGACGCCGACAGCCCGACCGCATCGGCCAGCTGCTGGTTGGTCAGCCGGCCGTCGGCCTGCAGCGCGGCCAGCATCCTGAGGTCAAAAGCGTCCACATCGATCATGCGAATTTCCTCATGATGACGCATGGAATGTGCACGATATCATCAAAACGCCTCCCGATTGCATGCCCTGTGCAGGAAAAACGGCGGATAATGCGTGGAAATTCATCCGGCTCCGCGAGGGAGGCTTTGCCATGGGTCCGTTTCCGCACGATGCGCCGCCCGCCGTCATTTCCGATCACAACCCGATGGGCACCGACGGCTTCGAATTCGTCGAATACACCCATCCGGAGCCGGCCAAGCTGCATGCGCTGTTCGGGCTGATGGGCTATGCCGCAGTGGCGCGGCACCGGACCCGGGCGATCACGCTCTATCGCCAGGGCGACATCAACTACCTCGTCAACGAGGAGCCCGGCAGCCACGGCTTCGACTTCGTTACCCGGCACGGGCCGTGCGCGCCGTCGATGGCGTTTCGCGTCGTCGATGCCAGGCATGCCTTCGAGCGCGCGCTGGCGCTCGGCGCCGAGCCGGCGGAGATCGATGCCGCGGGCAAGGTGCTCGACGTCCCGGCGATCAAGGGCATCGGCGGCAGCCTGTTGTATTTTGTCGATCGCTATGGCGCCAAGGGCTCGCCCTATGAGGCCGAGTTCGAATGGACCGGCGTCGTCGATCCGCGCCCGGCGGGCGCCGGGCTCTGCTACATCGACCATCTGACCCATAACGTGCATCGCGGGCGCATGGACGTGTGGACCGACTTCTATGCGAAGCTGTTCAACTTCCGTCAGATCCGCTTCTTCGACATCGAGGGCCGCGCCTCCGGATTGTTCTCGCGCGCGCTGACCAGTCCGGACGGCAAGATCCGGATTCCGATCAACGAGGATGCCGGCGACTCCGGACAGATCGAGGAATATCTCAAGGTCTATCGCGGCGAAGGCATCCAGCACATCGCCTGCGGCGTGCGCGACATCTATCGCACGGTCGAGCGGCTGCGCGCCGACGGCCTGCCGTTCATGCCGTCGCCGCCGGACACCTATTTCGAGCGGATCGACGTCCGGCTGCCCCGGCACGGCGAGGACGTCGCGCGATTGCAGAAGAACGGCATCCTGATCGATGGCGAAGGCGTCGTCGATGGCGGCCACACCAAGGTACTGCTGCAGATATTCTCCGCCAATGCGATCGGCCCGATCTTCTTCGAATTCATCCAGCGCAAGGGCGACGACGGCTTCGGTGAAGGTAACTTCAAGGCGCTGTTCGAATCGATCGAGGAGGACCAGATCCGACGCGGCGTGCTGCCGCTGAAGGGCGCCGCCTGATCCGCAAGCGCAATCGATAAAATGCGAACGAACGGCCGGAGCACACGCTTCGGCCGTTTTGCTTCGCGACGCCAACGACTTCCGCCGGCGCGACAGCGATCGCCGCAGTGCAATCGCCGCACCGCGCCAACGAATGACGGCGGCACGGCGGCGCTGAATGATTGACGGCCTTTCGGACGCGCCATAGTCTTTTTTGGAAAAGGTCAAATAACAGATCAGGGAGGAATCGATGACTTTCTCGCGACGGCTTCGCTATGCGTCCGGTTCACGACACCCCGCCACCGTTCAGCCGCGCCCGCGCGCGGCGCTTCCATCTTCGCTTCCATCCGCCTGGAGAACCGGACTTCTTGCCGCCGGCCTGACGCTGGGCTTTGCCGCCGGCGCCGTCGCGAAGGATCCCGCCAAGGGCTCGGAGCAGCACATCAAGGCCGTGACGGCGGCGATCGACACCGCCGCCATCAAGGCCAATGCCGCCACCACCAGGGACTGGCTGAACTACGGCCTCGACTACGGCGATACGCGCTTCAGCAAGCTCAACCAGATCAACACCGAGAACGTCAAGAATCTCGGCCCGGTGTGGACCTACAATCTCAAATCGATCCGCGGCGTCGAGGCGACGCCGATCGTGGTCGACGGCATCATGTACGTGTCCGCGTCGTGGAGCGTGGTGCATGCGATCGACGCCCGCACCGGCAAGAAATTGTGGAGCTACGATCCCGGCGTCGATCGCGCCAGGGGCTATCGCGGCTGCTGCGACGTGGTGAACCGCGGCGTCGCGCTCTACAAGGGCAAGGTGTTCGTCGGCGCCTTCGACGGCCGCCTGATCGCGCTCGACGCCGCCACCGGCAAGAAGATCTGGGAGGCCGATACCGTCGCCGACCACTCGCATGCCTACACCATCACCGGCGCGCCGCGCGTGGTGAACGGCAAGGTGCTGATCGGCAATGGCGGCGCCGAATACGGCGTGCGCGGCTACGTCACCGCCTACGATTCGGAGACCGGCAAGCAGGTCTGGCGCTGGTACACGGTGCCCGGCGACCCATCGAAGCCGTTCGAGGACGCATCGATGGAAAAGGCCGCCAAGACCTGGGATCCGGCCGGCAAGTACTGGGTCAATGGCGGCGGCGGCACGCCGTGGGATACCATTACCTACGACCCCGACCTGAACCTGGTTTATATCGGCACCGGCAACGGCGCGCCCTGGAACAGGAAGCTGCGCAGCCCGTCCGGCGGCGACAACCTCTATCTCGCCTCGATCGTCGCGCTCAATGCCGACACCGGCAAATATGTCTGGCATTACCAGGAAACGCCGGGCGACAGTTGGGACTACACCTCGACCCAGCCGATGATCCTCGCCGACCTGACCATCGACGGCAAGCCGCGCAAGGTGATCCTGCACGCGCCGAAGAACGGCTTCTTCTTCGTGATCGACCGCACCAACGGCAAGTTCATCTCGGCCAAGAACTTCGTCGATGTGAACTGGGCGACCGGCTACGACAAGGACGGCCGTCCGATCGAGGTGGCGGCTGCGCGCGGCGACAAGCCGTTCGATGCCATTCCCGGCCCCTATGGCGCGCACAACTGGCATCCGATGTCGTTCAATCCGCAGACCGGCCTCGTCTATCTGCCGGCGCAGAACGTGCCGCTCAACCTGATGCCGCAGGCCAAGTGGTCGCACAACGAGAACAAGCCCGGCGACTTCCAGAGCAAGACCGGGTGGAACCTCGGCTACGTGCTGAACGCCGAGCCGCCGAAGAGCAAGCCGTTCGGCCGCCTGCTGGCGTGGGATCCGGTGGCGCAGAAGGAGGTCTGGCGCGCCGAATATGTTTCGCCGTGGAACGGCGGCACGCTCACCACCGCCGGCAATCTCGTGTTCCAGGGCACGGCCGACGGCCGCTTCATCGCCTACAATGCCAAGAGCGGCAAGAAGCTGTGGGAGACCCCGGTCGGCACCGGCGCGGTGGCGGGACCCGCGACCTACATGGTCGACGGCGTGCAGTATGTCTCGATCGCGGTGGGATGGGGCGGCGTGTTCGGCCTCGCCCAGCGCGCCACCGATCGCGAGGGACCGGGCACGGTCTACACCTTCGCGGTCGGCGGCAAGGCGCCGCTGCCGGACTTCACCAAGTACCAGATCGGCAATCTCCTGAGCGGCGTGAAATACGACCCGAAGGATATTCCCGAGGGCACCGCGCTCTATGTCAGCGGCTGCGTCGCCTGCCACGGCGTGCCGGGCGTCGATCGCGGCGGCAACATCAAGAACCTCGGCTACTCGTCGACCGAGACGATCGCCAACCTGAAGGACATCGTGTTCAAGGGACCATTCATGGATCGCGGCATGCCGGACTTCACCGGCAAGCTGTCGGAGGCCGACGTCACCAAGATCCAGGCTTTCATCCAGGGCACCGCCGACGCGGTGCGGCCGAAGAAATAGCGATCCGCCGCGGCGACGCGATCATCGCAAACGACAAGGGCCCGGGCGATCCCCGGGCCCTTCCTTTGATATCGGCGCCTTCGCCCTGGAGCGCGCCGGCGGCATCGCACGGGACCACCGCGGGCGAGGCCCCGTTGCCGGCTCAGCGCTTGCCGCTCCAGACTTTCGCGATCTCGCCGAGTTCGATCCGGGCGGGCTCGCGGATCGTCGATTCGGTGCGCGAGAAGCGCGGCGCGGGCGCCGGCTGGGTGACGCCATGGCGCTCGACGAAAACCTTTCGCGCCACCATGTGCGGGTGTTTCGCCGCCTCCGACATGGCGAGGACCGGCGCGAAGCAGATGTCGGTGCCTTCCATGATCGCGGACCACTCGTCGCGCGTCTTGCTCTTGAACACCTTCGCCAGCTTCGCCTTCAGCGCCGGCCATTGCGCCTTGTCCATCTGGGCGTCGAAGTCGGCGTCGGTGAGATCGGCATGCTTGCGCAGCAGCGCGTAGAACTGCGGCTCGATCGAGCCGACCGAGACGAACTGGCCGTCCTTGCATTCATAGACGCCGTAGAAATGCGCGCCGCCGTCGAGCATGTTGCTTTCGCGTTGCTCGGTCCAGCGCCCGACCGCGGTCATGTCGAAGAACATCGACATCAGCGAGGCGGCGCCGTCGCACATCGCGGTATCGACCACCTGCCCCTTGCCCGAGGTCCGCGCCTCGAGCAGCGCCGCCAGCACGCCGACCACGAGATAGAGCGCGCCGCCACCGAAATCGCCGACCAGGTTGAGCGGCGGCACCGGCTTGCCGCGATCACCGATCGCGGCAAGCGCCCCGGTGATCGAGATGTAGTTGATGTCGTGACCGGCGGCCGATGCCAGCGGCCCGCTCTGGCCCCAGCCGGTCATGCGGCCATAGACGAGGCGCGGATTGCGCGCCAGCACCACGTCGGGCCCGAGGCCGAGACGCTCCATCACGCCGGGCCGGAAGCCTTCGATCAGCGCATCGGCGCTGCCGAGCAGGTCGAGCACCTGCGCCACCGCCGCCTTGTCCTTGAGATCGAGCTCGACCACCTTGCGGCCCCGGCCGGCGACCGACTTCATGTTCTTGCCGGCGCCGACGCGATCGAGCTGCACGACCTCCGCGCCCATGTCCGCGAGCATCATGCAGGCGAACGGCCCCGGCCCGATGCCGGCGAATTCGACGATGCGCACGCCCTTGAGCGGTCCCGTCGCGGTCGAAGCGGCTTCGGTCGATGCCGCATTGGTCGATGATGTCGATGTGTCGGTCACGTTTGCTCCCTGGACGGTTTGGACGACGTGCAGACACGTCCCTTGGTTCAGCTTGCGATTGTCGCGCCGGTTGGCGAACCGGACAAGCCGTTTTGACAGCAACGCCGCATCCGCTCAAGCGGCAAACCGGCAACCGTGGTGCGCTGTCGCGCGGCAAATTCCTCGTCGTGAAATCCGTTTCGGGCGCACCGCCGCCGGCCCGCGCCGCCCGATCTCAGGCGCCATGCGGTCCGTGCGGTGCTTCGCGCCGGTCGCGCAGCGGGTGATCGTCGTCGAACAGGATGCGCTCGGCGGCACCGTCGAGGTCGTCATATTGTCCGCTGCTGAGCGCCCACATGAACGCGCCGAGCCCGGCAAGCCCGAGCGCCAGGGCGATCGGCACGAGATAGAGGAAATCGGTCATGCGCTCCTCCCGACAACAGGATGGTGCATTGCCATGCCGGCCCGCGCCGGCCGCGCCACGCTTCGCCTCACCCCGCGCAGCCGCAGCGCATTGGCGATCACCAACACCGATGACAGCGACATGGCAACCGCCGCCACCAGCGGGGTGACGTGGCCCAGCACGGCCACGGGCACGGCGACGGTATTATAGACAACCGCCAGTCCAAAATTTTGTTGCACCAGCCGGGCGGCATTCCGCGCGATCGTGATCGCATCCGGGACCGCTTCCAGGCTTTCGTGCAGAAACACCAGGTCGGCCGCATTGCGTCCAATATCCGCGGCAGACGCCGGCGCCATCGAGGCGTGCGCCGCGGCGAGCGCCGGCGCGTCGTTGAGGCCGTCGCCCACCATCAGCACCCTGTGCCCGGCGGCCTCGATGGCGGCGACGCGTGCCACCTTGCCCTCCGGCGACACCTCGGCGGTGCAGGGAATGCCGAATCCATCGGCGATCCGGCGCACCGCGGCATCGCGGTCGCCCGACAGCATCTCGATGCCGAAGCCGCGTCGCGCCAGGGCCGCCACCGCGTCGCGCGCGCCGGCGCGGAGCCGGTCCTCGAAGCGGAAGCTTGCGAGCAGAATGCCATCGCGCGTCAGCACCACCGATGCGTCATCCGTTTCGCCGGTTGCGCCGCTTTCGGGTGCCGACGGGGCGGCGGCCCAGGCGGCCCGGCCCAGGCGATAGAGGTGCCCGTCGATCAAGGCTTCGAGGCCGTTACCGGGCTGTTCGGTGACGGCGCCCGACGACACCGTCGCCGGCAAATCCTGCGCCGCCGCCGCGAGCGCGCGCGAATAGGGATGGCGCGAATGCGCGGCGATCGCGCCGGCGATGCGGAGCGCGACAGGGTCGACCGCCGCCGCGCCCCGAAGGCGCGGCTGTCCCAGCGTCAGGGTGCCGGTCTTGTCGAACACCACGGTATCGACCTCGGCCAGCCGCTCCAGCGCGCTGCCGTCCTTCAGCAGCATGCCACGCTCGAACAGCCGCCGCGCCGCCGTCACCTGCACCATCGGCACGGCAAGGCCGAGCGCGCAGGGACAGGTGATGATGAGCACCGCGATGGCAACGGTGACGGCGCGATGAATATCGCCGGTGGCGGCGATCCAGCCGAGGCAGGTCAGCAGCGCGACACCATGCACCACCGGCGCGTAAAGCCGGGCGGCGCGGTCGGCGATGCGCCGATAGGCCGAGCGGCCGCTCTCCGCCGCTTCCATCAGCCGCATCATCTCGGCCAGGAAGGAGTCGCGGGCGACCGCGGTGGCGACGATGGTCAGCGGCCCGGTGAGGTTCAGCGTGCCGGCCTGCAGCTCGCTTCCCTCCCGCGCCGGCACCGGCGCGCTCTCCCCGGTCAGCAGCGAACGGTCGATATCCGACCGGCCGGCTGTGACCCGCGCGTCCACCGGCACCCGCTCGCCCGCCGCCAGCAGGATCGTCATTCCAGCGGCGATGTCCCCGACCGGCAGATAGTCGCGCGTTCCGTCGTCCCGCAGCACCAGCGCGCCGCGTGCGGCGAGCCGGGCCAGCCCCTTGACCGCGGTGCGCGCCCGGTTGCGCATCAGATGATCGAGCGTGCGACCGATCAGCAGAAAGAACAGCAGCGTGATCGACGCATCGAAATAGGCGTGCGGGCCGTGATGCAGGGTCTCGTAGAGGCTTAAGGCGAAGGCCAGCAGCACCCCGATCGAGATCGGCACGTCCATGTTGGTGCGGCCGTGACGCAACGCCGTCCAGGCCGAGCGGAAGAAGATGCGGCCGGAATAAGCCAGCGCCGGCAGCGCGATCAGCGCCGACAGCCAATGGAACAGGTCACGCGTGGCGGCGTCCGCGCCGGCCCAGACCGAGACCGACAGCAGCATGATGTTGCTGGCGGCGAAGCCGGCCACCGCAAGCGCGCGGATCAGCACCTGCAGCGCGGTGTCCTTGCGCTCCGCGGCGGCGTCGTAGAGATGGGCGTCGTAACCGATCTCCCGCAGCGCCTCGATGAACGGCGGCGGCGCCGGAGCGTCGTGCCAGCGCACCGCGGCACGCCGGCTCGACAGGTTGACGCGGGCGGCAGCGACGCCCGGCAGCGCATTCAGGGCGGCTTCGACGCGGTGGATGCAGGCGCCGCAATGGATTCCCGGCACCGCCAGATCGGTCTGCCGCAGGTCGCCGTCGAGGCGATGGCTCGCCAGCAGGATTTCGCTTGCGCTGCTGGCCGGATCGGCCAGGCCGGCGTTCGGCTCACTCCCTGGCGCGCAACAACTCATCGCTCCATTCCGGTCAGACCGGCTGCACCGCGCGATAGGCGTGCCAGGTGCCGTGCCCCAGCACCGGGAACACCACGATCAGTCCCACGAGACCCGTCGCCACGCTGAGCAGCACCAGCGCCAGCATGATCGCGGCCCAGGTCAGCATCGCCGACAGATTGTGCCAGACCAGCGCCAGGCTCGAGCCCATGGCGGTCAGCGCGTCGGTGCGTTCCTCGAGCTGCATCGGAATCGAGAAGGCGCTGATGGCGAAGGAGAACGAGGCGAACAGCGCGCCGACCACGCCGCCGACGATCAGCATGGCCCAGCCGGTCGGCGTGGCGAACAGCATCGGTGCGACATGGTCGAGGCCGGGGAACGCCACCAGGCCGAAGAACAGCGCGTAGATGATGACGGCGGCCCGCATCCACAGCAGCATCAGCATGCACAGCAGCACGCCGGTGAACATGATCTGCGCCCCCGATGCCGGGTGGACGAAGATCATCCGCGACAGGCTGACCGGCTGGCCCGCGGCCAGCAGGCGGCTTTTGGCATAGGGGCCGACCGCGAGAATCGGTCCGACCACCATGAAGCCCGCAAGCGCCGGAAACAGGATGTAGTCCAGCTCGAACCTGAACAGGCCGCCGACGATCGCCGCCGACAACAGGAAAATCAGGAAGCCGTAGACGATGCTCGGCCCCGGCTGGGTGCGGAAATCCTGCCAGCCGAGCGCCAGCCACTGGAAGGCCGATGCCGGGGTCAGGTCGCGCTTCCAGCGCTTCGTCGTGGGCAGCGGAGCCGCGACCGGCGGGATGATGATGTCTGGCTGTGCGACGTCTGATTTGGCCACGTTAAATCCTCATCGAAGCTGGGATCATCCGGGAGAACATGCCGACTTGGCGGCGCTGAAGACGGTGGTGCGCGCAGCCTCGCCGGTGCCCGGGCGGACATGGGCGACGCAATCCGGCTGCGAGGTGACGGCGACGTAGACGAGATGCCAGTTCGCGCCGATCACCAGCGCCAGGCCGGCCGCGACCAGCAGCCAGAGCGAAAGGCGCCCGCGCCGGGTCATGGCCGCGCCGGCGGTCATGGCGAGGGTTTCCGCAAGTCGACCAGGTAGAGCGCGAGAATCTTGCGGTCGAGCGCCGACAGCCGGTGCTCCCAGGTCGGCATGTGGCCCTGGCGGCCGTTCCACACGGTGGCCTCGATGGTTTTCGCATCGCCGCCGTAGATCCAGAACGGATCGGTCAGGTTCGGCGCGCCCATCTCCGGATTGCCCTTGGCGTCCTCGCCATGACATGCCGCGCAGTTGGCCGCGAACAGCGCCTTGCCGGCCGCGACCTTGTCGGCGGGCAGATCCTTGGCGCCGGGATGCGTCAGGCTGCGCACGAACGCCACCACCTTGTCGATATCGGCGCGCGGCAGCATGCCGTCACGCCCGAAAGCCGGCATCTGGGAGGTGCGGCTGTCCGGATGCGTCGAATTGATGCCGACGCGAATGGTTTCCGCGATGGCGGCCGGCGTGCCGCCCCACAGCCACGACTGGGTCGTCAGGTTGGGAAAACCCTTGCCGCCCTGGGCGGTGCGTCCATGACAGGCCGCACAATTGTCGCCGAACAAGGTGTGCCCGGTCTCGCGCACCGCCTCCATCAGGGCCGTGTCCTTCTGGATGTCGGCGAAGCTCTCCTTCTCGATCCGCGCGGACCAGACCGCGCGATCGAGCGCCGCCTGCTTGACGGCGTGCGTCACGTCCTTGCGCACGTCGTCGCCGAGCAGCCCCTTGGTGTAGGTGGTGCCGAGCGGCCATGTCGGCATCAGAATCCAGTAGCCGATCGCGAACAGCGCCGCCGCGGAGAGAAAGAAATAGATCACGCGCGGCACCGGCGTGTTCAGCTCGATGATGCCGTTCCATTCGTGTCCGGTGGTCAGATACCCGGTGTGCGGGTCGCGTTCCTCTTTGCCCATCGTCTTGCCTTTACCCCCGGTACGGCTTGTCGTCGTCGACGAGGATGGCTTGCGCGGCCTGATCGAACGACTTCTTGTTCGACGGCCAGTAGGCATAGACCAATACGCCGATCGACAACGCGATCAGGTAGAACAGGCCGAACGATTTCGAGAACCAGACGAGGATGTCGTGATCGATGCTCATCATCACTTCTCCGCGGAAGCCATGGGTTTGTAGGCGGCGTCGGTCAGCCGTCCCAGAATCTGCAGGTAAGCCACCAGCGCATCCATTTCCGTGAGGTCCTTCGGCTTGCCGTCGAACGCGCGGATATTGGTGGCCTTGCCGTAGCGCTTCGCGACGCCCTCGGCCTGCGGCGAATCCGGCGCGGCCTGGCCATAGGCGTCGGCCGCGGCATTCGCGATCATGTCGTCGCTATAGGGCACACCGACCCTGCGCTGCGCCTTGAGGTGGTTGCTGAGGTCGTCGGTGCGCAATTCGGCCCGCGACAGGAAGCGATAGGCCGGCATCACCGATTCCGGCACCACGTCGCGCGGATTGTTGAGATGCGCCACGTGCCAGTCGTCGGAATACTTGCCGCCGAGCCGGGCGATATCCGGCCCGGTCCGCTTGGAGCCCCACAGCATCGGGTGATCGTACTTGGATTCGACCGCCAGCGAGTACGGCCCGTAGCGCTCGACCTCGTCGCGCAGGGTGCGGATCATCTGCGAATGGCAGGCGTAGCAGCCCTCGCGGATGTAGATGTTGCGCCCCGCCAGTTCGAGCGGCGTATAGACCCGCATGTCGGGGGCATCCTCGACGGTCTGGTGGATCGTGAACAGCGGCGCGATCTCCACGATGCCGCCGATCGAGGCAACGCCGATGATGGCAAGCACGAGGCCGATCGCCTTGCGTTCGAGCCGATAGTGAAAACCAAACATCGCGCTCACTCTCCCGGTTGCAGGACGGCGCCGCCGAGCACGGGGCGGTCGGCCGCGGTTTCCGGCGCCGCGCTGGGCGCGGTCCGAATGGTCATCCAGATGTTGTAGCAGCCGACCACCGCACCGAGCAGGAACAGGAGGCCGCCGATGGCGCGCGCGACGTAATAGGGATGCATCGCGATCAGCGAATCGGTGAACGAATAGGCCAGCGTCCCGCTTTCGTTATAGGTGCGCCACATCAGGCCCTGGATGATGCCCGAGTTCCACATCGCGAAGACGTAGATCACGGTGCCCGCCAGCGCGAGCCAGAAATGGGCCTCGACCAGCTTCGCCGAATACATCGCCTGCCGCTTCCACAGCCACGGCACCGACGCATAGATGGCGCCGAAGGTAATCATCGCCACCCAGCCCAGGGCACCGGCATGGACGTGGCCGACGGTCCAGTCGGTATAATGCGACAGCGAGTTCACCGGCCGGATCGCCATGAACGATCCCTCGAACGTCGACAGGCCGTAGAACACCGCGGCGACCATCATGAAGCGCAGCACGGCGTCGTCGCGCACCCTGTGCCAGGCGCCGTTGAGCGTCATCAGCGCGTTGCCGGCCGAAACCCATGACGGGATCAGGAGCATCACCGAGAAGGTCATGCCGAGCGACTGCACCCATTGCGGCAGCGCCGTGTAATGCAGATGGTGCGAACCCGCCCACATGTAGAAGAAGGTGATGCCCCAGAAGCTGATGATCGACATCCGATAGGAATAGATCGGCCGCTGGGCGCGCTTGGGCATGTAGTAATACAGCATGCCGAGGAAGCCGGAGGTGAGGAAGAACGCCACCGCATTGTGGCCGTACCACCACTCGGTCATCGCATCCTGCACGCCGGCGAACAGCGAATAGCTCTTGGCGCTGCCCCACGCGATCGGCACCGCGAGGTTGTTGACGATGTGCAGCATCGCCACCACCAGGATGAAGGCCAGGTAGTACCAGTTCGACACGTAGATATGCGGCTCCTTGCGCCGCGCCAGCGTGCGCATGTAGAGCACAAAATAGGTGACCCAGACGATCACCAGCCAGATATCCGCATACCACTCCGGCTCGGCATATTCCTTCGACTGGGTGACGCCCATCAGGTAGCCGGTCGCGGCGATGACGCAGAACAGGTTGTAGCCGAGCAGCACGAACCACGGGCTGAGCTGGTCCGGCATCCGCGCCCGCGTGGTGCGCTGCATCACGTAGAACGAGGTCGCGATCAGCGCATTGCCGCCGAAGCCGAAGATCACGCCGGAGGTATGCACCGGCCGCAGCCGCCCGAAGCTGGCCCAGGCGGCATCGAAGGTCCAGTCCGGATAGGCGAGCAGCCAGGCCACCCAGTCGCCGACGAACATGCCGATCACCGCCCAGATCATCGCCGCGATGATCCCGAACTTGCTCGGCGCGTCATAATAGCTGTCCAGCCGGTCCTCCGGCGGCTCCGGGGCGTAATAGCCCGAGATCACGCCGAACATTCCCAGGATCGCGACCACCATCACCAGCGCGCCATGCACGCCGAAAGGGTCGTTCCGGCCGCCGGCCGCCATCGCCAGTCCCACAGCAGCCATCACCAGCAGGATGACGAGCGCGATTTGACGTTCGTTCTTTGTGAGTTGGGCGACCATGAAAACCTGACCCCTCATTTCCCGCGCAGCCCGCGCGCCCCCGTTTCCGGGACGCCTTACGGCGACCCGCCGCCGATGTCATTGCGGCAGATCAAACCGCGCGGATCAAACCGCGCAAATCAAACCGCGCAAATCAAACCGCGGTACATCAGACCGCGCAGATCAAACGGCGTCCCGCCTGAGCGTAACTCAAGGCCGGAAACCTGCACACTCTATCCTGACCGTAGCCTACATCTTTGCGCAAATGCAAAATTTCACCGGCCGGACCGCGGGCCAGCGACTCGTCGACGCAAATGCTACTCCTTTACCCGCTCGGGGCACCGCGGCGGCTCAGGGCCCGTCCTCCCGCGCCAGCCGCGCGATGTGGGCGAGCGTGTTCGCCGCCGGTTGCGGTCCGGTGAGCGCCGACAGCACTTGAGTCAGGTATGGCTTGAACAGCCGTCCGGTCACGCCGCGTTCGGCGCAGATCAGGTCGACAATGTTGCGGCCGAGCGGCGTGAGGTCCGACGGTCCCGTTTGCGGATTAAGGATCGCGCGAAACGCCTCCTCCACCCGCGCCCAGTTCTGCCCGGAAATGTGCGTCAGGACGTTGCTGACATGCGGATGTCTCCGCACCGCGGCAACCACCGCAAAGGCGAATTCGGCCGGCGGGACCAGCGCCTCGCCGGCAATGTCGCTAATGTGCTGCACCTGGCGCCTCCGCCGTCTTGCTCTTGACCGCCCGGTCGAACAGCACGGCCATCCGCTTGGTGGCAAGCGGCGGCATCTTGGCCTGACGCGCGGCATCGAGATTGGCCGTGCTGCCGCCGACCTCGATCAGGCCCACCATGCCCATGCCGAAATGCGGGATGCAGTGATAGCCGTAGAGGCCCGGCTTCTGGAGGGTGACCGAAAGCTCCTGGGACATCTTGCCCTTGAACGGCTCCGCGCCGTCCGGCAGCATGCCCTTGATCGATACGACGTCGTGGCCCTTGTCGGCCGGGATGAAATGCACGGTATCGCCCGGCTTCACCTTGAGGAACGGCGGATCGAAGGTCATGACCTGGCCGTCAGGGCCTTTGTTGAGCATCTTGACGTTGAAATCCGCCGCCATCGCCGCCGACGAGGCCAGCAGCACGCTCCCGCAAACCGCCAAGGTGGAAATCGTCTTCTTCATCGCTCAACTCCATTCATGCGACGGCCGGACCGGTGATTTCGGCCTCGAACCGATGTGATGGCGCATCTGTAGCGCCCCGCACGCCGGGCACTTTGCGTTTGAACAAGCTCGCGCAAAAATGAACGATCGCAGCGCGACGGCGTTTTCGAGCGAAGCGGGTACCGGTTCGCGTAAAGAAAACGCGTTAAAAGTAAGGATACAGAGCCCCGTTCCGATTTGATCGGAACGGAAATGGCTCTAGTTGGCCGGCAGGATGGTGCCCTCGACCTCGCCGAAGCCGACCCGGTAGCCGTCGCCCTGGCACCAGCCGCGAATGCGCAGCGAGTCGCCGTCCTCGAAGAAGCTGCGCCGAAGGCCGCCGGGCAGTTCGACCGGCTCGCTGCCGTTCCACGACATCTCCAGCAGGCTGCCGCGCTGATCCTTGCCGGGGCCGGAAATGGTGCCGGAGCCGAGCAGGTCGCCGACATTCATCGCGCAGCCGCTCGAGGCATGATGCACCAGTTGCTGCACCGACGACCAGTACATGTATTTGAAATTGGTGCGGGCGATGGTGGCATAGTCCGCCGCGCCGGCGGCGCGGAGGTCGACCGCGAGATCGAGGTCGTAATTGTTGGCGCCGCTCTGCTGCAGGTGGGGCAGCGGTTTTGGGTCCTGCACCGGCCCCGCGACACGGAACGGCTCCAGCGCCTCGCGCGTCACCACCCACGGGCTGATCGAGGTGCCGAACGCCTTGGCCTGGAACGGCCCGAGCGGCACGTATTCCCATTGCTGGATGTCGCGCGCGCTCCAGTCGTTGAGCAGCACGAAGCCGAAGATCATGTCGCCGGCCTGCTGCGCGTCCAGGCGCGCGCCCATCCGCGATGCGCCGCCGACCACGACGCCGATCTCCAGTTCGAAATCCAGCCGCCTGCACGGGCCGAAGCTTGGCACATCGGCCGTCGGCGGCTTCAACTGTCCTTGCGGCCGCACGATCGGCGTGCCGCCGACCACCACCGTGGAGGCGCGACCGTTATAGGCGATCGGGATATGCAGCCAGTTCGGCTGCAAGGCGTTGTCCTTGCCGCGGAACATGACGCCGACATTGGTGGCGTGCTCCTTCGACGAATAGAAGTCGGTGTAGCCGGCCACCGCGATCGGCAGATGGAGCCGCACGTCCTTGCGCGGGATCAATACCTGCGCGCGCAAATCCGCATCGTCGCGCAATTCCGGATTGTCCGCGCATAGCAATTCACTGATCCGGCCGCGGACCTTCGACCAGGCTTGCGGGCCGAGCGCCATCAAGGCGTTGATCGAGGGTTGCGCGAACACGCCCGGCGCGCCGGCATCGATGCGCTGCGCGGCCTCGAGCGCGGCGAGATCGAGCACGAAGTCGCCGATCGCCACGCCCACGCGCCGCTCCGCCGAGGCCGGCATCGAGAACACGCCATAGGGCAGGTTCTGGATCGGGAAGTCCGAGTCGGGCGCAACGTCGATGAAGGACTTCAGCTTCGGATCGTTGGGGTGGGGCATAAGAACTCCAGGCTCCACATGCGTCATTTAGCTTGATCGCGCAACGGTCCCGGATCAGCAGGGCAGCGCGACGAACGTTGCACCGCATCCGGGACACCACGCCATCACGGCCTGTTCGGATCGAACTTCTTTTCAAGGCCCTTCCAGCAGTCGGCGTAGTCGTCCTGCAACGTGCCGGATTCGGCGGCATGTTTCGTCACCCGCTGCGGAAAGCGGGTCTCGAACATGAAGGCCATGGTGCCGGTGAGCTTGACCGGCTTCAACTCGCCATTGGACGCATGTTCGAACGCTTCGCGGTCGGGGCCGTGCGGCAGCATCATGTTGTGCAGGCTGATGCCGCCCGGCACGAAGCCCTGCGGCTTGGCGTCGTAGACGCCGTAGATCAGCCCCATGAACTCGCTCATGATGTTCATGTGATACCACGGCGGCCGGAAGGTATTGTCCGCCACCATCCAGCGCTCGGGGAAGATGACGAAATCGATATTCGCGGTGCCGGCGGTCTCCGACGGCGAGGTCAGGACCGTGAAGATCGAGGGGTCGGGGTGGTCGAAGCCGATCGCGCCGACCGGCGAGAAGGTGCGCAGGTCGTATTTGTACGGCGCGTAGTTGCCGTGCCAGGCGACCACGTCGATCGGCGAATGCGGCAGAGTGGTCCTGTAGAGTTCGCCGCCCCACTTGACGTAAAGCTCGGTCGGCGTGTCCTTGTCCTCATAGGCCGCGACCGGCGTGAGGAAATCGCGCGAATTGGCCAGGCAGTTGGCGCCGATCGGGCCGCGCTCCGGCAGGGTGAACGCGCCGCCATAGTTCTCGCACAGATAGCC
>JAGRLZ010000141.1 GCA_020441545.1 Xanthobacteraceae bacterium | reverse complement strand
TCGGCGCCGCAGCGCCGCGCCTCGCCGGCCAGCGTCTGCTCGAACGCGCCGATATAGTTGACGGCATTCTTGACCTTCAGCTTGGCCCACTGCGACAGCGACCAGTACGGCACCCCGAACCAGCGGCGGAACGTGTTGACGATGCGATTGAGCCGGATCGCCAGATCATACGCCTTGTCGCCGAGATGCGCGAGCCAGCGCGCATTCTGCACCACCAGGTCGAAGATATCGCCGTGGATGACCAGATAGCGTTGGCCGTCGGCGCCCGCGTGGATCGCCTGCTCGACGACCTCGATGCCGCCGAAATGCGTGCCGTAATAGGATCGCAGGAATTCGTCGTGATTGCCCGGCACATAGATCACGCGTGCGCCCTTGCGGGCCTTGCGCAGCATCTTCTGCACCAGGTCGTTGTGGGATTGCGGCCAGTGCCAACTCGATCGCAGCGCCCAGCCGTCGACGATATCGCCGACCAGATAGATCGTGTCGGCGTCGTGCTCGCGCAGAAAATCGAGAAGCTTGTCGGCCTGCGAGCCGCGTGCTCCGAGATGAACGTCGGAGATGAACAGTGTGCGAAAGCGCCGATCCGGCATTCCTTCAGTTGTCGTCTCGCGTCCCATGGCTCGCAGCTAGCAGAATCCCATGACAGCCGTGCGACAGTCCGCGCGACTGTCGATCGTCGTGTCGATCGCCGAAGATGCAAGAAGCAGTAAACCGGCCCCTACCTGGCGCCATGCCCGTGTGACGGCCCCGGGCAGAATTGCCGATCAGCGTTCGCCGCCGGTCCTGGAGTGGAACGTGATGGTCGGCTCGCGCGCGCGGCGCCGCGCAACGGCAAGTGCCTCGGTGAAATCGTCGGCATCGAACCACGCAAGTCCAAGCAT
The DNA here is from genome assembly GCA_020441545.1 of Xanthobacteraceae bacterium. Lineage (GTDB taxonomy): Bacteria > Pseudomonadota > Alphaproteobacteria > Rhizobiales > Xanthobacteraceae > 62-47. The sequence goes on along the minus strand of JAGRLZ010000141.1, from coordinate 13,009 downwards.
CGGCCCTGCCAGGTCATCCTCCCAGATCCGCGACGTTTCGATATCGAACTGGCCTTCCAGTTTCCTGTCGACGGCCTGGATGCCAAGGCCGGTCACCGCCCATTGACAGCCCAGCCAGAAGATATCGCGGTGTAGCGTCATATTCCTTCAGCAAGGCCCCATGATTCGCACCACAGCATACGCGCCACTTATGGCGCATCGTGGCTGCGGTGCGGTTCGCGGCAAAAAGATGCCGCTCGATTTTTCTCAACGCCTCCGCGAGACCGGCGCCGCCTCGAGCATCTCGATGACAGGTGCCGATGGCCCGGACGGTATCTCCGCATGCGGAGGCGAGCGCGCGACATCGGGCCCACGGCCCGTCCACCGGATTTCCGCCACCGGATTTCCGCGCGCCCGCCGGTTGTGCATTTTGTTTGCGTCCATGTATATTCCAAGTCGGCACGACGGCAATGCCGCGTCGGTGTTTGTCGCCCGCCGAACAAGGGAGATGCCAATGCGTCAATGGATTTTTGCTGCAGCCACGACACTCGCCCTTTCCCTCACCGGCGCGGTGGCGCCGGCGAGTGCGATGCCGATCAATCCCGCCGTGAACGGAGAGTCGGCTGTGCTGCCGGCACAGTTCGCGTTCGGCGGCCGCAACTATTGCTTCTATCCAAACGGCTGGAACGGCCCGGGCTTCTACTGGTGCGGTTACGCCCATCGCCGCGGCTATGGCTGGGGCGGCCGCTCCGGATGGCGCGGCTGGCACCATCATGGTTACCATGGCCGTCCGCACTATCGGCCAGGCCGGCCGCATATGGGCCCGCGTCCCGGCTTCGGTCCCGGCCCATGGCCCGGCGGCGGCCGTCACGGCGGCGGTGGCGGCCGTCACGGCGGCGGCGGTGGCCATCATGGCGGCGGTGGTGGCCACCATGGCGGCGGTGGACACCGCGGCCACCGCTAAGGGATGAAATCGTCGGAGCCCGGCCATCGCGCCGGGCTCTTTCTCGTCCGGAGCGCCGGCGACGATCGAGGTGCATCACACATCGGAAATTCCATGCCGCGGGTCGCAACGGTTGCATTCCGCAACATGTGACAGCGCGGCGACAGGCGGAAGGCGCAACCGGCCCCCCGGGGAATCAAATGCCGCGTTGACTGCCATGGACGAGCTTTGGCATAACCAACGGCGGATGGCGCATATCCAGCGTGACGACGACTGGGGCACAATGAGGAACGGGCTGTATTCGATCCACGTCGACCTGCTTGACGGTCGGACCGGCAAGGGGAGTGGCGTCGTGGTCTTTCGCGACGGCAGGATCCTTGGCGGCGACGCCTACCTGTTCTATGTCGGCAGCTACACCGTCAACGGCTCGACCTTCAAGGGCGAAGTCCAGGTCAACCAGCATACGCCCAGCACGATCGAGAATCCGCTGTTCGGTGGCCAATCCGACCCCGTCGGCATCGGTGTCACCGGCTCCTTCACCGACAATGAAGGCGTCATGAACGGGACAGCGCTGGTCGGCAAGGCAAGCCAGATTTTCAAGGCGACCCTGCGCCGGCTGGCCGATACCGACTGACGGCATCCATCCGACCATCCGGCATCCAACCGTTCGGCGTCAACGACCGCTCAGGCCGAGCCGGGCTGGAGTTCGGCCGGCGCAACCCGCGGCAGAATAATCTGAATGCGCGTGCCCTCGCCGGGCGCGGAATAGAGATGGATGCGGCCGCCCAGCCGGCTGGTGACAATGCTGTAGACGATATGCAGCCCGAGCCCGGTGCCGCCCTCGTTGCGCCGGGTTGTGAAGAACGGGTCGAAGGCACGGCGGCGAACATCGGCGGTCATGCCGCACCCGTTGTCGGCGAACAGGATTTCCACGTGATCGTTGCCGACCTCCTGAATCCTGATGCTCACCTCGCCCTCATGGGCGTTTGGAAAGGCGTGGGCGACTGAATTGAGGAACAGGTTGGTCAGCACCTGGCCGTAAGGCCCGGGATAACTGTTCATGATGAGATTCGGCTGGCAATCGACCTTCAGCGTCAGGTTCTTCTTCCGGAAGCTGGGACGGAGGCTCATCACCACCTGCTCGGTCAGATCCGCGATATCGAAAGGCCGCTGATCGGAATAGGTGCGGTCGGCCGCGACCTGCTTGAACGACTGCACCAGTTCGGCCGCGCGATTGAGATTTGCAACGAGCTGCGAGGCCGCGCTGCGGCTGGTCTCGACGAAATCGTTCAGGTTCGAACGGCGCAGGTTTCCGCGCTCAAGCTCCTCGGTGAAGGTTGCAACCTTGCGCTCGAGCGCCGACGCCACCGTGAGGCTGATGCCGACCGGATTGTTGACCTCGTGCGCGATACCCGCGACCAGACGCCCCAGTGCGGCGAGCTTCTCCGCCTCGATCAGCGAGTTCTGGGTTTCCTTCAGGTTGCGCAGCGCCGCTTCGGCGGCATCCTTCGCCTCGCGCATCTCCTGCTCGACCCGCTTTCGCTCGCCGATATCCAGCGCGACGGTGACGATGTTGGCGACCTCGCCGTCGGCGCTTCGCAATGGCAGCTTGTTGACCAGCCACTGCCGCATGGTGCCGGACGAGTCGATATACTCCTCCTCATAGAAGCCGCGCTCGCGGCCGCTGGCGATCACGCGACGGTCGTTGTCGTCGGCCTTCTGAGCACCGTATCGCGACATCAGATCGGTCGTGGTGCGCCCGATCGCATCTTCCGGCTCAATTCCGAAGATGTTCGCCATGTAGCGATTCATCAGCACGTAGCGCAGATTGACGTCCTTGACATTGATGACCGCGGGCACGGTATCGATCACCTCCTGAAGCCGGCGCCGGCTTTCGGCCACCGCCTCCTCGGCCCGCTTCTGATCGGTGATATCGCGGACGGTCCCTTCGTAGCGTACGATCACGCCGGCTTCGTCGCGGACCACGGCGGCGCTGTCGGAGAGCCACAGCACCGTGCCGTCACGTTGCCGCACCTGATACTCGAAGTCGCGCACCATGCCATCGCGCGCCATCCGCGCCTGATATTCGCTGCGCACCCGCGGATCGACATAGATTGTGTTGGCGATATCGGTCACGCCCTCGATCAGGTCGCGCGCGGTTTCATAACCCATCATGCGGGCGAGCGCCGGATTGGCGTTCAGGAGCTGGCCGTCCGGCGTGGTGACATAGATGCCGTCGACCGAGCCGTCGAACAACTTTCGATAGCTCTCCTCCACCTCGGCATAACGCTGCTCCACCAGCGAGGGGACGGCGGACGTTTCCCTGGCCGCATCCGGGGCCGCGGGATTCCGCCGGATACGCCGCAGAACCAGCGCGGCGAGAAAACCGATCGCCAACCCGCCAAAGCCGAACACGATGGATTCCGCGCGCGGCCCTGTCATCAATTCCGAAAATGTTATGGCCGCCCGTACCGGCATACAAAATCGACCGACCCGCTTGTCGGGCGGCCCGCGATTGGGCCGCCGTCATGGCAGTCTAGCACAATCCGGAACTTTCGCGCAGGGCGCGCCCACAGGCAGGTCGCCGGGGGCTCAGGGCGCGCCCGGCGACTCGAACAGTTCGCCGTCATAGCCCGCCTCGGCCGGGATACGCAGCATGCGGCGGTCGCCGTCCTTGCTGATGGTCGGCAGCACGGTGACCACCGTGGAGCGGCGGGCTTCGGAAAGCGCCGCATCGACGCTGGGCTGTTTTCCGAGCTTGATGAGGTTGCGCGTCGTCGGGAACGGCAGCTTGAAGCGTCCGCTCTCGCCGCCCTCCAGCGCCTCCTTCGGCGACACCCAGATGGAATCGGTCGACTCCCGCCCATCATGTGCCCCCACCTGGTCCGGCGGCGCCTTGGCGATGAAGAAGTGGGTGTCGAAACGCTTCGGCAGGCCCATCGGCGTGATCCAGTGGGCGTAGTGCGCGAGCTGGTCGAGCGCCAGCACCAGGTCGTTCTCGGCGACGACCCTGGCAAACGGGACGGAGCCTTCGCAGACCGCCACGCGATGCGCCTGGCTGATCGCCTCGGCCCGGTCGGCCGCGATCATCGCATCGGCGCCGCGCGGCCGCGCCAGCAGGATGCCGCTCTCCTCGAAGGTCTCGCGGATCGCCGCGATCCTGAACTTCAGGGCCGCGGGATCGAACCCCTGCCGGTTGTCGTAGAGCTCCGTCATGCCAACGATATCCTGATCGCCCGCATCGACGCTGCCGCCGGGAAAGACCAGCGCGCCGGACGCGAACTCGATCTGATAGTGCCGCACCATCATGAAGACCTCGATGCCGCCGCGTTCCCGCAGCAGCAGGATGGTGGATGCGGGGCGCGCGGGCAACGGCTCTTTCGACATGGTCTGCTTTCCTCTGCTTCAATCGGCGGCGCTAGTGGTCCGATTCCAACATGTGCGTCCCTTTTCAGCAGATGCCTTCGCAAACGTTAGAATCGAAGGACCACTAGCAACTATAGATTTCCAGTGGAGCTTTGGATTTGACATTCGCCTTTCGGGTTCGCTGCGATGTGGGTATCGAATGTCAAATCCACTCCACTGGCCGGCCGTGTCATCGATGCTCGCTTGTCGAAGCGCGCGACGCGCGACAGGAGATAATCGACTTCCCCGCGCGCCCTGTCGCTCAGCGTCGAACCCGGCTTGCGCTGCGCCGGCGAGCCGAGCACGCCGCGTCGATGCAGGACATATTTGCGCACGGCAAGGCCGACGCCGGGCTGCTGCTCGTAACGGATCATCGGCAGATGCGCGTCGAACAGGTCATGCGCGGCGTCGCGCCTGCCCTCCTTCGACAGCCGCACGACGTCGATCAGCAGCTCCGGAAATGCGTAGCCGGTCATGGCGCCATCGGCGCCGCGCTCCATCTCGAAATCGAGGAAGGTCGCGCCGTTGCCGGTGAGGATCGACAGCGGCCGCAGCGAACCGTCTTTCTGGAAACCACGTAGCGCGGTGATCTTCTCCAGGCCCGGCCAGTCCTCGTGCTTGAGCATGGCGCAGGACGGATTGTCCATGACGATCCGGCGGATCACCGCCGGCGTCATCACCACGTTCAGCGTCAGCGGGTAATCCTGCAGCACCCACGGGATATCGGCGCCGATCGCCTCGACCGCCTGGCTGAAGTAGGCCGTGATCTGGTCGTCGGTGCGCAAGCCCGGCGTCGGCGCGATCATCACGCCGGCCGCGCCCGCATCCATCGCGGCGCGGGCCAGCGAACGCATCGCGGCGAAGCCCGGCGCCGAGACGCCGACCACGACCTGCAGCGATCCGGCGCGCTTGACGAAGCGGCGGACGATGGCTTCGGCCTCCGCGCCGTCGAGCTTGGGCGCCTCGCCAAGGATGCCCAGGATCGTGACGCCGTCGCAGCCGACTTCGGTATAGAAATCCGCAAGGCGGTCGATCGACGCCTCGTCCACCCGGCCGTCGTCATGGAACGGCGTAGGGGCGATGGCGAAGGTTCCTGCCGCCTCGTGTGTCAGCCTGGTCATGATGTCCGTCCGCCAATCGATCCTGGGACAAGGAGCAGAGCGAGAGCGCCTGCCGGGCGGCAATTCAGAACCGCCGGGCCCCCATCTTATTCTCGTCCGAGAAGAAAATCTCCTTGGCGTGGGTCACGATGTCCTCGGCCTTCCAGCCGTCATGCGGCGGCTTCCAGCCCTCCATCTCCATCATCTTCATTTCGCGCACGCCGCGCGGGCCGGAGACGCCCAGCACCTTGCCGGTCTGGTCGCCCGAGAGGCTGCTGACCATGTAGAGCACCGCCGGCGCGATGCCGTCCGGCCCCAGCGCCGCGCCCGGATTCTCGATGTAGCGCGGCAGGTCGGCGGTCATTCGGGTCAGCGCGCCGGGCGACAACGTCCAGATCCGGATGCCGTACTTGCGGCCCTCGATGGCGAGCACATTGCTGAGGCCCCAGATGCCGCCCTTGGCCGCGCCGTAATTGCTCTGGCCGAAATTGCCGATCAGGCCCGACGTGGACGAGGTGTTGACGATGACGCCACCGCCATTGTCCTTCATCCAGCGGAACACCGGCGAGGTGACGCAGAACGTGCCCTTGAGATGGACCTTGAGGCACTTGTCCCAATCGGCCTCGCCCATCTTGACGAAACTGCGGTCGAGCAGGATGCCGGCATTGTTGACCAGGATATCGGCCCGGCCGAAATGCTTGATGGCATCGTCGAACACCGACTGGCCGCCGGCCATGGTCGAGATGTCGGCGCCGTTCGCCACCGCCCGGCCGCCTTCCGCCTTGATGGCATCGACCACCTTGTCCGCCATCGACGTGTCGGACCCGCTGCCGTCGCGCGGGCCGCCGAGATCGTTGACCACGACGGCCGCGCCCTCGCGCGCGAACAGCCTGGCATAGGCTTCGCCGAGGCCACCGCCGGCGCCGGTGATCAGCGCCACTTTCCCGTCAAGCAATCCCATCGGCTTTCTCCGTGTACATCTTGAAGTCGTCGTCATTCCGGGACGCGAGCATTTGCGAGCGAACCCGGAATCCACAACCACAGCAGGGGATATGGATTCCGGGCCTGCGCCTGAAGAAGGCGCATCCCGGAATGACCGCGCTCAATGAGACAACTGCCTCAACCCAGCACCGTCTTGCCGCTCTTGATGACGGTGACGCCGCGCTCCTTCACCCTGGCTTCGAAGGACACCACGTTGCCGTCCTTCCACAGGTCCATGGTCACGGTCTCGCCGGGATAGACCGGCGACGAGAACCGCGCCGCGTGCTGCTTGAACGCGGACGGATCGTAGTCGGCATAGGTCTGCAAGACGCCGCGGCAGGTGATGCCATAGGTACACATGCCGTGCAGGATCGGCCGCGGGAAGCCGCCGCGCTTGGCGAATTCCGGATCGCTGTGCAGCGGGTTGCGGTCGCCGCACAGGCGGTAGACCAGCGCCTGGTCGGGGCGCGTGGTGATGTCGATGGTCTTGTCAGGCGCGCGGTTCGGCACCTGATGCGGCTCCGGCTGGCCTTGAGAAGGACCGCCGATACCGCCGTCGCCGCGCGCGAAACGCGACGCCACCAGCGTCGCCAGCGGCTCGCCCTGCGGGTTCCTGAGCACGGTCTGGTGCCGGATCACCAGGCCCTTGTCCTTGCCCTTGTCGAATACGCCGAGCACCGTGGAGTCGGCGGTGATGTCGGCGGCCTCCGGCAACGGCTTGTGGAAGGTGATGTCGCGCTCGCCGTCGACCACCATCACCCGGTTGAGCTGCATGTCGCCCGGCCCCGAGCCCCACGCCGCCACCGACGCGAAGGTCGGCACCACCTTGAGCGGCCGCGGCGTGAAGCAGGCTTCGTTGACGAATGCCAGCTCCTTCTCGTCCATCGGATCGGCGCCGAGCCCGATGCCGTAGGCGTAGAGCATCACGTCGCGGTCGGTGTAGCTGTATGCCTGGCCGATGTTCTTCAGCGCCATGAGTTGGTCGTAGCTGAGCGCCATATCGCGTCTTTCCTCCATGTCTTTCGGTCCTGCCCGCGAAGGCGGGCATCCGGTATCGTCGATTCCGTGCTTACTGGACCCCCGCCTGCGCGGGGATGACCGATGGTTGTCTTGAAAGCATGCCTGACACGCTCAGGCCGGCGTGAAGAACGGCAGCGGCGCGCCGTCAGTCGGCTTGAACACCACCTTCACCTTCTGGCCGATCTTCAATGCGCCGAGATCGCAATCGACGAAGTTGGTCTGCACCGCCGGCCCTTCCTTCAGCTTGACGTAGCCGATGGCGTAAGGCCCGGTCGCCGATTTGCGCATCAGGCTGTAGGTGTAGATCTCACCCTCGCCGGACGCCTGCTCCCACTCCGTCTTGTCGGAGAAGCAGAACGGGCAGATCGCGCGCGGAAAGTAGTGCGCCTCGCCGCACGCCTTGCAGCGCTTGATGAGGAACCTGCCTTCCTTCGCGGCTTCCCAGAACGGCATGGTTTCGGGATTGCCCTGCGGGGCCGGATACGTCTTCTCTTGAGTTTTGGCTTCAGTCATCACACGCGCTCCAGAACGGCGGTCGAGGCAGCATGGCGAACGCCGAGCAGGCCGCCGGTGCCATGCACCAGCGCCAGGTCGCAATTCGGCACCTGCACCTTGGGGTGGGCTTCGCCGCGCAATTGCCGCACCGCCTCGAGGATCTTGGTCATGCCGCCGCGATTGACGGGATGATTGCTGCACAGCCCGCCGCCGTCGGTGTTGAACGGCAGCTTGCCGACGCCCGAGATCAGGTTGCCGTCGGCGACGAACTTGCCGCCCTCGCCTTTCTTGCAGAAGCCGAGGTCTTCGAGCTGCATCAGCACCGTGATGGTGAAGCTGTCATAGATCGAGGCGTATTTGATGTCCTTCGGCGTGACGCCGGCCTCCTCGAACGCGGGCGGGCCGGACCACACGCCGGCCGAATAGGTCAGGTCGAGGTTCTTGCCGCCGCGCGGCCCCTTCATCGCCTCGCCATGGCCGATCAGCCGCACCAGCGGCTTCTTCAGGCTCCTGGCGATCTCGGGCGTGGTCACGATCAGCGCGCCGCCGCCATCGGTCACCACGCAGCAATCCATGCGATGCAGCGGATCGGAGATCATCGGCGAGTTGAGCACGTCCTCCACCGTCACCACGTCCTTCAGCATCGCATGCGGATTGTATTGCGCGTGATGCGACGCCGCGACCTTGATCCAGGCGAGTTGCTCGCTGGTGGTGCCGTAGTCGTGCATATGGCGCATGGCACACATGCCATAGGCGTTGTGCGTGGTCGCGCCATAGGCCGCCTCGAAATCGACCTCGGCGCCGGCGGCACGCGGCGGCATCACGCTGGTGCGCGGCTTGCCCGCCAGCGTCACCAGCGCGACCGAGCACTTGCCGGCGGCGATCGCTTCCGCCGCGTGGCCGATGTGAATGATGTAGGAGCAGCCGCCGGTTTCTGTGGAATCGATATGGCGCAGCTTCCCGGTGTCGAGGCCGAGATAATCGACCATCGGCCAGGCGCCGCCGGGCGCATCGCCCGCGCAGAAATAGCCATCGACATCGGCAATGGTCAGGCCGGCGTCCTCGAGCGCGCCCTTGGCGACTTCGGCGTGAAGCTGTGCCGTGGATTTGTCGGGTGCGTGCCGGGTGGGATGCTCATAGATCCCGGCAATGTAGGCTTTGCCCTTGATCGTCAAAACGCTCTCCGCTGATGAGTATCTTCCAGCGGATTTTCTGACCTTTCATGGCCGCCTTGGCAAGCTTCTTCCGCCGCGCGCGATTCCCGCTAGGCGGAATGAGCGCGCACGGCCTTCTAGTGGTGGCGACTACTGATGGCAACGGTGCCGGTGCCGATCCCGCTCCCTTTCCGGCCCTTCATGCACGACCTGCGCGACGTCACTCCGCGGCGATCTGCGGCGAGGCCATCGGCGGGCTGGCGAGGTCTTTCGTCAGCTTGGCATGGCGCGGCCTGACGGCATCGATCGCCTTCTCCTTCACCGGGCCGTAGCCGCGAATCTGGTCGGGCAGCGACAGCAGCTCGACCGCGATATCGTGGCTCTGCGTCGACAGGTGCCGCAAGGCATTGTCGACGTCCTGCTCGTAGGCGACGATCAGGTCGCGCTCCAGCTTGCGGTCCTTGTTGTAGCCGAAGACATCGAACGCCGTGCCGCGCAGGCCCTTCATCTTCGCCAGCAGCCGGAACACCGGCAGCATCCGCGCGCTGAACTCGCGCTTCTGCGGGCGCCCCTGCGCGTCGAGTTCGGACGCGAGGATCGGCGGAGCAAGATTGAACCTGATCTTGAAATTGCCCTCGAACTGGCTGTGCAGCTGCCTGGCGAAACTGCCGTCGGTGAACAGCCGCGCCACCTCGTATTCGTCCTTGTAGGCCAGCAGCTTGGCGTAGTTGATCGCCACCGCGCGCGGCAGCGCCTCGCCGAGCCCCTGTTCGCGGGCCGCCATGCGCACCTTCTCGACCAGCCGGCGATAGCGCGTCGCCAGCGCCGCGTTCTGGTAATCGGTCAGAAGCTGGCTGCGATGGGCGATGATCTCGTCGAGCGACATCTCGTCCAGCGTCTTGGTCGCGGCGGGTTCGTTCCGTCCCTTGAGCATGCCGGCCAGCCGCGCCGGCTCCGCGGCGGCAAGCCGGCCGAGCCGGAAGGCTTGCGTGTTCATCTTGATCGACACGCCGTTCAGCTCGATCGCGTGCTCGATCGACGCCGCCGACACCGGCAGAAGCCCGACCTGATAGGCATAGCCCATCATCATCATGTTGGTGGCGATGGCATCGCCCAGCAGAGCCTCGGCGATCCTGGTGAAATCCAGGAACGCCGAATCCCCGGTGAGCGCGCCCTGCAGCACGCTATTGACCTTGCGGTTCTGGAAATCGAAATCGCGGTTGCGGATGAAATCGGCGATCGGGATCAGGTGCGTGTTGACCACCCCGTGGGTGCGGCCGGACTCGCACAGCGTCAGCGTTTCCTTCGAGATCGCCATCACCTCGTCGGCGGCGATCAGAAGATCGGCGGTGCCGGTGACGATGCGCGAACAGGTGACGTCCTGCGGATTCTTCGACAAGCGGACATGGCTCAGCACCGCCCCGCCCTTCTGCGCCAGGCCGGACATGTCGAGGATCATGCTGGCCTTGCCTTCGATATGGGCGGCCATGCCGAGCAGCGCGCCGATGGTCAGCACGCCGGTGCCGCCGACGCCGCCGACCGCGATGTTGTAGGGCTGGTCGAGACCGGGCCGCGAGGCTGGTTCGGGAAGATCGCCGATGGGACCGAGATCGGCGCGCGCGCGCTTGCGAAGCTGACCGCCGTCGATGGTGACGAACGACGGACAGAACCCTTTGACGCAGGAATAATCCTTGTTGCAGCTCGACTGGTTGATGGTCCGCTTGCGGCCCAGCGCGGTCTCGAGCGGCTCGACGGAAATGCAGTTCGACTGCACCGAGCAGTCGCCGCAGCCTTCGCAGACCGCCGGATTGATCATCACCCGCCGCGGCGGGTCTTCCATGATGCCGCGCTTGCGGCGGCGGCGCTTCTCGGCGGCGCAGGTCTGCACGAACACGATGGCCGAGCAGCCCGGCGTCTCGCGCAGCGTCTTCATCACGTTGTCGAGTTCGTCGCGATGCGCCAGCCTGGTGCCCGGCGCGATGGTCGAGGGCGGATAGGCGTCCGGATTTTCGGAGACGAGATAGATGTTGCGGATGCCCTCGCTGTGAAGCTGGAACGTGATCTGCTGCGGCGACAGCTCACCGTCGTGCTTCTGGCCGCCGGTCATCGCGACCGCGTCGTTGTAGAGAATCTTGTAGGTGATATTGGCCTTGGACGCGATCGCCTGGCGGATCGCGAGACTACCGGAATGGAAATAGGTGCCGTCGCCCAGGTTGGCGAAGACGTGGTTCTCGTTGGTGAAGGGCGCGATGCCGACCCACGGCACGCCCTCGCCGCCCATGTGGGTGAACGTCTCGGTGTTGCGGTCCATCCACAACGCCATGAAGTGGCAGCCGATGCCGGCCATGGCGCGACTGCCCTCCGGCACCTTGGTCGAGGTGTTGTGCGGACAGCCCGAGCAGAAATACGGCGTGCGGACGATCGGGATCGCCGGCTGCACCTGGGATGCGGTGCGGCCATGGAACCAGTCCGCCCTGGCGCGGATCAGCGCGGCGATCTCGGGATCCATCTCCATCGCCAGCAGCCGGTCGGCCAGCGAGGTCGCGATCGAGGCGACGCTCAGCTCCTCGGCGAACGGCAGGAAGCGCTTGTCGTGGTCGTCCATCTTGCCGATGATGCGCGGGCGCACATCGTCGCGCCAGTTGAACAGCTCCTGCTTGACCTGGTTCTCGACGATCTCGCGGCGTTCCTCGACGACGAAGATTTCCTCGAGGCCGACGGCGAACTGGCGCACGCCTTCCGGCTCCAGCGGCCACGGCATGCCGATCTTGTAGAGCCGCAGCCCGATGCGAGCGGCGACCTGCGCCGTGATGCCGAGTTCGCGCAGCGCCTGCCGCACGTCCTCGTAACTCTTGCCGGACGCCATGATGCCGAACCGCGCGTTCGGCGAATCCATGGTGATGCGGTTGATCTTGTTGGCGCGGGCGAAGGCGATCGCGGCAAAGCCCTTGTAGTCCTGCAGGCGGCGGTCCTGATCGTAACGGTCGTCGGGCCAGCGCAGGTTGAGGCCGCCCGGCGGCATCTCGAAGTCGGTGGGAATGATGAACGGCGTCAGTTCGTCGGCGAGATCGATCTCGGCCGTGGTCTCCACCGTTTCGGTGATGACCTTCATGCCGACCCAGCAGCCGGAATAGCGCGACATCGCGATGCCGAGCATCCCCATCTGGATCATCTCATGGACGCTCGACGGATAGAGATACGGCATCAGGGCCGAGATGAAGGCATGGTCGGACTGATGCGGCACGGTCGAGGATTTCGCGCCGTGATCGTCGCCGGCGAGGCACAGCACGCCGCCGTTCTTCGCCGAGCCCGCCGCATTGCCGTGGCGGAAAACGTCGCCGCAGCGATCGACGCCCGGACCCTTGCCGTACCAGATGCCGACGACGCCATCGTACCTGGCGCCGGGCGACAGGTTGAGCTGCTGCGAGCCCCAGATCGCGGTGGCCGCGAGATCTTCATTCACGCCGGGCTGAAACCTGACGCCGTACTGGTCGAGGTGCTTGCGGGCCGCCATCAGTTGCTGATCGTAGCCGCCGAGCGGCGAGCCGCGATAGCCGGTCACGAAGGCGGCGGTGTTGAGCCCCGCGGCGCGGTCGCGCCTGACCTGGGCCATCGGCAACCTGACCAGCGCCTGGATGCCCGTCAGGAAGATGTGTCCGGATTCCTGCGTGTATTTCTGATCGAGACTGATCGGTCCCTGGTTGATTCCCATTCCGCCCTCGTTGTTCTTGCCACATTGTTCTTGGCTGGCAGCGGCATCTTTCAGATAGGCAGGCTCGCCCCTTGGGACCAGTCTATGTCGCTTTTTCCGCGATATGCACGTCAAATTTCAACCGCGAAACGCTTCCGGCACGGTTCACAACTTCCTTCCGGAACACAATCGCTTCCTTGCCGCTTATGTCGCTTCCGGCGCCCGATATTTTGTGGAGATT